>NZ_PDCM01000001.1:2822500-3145079 GCF_008634025.1 Streptomyces albofaciens JCM 4342 | reverse complement strand
CGTCGGCGGCGTAGTGCACCGGCACGCCGGCCGCGCGCACCGCGCCGACGATGTCCGCGTGCCGCTCGGCGGCCTCCGGGGTGGCGAACAGCTCGACGAGCGTGCGCTCCCCGGCGAAGCGGTGCGCGACGGCTTCGCGTACGGCCTGCGGGCCCTCGGCGATGAACCGGCGTTCCTTGCCGCGGAAGTTGCGGCGGGCCAGCCGCCGGGCGGCGGCGACGCGCGCGGAACGCGGGGAGATCAACTCGGGGGTGCCCATGGGCGGCGGCTCACTTCTTCGGATGTCGTCGGCGTGCGGAAGGGCGTGCGGAAAGCGTCGGACCCGCAGGCCGGGGGCCTGCGGGTCCGTGCGAACGTGCCTCAGGCCGTGCTTCAGGCGGCCTTCGGGGCGTTGACGTCGCTCGGCAGCGCCTTCTGCGCCACCTCGACCAGCGCGGCGAACGCGTTGGTGTCGTTGACCGCGAGCTCGGCCAGCATCTTGCGGTCGACCTCGATGTTGGCGGCCTTCAGACCCTGCACGAAGCGGTTGTAGGTCATGCCGTTGGCGCGGGCAGCGGCGTTGATGCGCTGGATCCACAGCTGACGGAAGTCGCCCTTGCGCTTCTTGCGGTCGTTGTAGTTGTAGACGAGGGAGTGGGTGACCTGCTCCTTCGCCTTGCGGTAGAGGCGGGAACGCTGGCCGCGGTAGCCGCTGGCCTGCTCGAGGATCGCCCGGCGCTTCTTGTGGGCGTTGACTGCCCGCTTGACGCGTGCCACTTGTTAACTCCTTGTAGCGGGGCCGCGGTGGTCGTCACGCGGCCCGAATCGACTTCGGTCCCGGTCAGGTCCTGCTGCCACGCCTGACGGCGGGCGGCGGACTTACTTGCCGAGAAGCTTCTTGATCTTCGCGGCGTCGCCCGGGGCCATCTCGGCGTTGCCGGTGAGGCGACGCGTCACGCGGGACGACTTGTGCTCGAGCAGGTGGCGCTTGCCGGCGCGCTCCCGCATCACCTTGCCGGAGCCGGTGACCTTGAAGCGCTTGCTGGCACCGCTGTGCGTCTTGTTCTTCGGCATGCGCCGTTCTCTCCTCTTGAGTGGCGCCCCCACCGGTCCGGGGACCGGCGCCCGGGGGCGTCAGATGTATCGGTTGCTGTCCGGGGCGACCCCCGGCGCAGTCCGGGGCTCGCGCCCTGGATCACGCCTCGGCGGGCTCCTCGGCGCCCTGCTCCGCAGCAGGACCCTGACGCTCCGCCTTGCGGGCGGCCTGCGCCTCGCGGGCCTCGGCCATCGCCTCGGTCTTCTTCTTGTGCGGACCGAGGACCATGATCATGTTGCGGCCGTCCTGCTTCGGGTTCGACTCGATGAACCCCAGGTCCTGGACGTCCTCGGCGAGCCGCTGCAGCAGTCGGAAGCCCAGCTCGGGGCGGGACTGCTCGCGACCACGGAACATGATCGTGATCTTGACCTTGTCACCCTGCTTGAGGAACCGGACGACGTGACCCTTCTTGGTGTCGTAGTCGTGCGGGTCGATCTTCGGCCGGAGCTTCATCTCCTTGATGACCGTGTGCGCCTGGTTCTTGCGCGCCTCACGGGCCTTCATGGCCGACTCGTACTTGAACTTTCCGTAGTCCATGAGCTTGCAGACCGGCGGACGGGCGTTCGCCGCCACCTCGACCAGGTCGAGGTCGTACTCCTGCGCAAGCTCCAGGGCCTTGGCAAGCGGCACGATGCCGACCTGCTCGCCACTGGGACCGACGAGTCGCACCTCGGGGACGCGAATCCGGTCGTTGATGCGGGGCTCGGCGCTGATGGATCCTCCTCGGTAGCACCACGCGACGGCCTGGCGGACTGCCGCGTAACGTCTGTTTCGGTATGACCAACCGCGCCGGTACATGAAAAATGCCCCGGACGGGACACAGGCGGGGCTCCTCAATGGATCGGGAGCACCGCCGCGATGTCACCGCGGGGCGCAGCCTGACCGTTGACCCGCCGGCCCTGAGGCTGGTCGGGTGGGAGATCGGAGCCTCCACTTGTGGGCCGGGCACATCGGTGCTCAGCCGGTCGGACTCCCAGAATACACGAGTCAAGCCACGGGCCCCACTCGTCTGCGGGCAGGGTGCGGGGGCGGGCCCGGCCCGCGCGCGGGCGGACCATAAGGTGGGGCCGACCCCTGAGCAGGAAGTGAAGCGCGAGCCAATGAGTGACCAGACCCCGCAGCAGCCCGGCCCGGCGGAGCCGGCCGGTTCCGCCGCCCCCGCGAACCCGGACTTCGACGCGATGACCCGCGACATCGCGGACGTGCCCGCCGTCGAGGTGATCACCACGGTCGCCGTGCACCTGATGTCCTCGGCGGCGGTCAACCTCGGGCTCGCCGAGGACGGCGCCGAGCACAAGGACCTGGACGAGGCCCGCAAGCTCATCCAGGCGCTGGCCGGGCTGGTGACGGCGAGCGCGACGGAGATCGGCTCGTACCACGCGGCGCCGCTGCGGGACGGGCTGAAGTCGCTCCAGCTGGCCTTCCGGGAGGCGTCGGTCGTGCCGGACGAGCCGGGGCAGGGGCCCGGGGAGAAGTTCACGGGGCCGGTGTACGGATAGCACCGGCCGCGCCGGGCGCACCTCGCGCGCCCAGACACGAGGAGGCCGCGCCCGGCCATGGTGCCGGGGCGGCCTCCTCGTCGTACGGGGACGTTACGGTTACGTCGCTACGGTGCCGTCACGTCGCGGAGCGTTCGTCCGCGACCAGCTTGGGCTCGTTCGGCGGGTGGGTGACCTGGTGCACCACCGCGGCCAGCGCGCCGCCGATCAGCGGCGCCACGATGAACAGCCACAGCTGCGACAGCGCGCCGCCGCCCGCGAACAGGGCCGGGCCGATGCTGCGCGCCGGGTTCACCGACGTACCGGTGAGCGGGATGCCGACGAGGTGCACGGTCGCCAGCGCCAGGCCGATCGGCAGGCCGTCGAAGCCGACCACCGCCACCCGGTGCGTGACCGCCAGCACCACGAACACCAGCAGGAACGTCAGCACGATCTCGGCCACGAAGGCGCCGCCGAGATTGATGTGCACGGCCGAGCGGTCGGCCCAGCCGTTGGACCCGAAGGCCTCGTCGGTCTTCAGGCCCGGCACCTGCTTGGCGACCAGGAACAGCAGCGCGGCGCCGACGATGCCGCCCAGCAGCTGGGCGATCCAGTACTCGATCGCCGTACGGGGTGTGATGCGGTGCGCCAGCAGCATGCCGAGCGTCACCGCCGGGTTGACGTGACTGCCCGAGATCGGGCCGATCGCGTACGCCAGGGCCAGCAGGGTGAAGCCGAACGCCAGGGCGATGCCGAAGGTTCCGATGTACTCGCCGGCCAGCACCGCGGAGCCGACGGCGAAGAACACCAGGAGCAGCGTGCCGAGGAACTCGGATACGACCGTGCGGGTCTCCGTTGTCGTCTCCATGGGGCCTCCTCGCCCGGATCTTGTGCTCTCCTTCGCATTGTGCGGCGGGGGGAGGAGTTCCGCCTGTTGAGGGCGGTGCGCGCGGGGGCCGGGGTCTGGGGCCGGGGACCGAGGCCCGGGTCCGGGGTCCGAGGCCGGGGTCCGGGTCCGGGGTCCGAGGCCGGCGATCAGCGGGTGAAGAACGCCCCGGTGGTGTCCGTGCCCGGCGGCAGCAGGGCCAGGTCGAGGCCCCGGATGAGCCGGGAGCGCAGGGTCTCGTCGGCGGCCAGCGCGGGGGCCAGGCGCTGGGCGACGGCGGCGGGCGTGGCGTCCGGGGCCAGCCCGAGGGACAGGGTCGCGTCGGCCTCCGCCGAGGGGTCCAGGCGGGCGGCCAGCACATCCGGCTCGGCGTCCAGCAGGGCGCGCAGCGCGTCGGCGACGGCCGGGTCGGCGCGCGGGTCGGTGCTCTCCCGGCCCTCCGCGAGGGCGCGCAGCGCGGCCCCGGTGAGCTGGTACGTCGCCGGGCCCGCCAGGTCGATCACGACGGTGTCCGCCTTCTCGTGCGCGGCGGCGAGCAGCGCCTGCCGCAGCGGCACGGCCACCGGGCGGGCGTCCGGGCGCCAGCGGTGCAGCGTCTCCATCGACGTGAAGGCGGGCAGGGCGCGGCGGCCGTCGGGGGCCTGGAGCGTCGGCACCGCCATGTCGCTCGTCTTCTCCCGCTTGAGGCCGTCCGGGCCGGTCTCCACCTCGCCGAGGACGGCTACGACCGGTACGAGGAGCCGGGCCCGGCTCAGCAGCGGGAGGAGCCGGTTCTCGGTGTCGGCGGTGGGGGCGGCCGCGTGGTCCGCCAGCGCGGCGGCCAGTTCCGGGTCGGCGGAACCGTCGTCGTCGGAGAAGTCCGAGGTGGGGATGTTCTTGAGCACGGTGCCGAGCCTAGCGGTGGGCCCTTTGGGCCCGGGTTTCGGGCCGGTCGGTCCGGTCCGCTTTCGGGTACCCCGCCGTTTCGCGCCTGCGGCGGGGCGGTCGCCTGCGGCGGGCTTGTCGGGTCGTCGGTGACCGTGCGCTTTCGGGTTCTCCGCCGTTTCGCGCCTGCGGCGGGCTTCTCGGGTCGTCGGTGACCGTGCGCTTTCAGGTACCCCGCCGTTCGCGCCTGCGGCGGGCTGTGGCCGCTGCGGAGCGCCCTCTGGGCGCGGATGTCCGGCTCGTCGGTCCGGTCCGCTTTCCGCTGCCCCGCCGTTCGCGCCTGCGGCGGGCTGTGGCCGCTGCGCGGGGCTGTCAGGTTCGGGGGCGGGCCTGCGCGGCAGGCCGCTCCGGCCCGCCCCCTTCCGTGGGAAGGGTGGGGAGGGAGGGGGTGGGGTGTGCTGTGGGTGGCTTGGTGCGGCGCCGTGTGGGCTGGGACGGGTGCGGTTCGTGCGTCGGTTTCCGTGTCGTACGGCTGCGGCTTCTGTCAGGTCCGCTTACGCCAGAAGATCGCCGACGCCGTGATCAGGGCGAGGCCCGCGATCGTCGCCGTCCACGGGAGCCAGGTGGAGTCGTCGGTGGGCGGTTCGGCCGTGGGGCCGGTGCCGAAGTAACGCTTCGTGTAGGCGGCGGCTTCGGGCTTCTGGGGGACCGGCTTGAGGGTGTTGCCCTCTTCTATCGCGGCGGCCGGGTCGACCATGCCCGCGCCCAGTTCGTCGTTGCGGCCGCCTTCCGGTGCGTCCTGGGCGGTGTCGGTGAGGAGCCGCTTGATCTGGGCGGGGCTCAGGTCGGGGTGGGCGGCGCGGATCAGGGCCACCGCGCCGGAGACGAAGGCGGACGCGGCGCTGGTGCCCCAGCCCTCGTAGTACTTGCGGTCCGGGTTGGCGATGACCACGCCGACGCCGGGCGCGCAGACCGTGGCGTACCAGCGGCGGGTGGAGAAGTTGGCGCGGGAGCCCCACTGGTCGACGGCGGTCACGGCGATCACGCCGGGGTAGGCGGCGGGGTAGGAGACGTGGTCGCCGTCCTTGCCGCCGTTGCCGGCCGAGGCGATGACGGGGACGCCCTTGCTCAGCGCGTACTGGATGGCGGCGTCCTCGCGGGGCTCGGGGTGCGCGGAGCTGCTGTCGTCGCCGAGGGACAGGTTGATCACGTCGGCGCCGTGGTCGGTGGCCCAGCGGATGCCGTCGGCGAGGGCGCCCGCGCGTTCGGCGCGGGCGCGTTTGCGTTCCGGGTCGCTGTCTTCGAGGATCACCCGGACCGGCAGGATCTTCGCCTCCGGTGCCACGCCGATCACACCGTCGGCCCGGTCGGTGCCGTGGCCGTGGCCCGCGATGATGCCGGACATCGCGGTGCCGTGCTCCGCCCACGCCTTCTCGCCGGGGCTCGCGCCGAAGCCGACCAGGTCGTTGGCGGGCAGCACCTGGCCCTGGAGGTCGGGGTGGCTCGCGTCGACGCCGGTGTCCAGGACGGCGACGGTGATGCCCTCGCCCTTGGTGGTCTCCCAGGCGTCCTGCGCGTTCATGGCCTTCAGGGCCCATTCCTGGGCCCGTATGCCGTCGGCGTGGGCGGGCAGCGCGGGCAGCACGGTCAGCGCGGCGGCGGACAGTGCGACGCCGGCGGCGCGCGGCAGGGTCCTCCTGGTCATTGCGGCTCCGTGGTTCCCTTGGCGGCCTGCTTGCGGAAGGTCTGCTCGATGCGGTCGGCGACGGCTTTCGCGTCATGGCCGAGCCCGGCTTCGGCGGGGGCGGTGGTGGCGCCGGGACGGGTGGCCTCGGCGGCGGGCTGCGGGTCGTCGACCGTACGGCCGTCGGCGAAGCCGGAGACGCCGTAGACGACCACGGGCAGGTCGTCGAGGACGCGGATGCTCCAGCTGGCGCGCTGGGCGGGCCCGAAGTCCGCGGCGGGGGTGCCCTTGGCGGCGTACGGGCGGGGCATCAGGTCCGTACGGGTGTCCAGGTGCTCGTTGGCGAAGCGGCGCCGCAGGTCCGCCATGCCGGTGCGGTCGGCCTTGGTGGAGACGGCGCCGACGGTGATGACGCTGGTGCGGGTGGCGTCGACGTAGGTGGCGCGCACCAGGCGGTCGCAGCCGACCGGGGCGAGCGCTTTGCTCAGCAGCGGGTCGAAGGCGCCCGCGCAGCCGCTGTCGGGCGCGACGGCGATGCGGGTCCAGGTGCGGTCCGCGCCGCCGGGGCCGGTGCCCAGGCCGTTCAGGGTGCGGGGGAAGAGCGTGTCGACCGGGGCGCTGTGCCAGGCCTCGCGGCCGTGCGCGAAGACCGCTTCGGCGGCGGGGCTGCCGTCGGCGTCGCCGGCGAGCCAGCTGCCCGCGGCGGCGCCCGCCACGAGGCCGACGCCGAGCACCAGTCCGGCGGCGGCCAGGGCGGTGCGCCGCACGGAGCGGTGCGGGGCCGGGGCGGCGTCCGGCGGGGCGGCGGGGGGCGGGGGCACGAGCGGGCCGGTGAGGGGGCGGCCGGTGGGGGGCGGCAGGTCCTCGGGCGCGGTGTGGTCTTCCGGGCGCGCGGCGCCGGGGGGCTGCGGGTCGCCGTCCCAGAGCGCTCCGCTGTTGGCGAGGTGGAAGGCCGCGGTGTCGCGGGGCGCGGCGGAACGGTCCGTCGCGGCCTGGGGCGGGACGGACGGCTTGTCCGGGTGTGGCGTTGCCGGTGCGTGGGCGGGGCGGGGCGGGATGTTCTCCGGCGGGCCGCCTGCCGCCGCGGCCGGGCCCGTCGGCGCGGCGGGCGGGACCGGGCCGGACTTCGCGGGCCGTTCCGGCGGGACGGGGCGCAGCACGGCCGTCCGCGGATCCTCGGCGGGCGGCGCCGGTACCTGCGGGGGCGGGGTGCGGGGAAGGCGATGCGCGTCGGCGAAATCGGCTTCGGTGCTCACCCGCGCTCCCCCTCGCGCCCCTGGTCCCCGGCCCGGCCGGCAATCGGGGCAGGGTGGTTCGTATCCGGACATCACGCCGCTGACCTGCTGGTTGCGGCGCCCGCTCACTCTACGGGCTGCCGCCGCCGGTGCTCCAACCCGTCCGTCCTCCCCCGGCGCTCCGGCGTCCGGTCTGTCGTGTTCTCTCCCCCTACCCACCCGTGTGGCGTTCTGGCAGGCTGCGGCCATGTCCCCGTATACGTGCGACACGGCTGCCGACCGGGCCCGTTACGACCGGGCCACCGCGCATCTCGACGCGCCGCTGGCGCTCGTGGACCTCGACGCCTTCGACGCGAACGCCGCGGACCTGGTGCGGCGCGCGCAGGGCAAACCGCTGCGGGTGGCGAGCAAGTCGGTGCGCTGCCGGGCCCTGCTGGAACGGGCGCTGGCCCGGGACGGTTTCGCGGGTGTCATGAGCTACACGCTGGCGGAGTCGCTGTGGCTGGCCCGGTCCGGGATCGAGGACGTGCTGCTGGCGTATCCGTCGGCGGACCGGGCGGGCTTCGCCGAGCTGGCCGCCGATCCGAAGCTGGCGGCGGCGGTGACGGTGATGGTCGACGATGCGGCGCAGTTGGAGCTGATCGACGCCGCCCGGCCCGCGGGAGGCGGCGAGGAGGTCCGGGTGTGTCTGGAGTGGGACACCGCGTACCGGCCGCTGGGCGGGCGGGTGCGGATCGGCGCGCGCCGGTCGCCGATGGCCCGTCCCGAGCAGGTGGCCGCGCTGGCCCGCGCGGTGACGCGCCGTCCGGGTTTCCGGGTGGCCGGCCTGATGGCGTACGAGGGGCATGTGGCGGGGGTGGGCGACGCGGTCGCCGGGCATCCGCTGCGCTCCCGTGCCGTACGGGCGGTGCAGGCGGCGGCGCGCCGGGATCTGGCGCGGCGGCGGTGGGAGGTCGTGCGCGCGGTCCGGGAGGCGGCGCCGGACCTGGAGTTCGTCAACGGCGGCGGCACGGGCAGCGTGCAGCACACGGCGGCGGAGGCCGCGGTGACCGAGATCGCGGCGGGGTCGGGTCTGTATGTGCCGCGGCTGTTCGACAACTACCGGTCGTTCACGGGGCGTCCGGCGGCGCTGTTCGCGCAGCCGGTGGTGCGGCGGCCGGGGCCGGGTGTCGTGACCGTGCTGGGCGGCGGGTATCCGGCGTCGGGCGTCGCGGGGCGGGACCGGTCGCCGGTGCCGTATCTGCCGGAGGGGCTGCGCTACGACCCGCAGGAGGAGGCGGGCGAGGTGCAGACGCCGCTGCTGGGGCCGGCCGCCGACGGGCTGCTGCTCGGCGACAAGGTGTGGTTCCGGCACGCGAAGGCCGGTGAGCTGTGCGAGCGGTTCGCGGAGCTGCACCTGGTCGGGGGCGACCGGGTGGTGGCGACGGTGCCGACGTACCGCGGGGAGGGCCGCACCTTCCTGTAGCGCGGCCCTCCGGGCGGGTCAGGCGTGGACGCGGTCCCGCTGGTCGGGGACGACCGTGCCGTCGGGGCGGCGGACCGGGCCAGGGCCGCCGTCGGTGTTGGTGTAGCCGGTGGTGGCGCAGGGGTACGTACCGGACTTCTGCGGCAGCGGCTCGATGAACATCGGGTTGACCACCCAGCGGCCGTCGGCGTTGTCGTAGCCGCGGCACATCAGTTCCGGCTGGTTGCGGTTGATGGCCAGGTGGATGCCGGTGGCGTCGTTGACGAAGGTGACGTCGGTGTTGGCGTCGCCGCCGCCGAGCGCGATGCGGTGCGCGGGGTCCTGGAACCGCCACGCCTCGGCGCCCTTGATCTTGAAGATCTCCTGGTTGATCAGGCAGCGCTTGCCGTCCATGTACGGCAGCACCTCGCCGTGGCCGTCCTTGACGTCGCCGCAGCCGCGGATGCCGGTGGTGAACCGGCCGTTCTTCATCAGGCTGCGGACGCCGATGGTGTGCGCGCGGTCGACGCCGACGCCGCCGGACCACGCCTCGGCGATGGTCTCCGAGGACGCGGAGACGATGTAGACCTGGAAGCCGGCCGCCTTGAGGGTGCGGATCAGGTCCTTCTGCTGGTCGTAGTAGCGGATGTAGCCGGCCAGCTGGTGGGTGCCGACGGTCTGCTTCGCGCCGATCGGGGCGGCGAGGTTCTCCGCGCGGGCCTGCCGGGTGTACGAGGTGAGCTGGGCCGGGGTCAGGCCGGCGAACAGCTGCGGCACCCAGGCGTACTCGGGCTTGGTGCGGCGGTGGTTCCACTCGCCCGCGAAGGCGGCCTTGCCGTCCATGGTGCGGGCCTTGCCGCGGATCTCCATGATCTCGTCGGCGCAGGCGACGTTCTTGGAGGTGCGCAGCGGGCGGCCGACGGGGACGGAGGTGCCGCACGCCTTGGTCAGGGCGCGGTCGGCGGCCTTGGTCATCCAGGGGCTGGTGGACTTCCAGCTCTTGGGCCGCAGGATCTTGTCGTGCCGGAGGGACCAGGCGAGGGTGGCGTCGGTGATGTCGTTCTTGACGACGGTGTTGTCCCAGTCGAAGGCGGCGACGGGGCGGCCCTCGGGGCCCGGCTTCGGGTGCGAGCAGATGCCGCGCTCGTCGATCATGCGCTGGATCCTGGCGCGGTTGTCGCCGTACCACTTGATGCTCTTGGAGAGCTGCGGACAGCTCGTACGCTCCGGTGCCTTCGCGGGGTGCGCGGGGCTCGCGGCGACGGCCGGGCCGGTGGCCGCCAGGGTCGAGACGGTCGCGGCGGTGGCGAGCCCCAGGGCGAGGGCGTGTCTGGTGCGCATGGTTCTCCGGTGATAGGGGCGGAAGGTCGGCTTTGACGTTCCTGCGGACAGTGGCCCACGGGACCGGCGCGCCGGGGCACCGGTCCCGTCGGTGATCTTCGGACTGTATCCGTGAAGAAGGCTGTGGCCTACACGGGTGTGACGTACGCCCCTGCGATACCGCCGTCCACCAGGAACTCCGCGGCGTTCACGAAGGAGGAGTCGTCGCTGGCGAGGAAGGCGACCGCGGCGGCGATCTCCTCGGGCTCGGCGAACCGGCCGACGGGGACGTGCACCAGGCGGCGCGCGGCGCGCTCCGGGTCCTTGGCGAACAGCTCCTTCAGCAGCGGCGTGTTCACCGGCCCCGGGCACAGCGCGTTCACCCGGATGCCCTCGCGGGCGAACTGCACACCCAGCTCGCGGGACATCGACAGCACGCCGCCCTTGGAGGCGGTGTAGCTGATCTGCGAGGTGGCGGCGCCCATCACGGCCACGAAGGACGCGGTGTTGATGATGGAGCCCTTGCCCTGGCGCTGCATGTAGGGCAGCGCGTGCTTGCAGCACAGGTAGACGGAGGTGAGGTTGACCTCCTGGACGCGCTTCCAGGCGTCCAGCCCGGTGGTGAGGATCGAGTCGTCGTCGGCGGGCGAGATGCCGGCGTTGTTGAAGGCCACGTCCACCGAGCCGTACGTGTCGTACGCGGTCTTGAACAGCGCCTCGACCTGGTCGGAGTCGGTCACGTCCACCTGGACGAAGGTGCCGCCGACCTCCTCGGCGGCGGCCTTGCCCGCCTTCTCGTCGATGTCGGCGCAGACCACGTTCGCGCCCTCGGAGGCCAGCCGGCGGGCGGTGGCCAGGCCGATGCCGCTGCCGGCGCCGGTGATGACGGCGGTGCGGCCGACGAGACGGCGGCACACGGGGGACTCGCCGGCGCCGGCGGCCGCGGGGGTCTGGTCGGTCACTTAGCTCTCCTCGGTGCTGATGAAGATGTTCTTGGTCTCGGTGAAGGCGGCGAGCGCGCCGGGTCCCAGTTCGCGGCCGAGCCCGGACTGTTTGTAGCCGCCGAACGGGGTCCAGTAGCGGACGCTGCTGTGGGAGTTGACGGAGAGGTTCCCGGCGGCGACCGCGCCGGACACCCGCAGGGCGCGGCCCACGTCGCGGGTCCAGATCGAACCGGACAGGCCGTAGTCGGTGGCGTTGGCGAGCCGGATGGCGTCGGCCTCGTCCTCGAAGGGGATCACGACGGCGACCGGGCCGAAGATCTCCTCCACGGCGGTACGGTCGTCCGGCCGTCCCTCCAGGACGGTGGCCGGGTACCAGAAGCCCTTGCCCTTGGGGATCTCGCCGCGGATGGCGGCGGGCGCGTCCTCGGAGACGTACGACCGTACGCGCTCGCGCTGGGCCGCGGAGATCAGCGGGCCCATCTGCGTGGTGGGGTCGGCCGGGTCGCCCGCGACGAAGGACTTCACGGCGGGCTCCAGCAGTTCCATGAAGCGGTCGTAGACCGAGCGCTGGATCAGGATGCGGCTGCGGGCGCAGCAGTCCTGGCCGGTGTTGTCGAGGAAGGAGCCGGGGGCGGCGGCCGCGGCGCGCTCGATGTCGGCGTCGGCGAAGACGATGTTGGGGCTCTTGCCGCCGAGTTCGAGGGTGAGCCGCTTGGTCTGCGCGGCGCACGTGGCGGCGATGGCGCGGCCGGTGGCGGTGGAGCCGGTGAAGACGACCTTGGCGACACCGGGGTGTTCGACCAGGGCGTTGCCGGTCACCGCGCCCTCGCCCGGCAGCACCTGGAAGAGGCCTTCGGGCACGCCCGCCTCCAGCGCGTACTCGGCGAGCCGGAGGGCGGTGAGCGGGGTGGTCTCGGCGGGCTTCAAGAGGACGGCGTTTCCGGCCGCGAGCGCAGGGGCGGTGCCCCAGGCGGCGATCGGCATCGGGAAGTTCCAGGGCGCGATGACGGCGACGACGCCCAGCGGCTCCTGAACGGTGATGTTCAGACCGCCGGCGACGGGGATCTGCTGACCGGTCAGCCGCTCCACTCCCCCGGCGGCGTAGTTCAGCAGGTCGACGACGTTGTTCGCCTCCCACTCGGCGTTGCCCAGCGGATGCCCGGCCTCCGCCAGTTCGAGCCGGGCGAGCGACGGGACGTTGTCCCGTACGACCTCGGCGAACCGCCGCAGTACGCGGGCCCGGTCGCCGGGCGGCAGCGCGGCCCACGTCCACTGTGCCGCGGCGGCCCGCCGGACCGCGGCGTCCACCTCGGCGGGGGTGGTGACGGGGACGACGGCTTCCAGTTCCTCCGTCGCCGGGTTGATGATGCGCAGCTCTTGCAACACGTGCGGTCTTCCTTACATGCGCTCGAAGGAGCGGAAGCGCTCCCAGTCCGTGACGGCGGCGTCGTACGCGTCCTGTTCGACGCGGGCCATGTGGAGGTAGTGCTCGACGACCTCGCCGCCGAAGGCCTCGCGGGCGATGGGGCTGGCCTCCCAGAGCGCGGCGGCGTCGCGCAGCGTGGCGGGCACGTGCTCGGCTTCGCCGGTGTAGGCGTTGCCCGTACATGCCTCGGGGAGTTCCAGTTCGTGCTCTATCCCGTACAGGCCCGCCGCGACCATGGCGGCGACCGCGAGGTACGGGTTGACGTCGCCGCCGGGCAGCCGGTTCTCCAGCCGGTGGCCGGGGCCGTGGCCGATGACGCGGAGCGCGCAGGTGCGGTTGTCCGGGCCCCAGGCGACGGCGGTGGGGGCGAAGGAGCCGGGCCGGAAGCGCTTGTAGGAGTTGATGTTGGGGGCGTAGAAGAGCGTGAAGTCGCGCAGCGCGGCCAGCTGTCCGGCCAGGAAGTGCCGCATGACCGGCGACATGCCGTACGGCCCGGAGTCGTCCGCGAGCACCGGCTGCCCGGCCTCGTCGCGCAGCGAGAGGTGGATGTGGCAGGAGTTGCCCTCGCGCTCGTTGTACTTGGCCATGAAGGTCAGCGCCATGCCCTCCTGGGCGGCGATCTCCTTGGCGCCGGTCTTGTAGACGGAGTGCTGGTCGCAGGTGGTCAGCGCCTCGTCGTAGCGGAAGGCGATCTCGTGCTGGCCGAGGTTGCACTCGCCCTTGGCGGACTCCACGGTCATCCCCGCGGCGCCCATCTCGTTGCGGATGCGGCGCAGCAGCGGCTCGACGCGGCCGGTGCCGAGGACGGAGTAGTCGGTGTTGTACTGGTTGGCCGGGGTCAGGTCCCGGTAGCCGCGGTTCCAGGCGTCCTCGTAGGTGTCGCGGAAGACGATGAACTCCAGCTCGGTGCCCGCGTACGCGCTCCAGCCGCGCTCGGCGAGCCGGTCGAGCTGGCGGCGCAGGATCTGCCGCGGGGAGGCGGCGACCGGCGTGCCGTCGTGCCAGGCGAGGTCGGCGGTGAGCAGGGCGGTGCCGGGGTTCCAAGGGGTGCGGCGCAGAGTGGCGGCGTCGCCGTGCATGGCGAAGTCGCCGTAGCCGCGCTCCCAGGAGGACATCGCGTAGCCCTGGACGGTGTTGACGTCCACGTCCAC
Source organism: Streptomyces albofaciens JCM 4342 (assembly GCF_008634025.1). Taxonomy (NCBI): domain Bacteria; kingdom Bacillati; phylum Actinomycetota; class Actinomycetes; order Kitasatosporales; family Streptomycetaceae; genus Streptomyces; species Streptomyces albofaciens. Next base: position 3,131,572 of record NZ_PDCM01000001.1, on the reverse strand, counting down.
GGCCAGGAGGTAGTTGCAGCCCTCGGTCCCGTGCTCCAGCACCTCGTCGAGGAAGTGCCGGGCGGCGAACCGCTTGCCGGTGAGCCTGCCCTGCATGTCGGTGAAGGCCAGGACGACAGTGTCGATCTCCCCGGCGTCGACGAGCCGTCTCAGCTCCTCGACGGAGAGCGGGGGCGTGCGGTCTGCCACGGTGGTGCCTCCTGTCGCTGCATCCGGAGGTCATAAGGTAGGGCGGCGAACCATTGGTTGGGAAGGGGTTCCGGTGGACGGTGCGAGAGAGGGCGGCACGGACGGCCGGGGGGAGCGGCCCGCGGACCGGCTCGCGCCCGTGCTGCGTCCCGTACGGGCGGGCAACGGCTTCGAGGAGGCGCTGGAGCAGATACTCCAGGTCGTCCGGCTGGGCCTGGTGGCCGGCGGCGAACGGCTGCCCGCGGAGCGCGAGTTGGCGGAGCGGCTGCACATCAGCCGGGTGACGCTGCGCGAGGTGCTCAAGGTCCTCCAGGACGAGGGCCTGGTCGAGAGCCGACGCGGCCGGTACGGCGGTACGTTCGTACGGCCGCGCCGGCAGAACGCGGACAAGGACGAACTGCGGCGCCGTATCGGCAAGGTCGACGTCGAGGACACGCTGCGGTTCCGCGAGGTGCTGGAGGTGGGCGCCGCGGGGCTGTGCGCCGCGCACGGCCTGGACGACGCGCAGGCGCGGCGGCTGCGGCAGGCGCTGGCGGCGACCCACGACGCGCCGCTGGCGGACTACCGGAGGCGGGACACGCTGCTGCACCTGACGCTGGCCGAGCTGGCCGGTTCACCGTCGCTGGCGGCGCAGTACGCCGCGGTGCGGGCGGGCGTCAACGAGCTGCTGGACTGCATCCCGCTGCTGGTGCGCAACCTGGAGCACTCGCAGGCGCAGCACACCGCCCTGGTCGAGGCGGTGCTGGAGGGGGACGCGGACGGGGCGCGGGAGGTGATGCGCGAGCACTGCGCGGGCACGGCGGCGCTGCTGCGCGGGTTCTTGACGGCCCCGCCGCCGTAACCAGTCTTTTACGCAGGGGTCTTGCGCTCGGCCACATCGCGAGGCAAAGGTATGCGGCTAAACCTTTACCGCAGCACTTCCCCTCCCCCACCCCCGGCGAGCAGGAGCGGCTCATGGCCGACAGCACGGAACCCCGCACCGCACCGCCCTTCGGCACCGCGGCCGGCGACTTTCCGCCCCAGGACGCCTACTTGCAAAAACGCACGCTGCGGCGGGGCAGCGCGGGCCCGCTCCTGCTCACCGGACTGGGCGTCGCGTACGTCGTCTCCGGCGACTTCTCCGGCTGGAACAACGGCCTCGCGCAGGGCGGCTTCGGCGGCCTGGCCATCGCCGCGCTCCTGATGGGCGTGATGTACACCTGCCTGGTCTTCGCGCTGGCCGAACTGGCCTCCGTCCTGCCGACGGCGGGCGGCGGCTACGGCTTCGCCCGGCGCGCGCTGGGCACCTGGGGCGGCTTCCTGACCGGTACGGCCATCCTCATCGAGTACGTGCTAGCGCCGGCCGCGATCTCCATCTTCATCGGCGACTACGTGCAATCCCTCGGCCTGTTCGGCCTGACCTCCGGCTGGCCCGTGTACCTGGCCTGCTTCGTCGTCTTCATCGGCATCCACCTGTGGGGCGTGGGCGAGGCGCTGCGCTTCAGCCTGGCCGTCACCGCCGTCGCGGTCGCCGCGGTCGTCGTCTTCGCGTTCGGGGCGCTCAGCGACTTCCACGTCAGCGCCCTGAACGACATCCCCGCCGACGCGAACGCCTTCGGCTCCAGTTCCTGGCTCCCCTTCGGCGTCCTCGGCATCTGGGCCGCCTTCCCCTTCGGCATGTGGTTCTTCCTCGGCGTCGAGGGCGTGCCGCTGGCCGCCGAGGAGACCAGGGACCCGGCCCGTACGCTGCCCAGGGCGATGGCCGCCGCGATGGGCATCCTGCTGCTGCTCGCGCTGGTCACCTTCGTGGCGGCGACCGGCGCCCGGGGCTCCGCCGCCATCCAGTCCGCCGGCGACCCGCTGGTCCAGGCGCTCCAGCCGCACGGCCAACCCACCACCGTCTCCCGCATCGTCAACTACGCGGGACTCGCGGGCCTGGTGGCGTCCTTCTTCTCCCTGATCTTCGCCGGTTCCCGCCAGCTGTTCGCGCTCTCCCGGGCCGGCTACCTGCCCCGCTTCCTCTCCCTCACCAGCCGCCGCAAGGCCCCCTACCTGGCACTGCTGGTGCCCGGCGCGCTCGGCTTCGCGCTGGCCGCCGCGACCGGCGACGGCGCCCGTATGCTCAACATCGCCGTCTTCGGCGCCACCATCTCCTACGCCCTGATGTCGCTGTCGCACATCGTGCTGCGCCGCCGCGAGCCGCGGCTGCCCCGCCCGTACCGCACCCCCGGCGGCGTCCTGACCTCCTCCACCGCCTTCGTCCTGGCCTGCGCGGCGCTGGTGGCGACCTTCCTCGTCGACCGGCAGGCCGCCCTCATCGCCCTCGTCGTCTACGGCGTGGCCCTCGCCTACTTCGCCCTCTACTCCCGGCACCGGCTGGTCGCGGCGGCCCCCGAGGAGGAGTTCGCGGCGCTCGCGGCGGCCGAGGCCGAGCTGGAACGCGACTGACCGCCCATCTGCTGGAGCAGCCCCCCCCCCCCCCCCCCCCCCCCGGAGGACCCGTGTCCGCACACCCACCCCTCATCGGCGTCACCACCTACCTCGCCGACGATGCCCGCTGGGGCGTCTGGGCCCTGCCCGCCGCGCTGCTCCCGGCCGGCTACCACCGCCTCGTCCAGCGCTCCGGCGGCCTGGCCGCCCTGCTGCCGCCCGGCGACCCCGGCACCGCGGCGGAGGTGGTCGCGCGGCTGGACGGCCTGGTGATCGCGGGCGGCCCGGACGTCGAACCCGTACGGTACGGAGCCGAGCCCGACCCGCGCACCGGCCCCCCGGCCCGCGAGCGGGACACCTGGGAACTGGCGCTGATCGAGGCCGCCCTCCGGGCACGCGTGCCGCTGCTCGGCATCTGCCGGGGCATGCAGCTGCTGAACGTCGCCCTGGGCGGCACCCTCGTCCAGCACATCGACGGCCACGCGGGCCCCGCGGGCCTCTTCGCCCGCCACGAGGTCAAGCCGGAACCGGGCACGCTGCTGGGCGGCATTCTCCCCGGGACGGTGGCCGTACCGACGTACCACCACCAGGCCGTGGACCGGCTCGGCAACGGCCTGCTGCCGTCCGCCCACACGGCGGACGGCACGGTCGAGGCCCTGGAACTCCCCGGCGCGGAACACTTCGTGCTGTCGGTCCAGTGGCATCCGGAGGCGGGGGACGACACACGGGTGATGGAGGCGCTGGTACGGGCGGCGGGCGGTGCCTGACGGTGGGAAACCGGCGGCACCCGCGCTCCCGTATAGCCGCGTATTCGCGGCGGCAAACCCATCCGATCCGGCGATGCACACCGCGCGGCGGGGCTGGCTACGCTCGCTGCATCGGCGCTGACCTGCGTCAACGCCGTGTGTCAGGTGCCCGGTGCAGCAATGCCCTGCCTCGTGCAGCTTTGCCGACGGAAGTAGGCCATCCCGTGACATACCAACGCCACCTCACATCCGCCGCCGCCGTGGGGCTGTCCTCCGTGCTGGCCCTCGGCTTCCTCGACGGCTCCGCCGCCGTGGCCGCCGCCGGCCAGTGCGGGGGCAGCGCGAACGACTACGTCGAGGCGCCGCAGGAGGGTGCGAGAGCATCGTTCGAGCTGTCCAAGCCGTACACCCAGGACGGCACCAAAGTACGGACCGTGCAGTTCAACGCCGACCACTCGCTCACGGTCGAGCCGACGAACTCCTCGTCGACGGCGGACGGCTTCTGGCTCCACGAGCCGCCGAACGGCGGCAACTCCGCCAAGAAGGGCGTGGTCACCTTCATGACGCGGGTGACCACGTCCGACGGCGGGCGGTACCAGACCGTCTTCACCGTCCCGGTCTCCATCTGCAACCCCCGCAACCGGCAACGGCCCACCAATGTCTTCCAGATCAGAGGGGACCGTACGCTCACCTACACCGCCCCCGACGGCAGGACGGCCACCGCCGCGGACGCGGCGTACCAGGCCGACCGGTGAGGCGGGCGCTCACGGCAGCGCCCGGGTCAGCCCCAGCAACTGGCGCGCCGGGCCCGCCGGGCGCTGGCCGGACGGCCAGACCGCGCGCAGGTCGCGGCCGAAGCGGGCGCCGTGGACGGGGATCTCGACCAGCCGCCGCGCCGCCAGCTCCTCCCCCACGGCCAGCTCGCTCAGCACCGAGGGACCGGCGCCGCTCACCGCCGCCGCCTTGACCGCCGTGGTGGAGGCCAGCTCCAGCAGGGGGGCCGCCAGGCCGCCGTGTCCGGCCAGGGCCGCGTCCAGGACCTGGCGGGTGCCGGAGCCGTGCTCGCGCAGGATCAGCGGGGTGGCGGCCAGTTCGGCGGCCGTCAGGTCGGTGCGGCGCCGGGCCCACGGGTGGGCGGGCGCGGCGACCACGACCAGCCGGTCGTGGCCGATGACCGCGCCGTCCAGCCCGGCGGGCACGTCCAGGCCCTCCACGAAACCGAGGTCGGCCTCGCCCGCGAGGAGGCGTTCGGCGACCGCGGCGGAGTTCCCGGCCAGCAGCGACACCGCGGTGTCGGGGCGCTGCGCGCGCAGCGCGATCAGCCAGCCGGGCAGCAGGTATTCGGCGATGGTCATGCTGGCGGCCACCCGCAGCCGCGAGTCCCGCCGCCCCCGCAGCGCCTGCGCTCCCGCGTCGAAGGCTTCGGCGGCCTCCACCACCCGCCGCGCCCAGTCGGTGACCAGCGTCCCCGCGTCCGTCAGGCGTGAGCCGCGCGGGGAGCGTTCGACGAGGGCCACGCCCAGCTGCTGTTCCATCGAGCGGATGCGGCTGCTGGCGGCGGGCTGGCTGATGCCCCGCTCGCGGGCGGCCCGCCCGAGGCTGCCGAGCCGGGCGACGGCGAGCAGCAGCTCCAGCGCGCCGAGGTCCGGCACACGGTGCGCGAGCGGGGTCGCGGGGCCCGGCTCGGGGCGCTCTTCGTTGACGGTGGCCATAACTCCAGCTTATGCCCTCATAGAAGCGAGGGCCCTGGCGGGAGGCGGGACGGGCGGCGAGCCTGGGACCATGGCAACCCCGACGCAGTCCCTCTCGCCCACCGGCTCCCGCACCCGGCCCCGCTCCCCCGGCACGCCCCCGGCGGCCCTGCGTCACCTCGGCCCCAACTGGTACGCCGCCGTCATGGGCACCGCCATCGTCGCCAACGCCGGCGTCGCCCTGCCGCACTCCCCGTTCCTGCGCGGCGTGTACGCCGCGGTCTGGGCACTGTCCGCCGTCCTGCTGCTGGTCCTGCTGGCCGCCCGTACCGCCCACTGGCTCCACCACGCCGACCAGGCGCGCCGCCATCTGCTCGACCCGGCGGTGGCGCCGTTCTACGGCTGTCTGTCGATGGCACTGCTGGCGGTCGGCGGCGGGACCCTCGCCGTCGGCACCGACGTGCTCGGCGAGCCGGCCGCGGTCGCGGTGGACGCCGTGCTGTGGTGCGCCGGTACGGCGACCGGGCTCGCGGCGGCCGCTGCGGTCCCGTACCTGATGGTGAGCCGGCACCGGATCGAGGCCGGCACCGCCTCCCCCGTGTGGCTCCTGCCGCTGGTCGCCCCAATGGTCTCGGCGGCCCTCGGACCGGGTCTGGTGCCGCACCTGCCCGCCGGGCAGTGGCGGGAGGCGATGCTCCTCGCCTGCTACGCGCTGTTCGGCATGTCGCTGCTGGCCACCCTGTTGATGCTGCCGCTGGTCATGGCCCGGCTGATCCACCACGGCCCGCTGCCGCTCGCGCTGACCCCGACGCTCTTCCTCGTCCTGGGCCCGCTGGGCCAGTCCACGACCGCGGTCGGCAACCTCGCCGACGCCGCGCCCGGCGCGGTCGGCGCCGGATCCGCGCGGGCGATGAGCGCCTTCGCGCTGCTGTACGGCGTGCCCGTCATGGGCTTCGCGCTGCTGTGGCTCGCGCTGGCGACGGCGCTGGTCGTCCGGGCCTTCCGCGCCGGGATGACGTTCTCGATGACCTGGTGGGCGTTCACCTTCCCGGTCGGTACCTGTGTGACGGGCGCGGCCGGACTGGCCCGGCACACCGGCCTCACGGCCTTCACCTGGCTCGCGGTGGGCCTGTTCGGCGTGCTGGTGACGGCCTGGCTGGTGGCGGGGGTGCGGACGGCGCGGGGGCTGGCGGGCGGGCGGCTGCTGGTGCCCGCGGCTCCGGCGGGCCCTGCGGCGGTCGCCGCTTCGGCCGTCGCGGCCGCCCCGGTCACCGAGCCGCGTCCAGCGCGGCCCTGAGCACCGCCGGCGCCTCCGCCAAGGACGGTCCGTACCAGGTCAGATGGCGCCCGCTGACCAGCGCGGCGGGCAGCCCCGGGAACGCCTCGGGGCCGTCGTCCGCCGTGAAGCGGTACGGCTCGTCCGGCAGCACCACCAGATCGGCGCCGCGCGCGTTCAGCTCGTCGACCGGTACCCGCGGATACCGGTCGGCGTGGTCCGCGTACAGGTTCCTCACGCCCAGCCGGGCGAGCAGGTCGCCCGCGAAGGTGTCCCGGCCCAGCACCATCCACGGCCGCCGCCAGACCGGCACCACCGCGCCGCGCGCGTCCGCCGCCCCGGCCCGTACGTCCCGCCAGGCGTCCGCCGCGTCGTCCAGCCAGCCGGGCCGGGGCAGTCCGCAGCCGCGCACCAGCACCCGGTCCAGTTCGCGCAGCGCCTGGTCCAGGTCGCGGATCTCGGTGACCAGCACCTCCAGCCCGGCCGCCCGCAGCGCGCCGAGGTCCGGCGCCCGGTTCTCCTCCTCGTTGGCCAGCACGAGGTCGGGCGCGAGGGCGGCGATCCGGGCGGTGTCCGGGTTCTTGGTGCCGCCGACGCGCGCCACGTCCAGACCGGCGGGGTGGCTGCACCATTCGGTGGCGCCGATGAGCAGGTCGGGCGCGGTGGCGGCCACGGCCTCGGTGAGCGAGGGCACGAGGGAGACCACCCGGGGGGCGCTGCGGTGACCGGTCGTCATCACCCCACGGTACGCGGCCTGGCCGGCCCCGCGCGCACAAAGGCCCCGTCCCGGCCGTACGGCCGGGACGGGGCCCGCGCGAGGCGTTCAGCGCCTCACTTCACCGGCGCCATCCTGTCCACGATGCCCGGGTGGTCGGCGATCCACTTCTCGACGCCGTCGTTCTCGTGGCCCTTGCCGGCGTCCTGGATGTCCTTCTCCAGGCTGCCCAGCTCGTCGGGCGTCATCTTCCAGTTCTTCAGCCAGCCGTTGAGCTCCGGGAACTTCTCCGGGAAGCTCTTGTGGCCGAGCGTCCTGATCTGGTTGTTGTCGCCCCAGGTGTGCTTCGGGTCGGCGAGCTTGGTCAGGTCGTACTTGCTGTACGCCCAGTGCGGCGACCAGAGCACGACCGCGATCGGCTCCTTCTTGGCGTAGGCGCGGTCCAGTTCGGCCAGCATGGAGCTGGTGCCGGCCTCGGTGACCTGGAAGTCCTCCAGGCCGTACGCGGGCGCGACGGTGTCCTTCAGGCGCTTCATCTCGCCGGTGCCCGGCTCGATGCCGATGATCTTGCCCTGGAACTCGTCCCGGTGCTCGCGCAGGTCGTCCAGCGTCTTGACACCCTTGACGTAGGACGGGACCGCGATCTCCAGCGACGTCTTGTCGTACCAGGCGCCGACGTCCACGAGGTCGTTCTTGTACTGGTCCCAGTACTGCTTCTGCGCGACCGGCAGCCAGGCGTCGAACTCGACGTCGATCTGACCGCTGGACAGGCCGGTCCACATCGGACCGACGTCGAGGTTGCGGATGGCGGGCTTGTAGCCGCGCTTCTCCAGGACGTTCTTCCACAGGTACGTGGTGGCGATGCCCTCGTCCCACGCCGGGTAGCCGATGTTCGGCGCGGCGCCGGCGTCCTTGCCCTTGGCGTACGTGACGTTCGCCGACGGCGCCAGCTTGTCGACCAGGCCCGGGTTCTTCTTCAGCCAGGTGCGCACGCCGTCCTGCTCGTGGCCCTCGCCCGCGCTCTTGACGTCGTTCTCCAGACTGGTGAGCTGCTTCTCGTCCAGGTGGAAGTTCTTCATCCACTTGGCGACCTGCGGCTCGTCCTTGGAGAAGCCCTTGCGGCCGAGCAGGTGCAGGCTGTCGCCCGAGCCGAAGGAGCCCTTGGGGTCTTCGAGCTTGGTGAGGTCGTACTTGTCGTACGCCCAGTGCGGCGACCACAGCGTGACGGCGATCGGCTTCTTCGCCGCGTACGCCCGGTCCAGCTCGGTGAGCATGGACGCGGTGCTGGACTCGGCGACCTTGTACTCGCCCTCCAGGCCGTAGTCCTTGAGGACCTTGCCCTTGAGGATCTTCATCTCGCCGGCGCCCGGCTCGATGCCGGTGATCTTGCCGCCGAACTCGCCGGCCCTGCCCTTGAGGTCGTCGAGGGTCCTGACGTCCTTCATGTACGACGGGACCGCGATCTCCAGCGAGGTCTTGTCGTACCAGGCGCCCAGGTCTTCGAGCTTGTCCCGGTACTTCTTGTAGTACTCGGCGTGCGTCGTCGGCAGCCAGGCGTTGGTCTGCACGTCCACGTCGCCGCGGGCCTCCCCGGTGAACAGCGCCCCGGCCTCCAGCGCCTGCGCCTTCGGCTTGAAGCCGCGCTGTTCGAGGATCTCCTTCCACAGGTACGTGGTGGCCTTGCCCTCGTCCCAGTTGACGTACCCGAGCGTGATCGGCCGGCCGCCGCCGTCGGTTTTCGCGCCGTCCTTGCCGAAGACGTTCAGACCGCCCGCGACCAGCGCGAGCACGACCACGCCGGCCATCGCGACGGACGTGGCGGGCTTCCAGTACAGGAACTTCAGGCCGCCCAGCGAGGCCTGCGCCTTGGCCAGCGCGCGGCGGCCCAGCGGCGAGACCCGCTCGTTGAGGGCGCCGGTCATCCGGTCCAGGTACATGGCCAGGATGACGACGGCGAGGCCGGCCTCGAAGCCGAGGGCGACGTTCACCGAGCTGACCGCGTTGTAGACGGAGGAGCCCAGGCCCTCGGCGCCGACCATGCCGGCGATGACGACCATGGACAGCGCCAGCATGATGACCTGGTTGACGCCGGCCATGATCGTGGGCAGCGCCAGCGGCAGCTGCACCCGGAAGAGGGTGCGGCGCGGGTGGGTGCCGAACGCCTCGGCCGCCTCGACCAGTTCGCCGTCGACCTGGCGGATGCCCAGCTCGGTCATGCGGACGGCGGGCGGCATCGAGAAGATGATCGTCGCCACCATGCCGGGCATCACGCCGATGCCGAAGAACAGGATGCCGGGGATCAGGTAGACCATCGCGGGCATCGTCTGCATCAGGTCCAGGACCGGGCGCAGGGCGCCGCCGACGGCGCGGTTGCGGGCCGCCCAGATGCCGAGCGGGACCGCCACGACGACGGTGATGATGCAGGCGACCAGCACCAGCGCCAGCGACTGCATGGTGGCTTCCCACTGCTGGATCGAGTCGATCAGCGCGAAGCCGGCGAAGGTCAGGACGGCGGCCGGCAGGCCGCGCAGCCACCAGGCGAGCACCGCGAGGATACCCATCAGCAGCAACGGGTGCGGGGCGGTCAGCACCGCCTCGATGCCGTTGTACATGTCCGTCAGGACGCGGGAGACGAAGTCGAAGAGCCAGGTGAGGTGGTGGCGCAGCCATTCGACGCAGGTGTCGGCCCAGGAGCCGACGTTGATCCTAGGCACCGGCGGTCACCTTGCCCTCGGGCTCGCCGCACGCTTCGCCGTGGGCCGCGTCCCCGGCCGCACCGCCGGAGTCCCGGACGGCCGTTTCCGCCGGAGCCGGCGTCACCGTCCGCTCCTCGGCGGGCTGCCCGCCGTCGCCGAGCACGGACAGCAGCCGCTGCGCGGGCACCGCGCCGACCAGTTCGCCGTCCGCGCCGGTCACCGCGACCGGCACGGACCCGGTCGAGCACGGCCCGAACAGCTCCGCGACCGGCGTGTCCCGGTGGACCGTGGCGGGCGCGGCGGCCAGCAGGTCCGCGGCCGTGCGCAGTTCCGTGCCGTCCGGTGCCGTGCCGCCCAGCACCTCGTCCGCGTCGACCATGATGGCGCCCGCGGTGAGCACCCGGGAGCGGTCGACGTCCTGGATGAAGGACGCGACGTAGTCGTTGGCCGGGGTCAGCAGGATGTCCTCGGCGCTGCCGATCTGCACGATGCGGCCGTCGCGCATGACGGCGATCCGGTCGCCGAGGCGCATGGCCTCGTTCAGGTCGTGGGTGATGAAGACGATGGTCTTCTTGAGCGTCTTCTGGAGCTCCAGGAGCTGGTCCTGCATGTCGCGGCGGATCAGCGGGTCCAGCGCGCTGAAGGACTCGTCCATCAGCAGCAGGTCGGCGTCGGTGGCCAGCGCGCGGGCCAGGCCGACCCGCTGCTGCATGCCGCCGGACAGCTCGTCGGGCCAGGACTTCTCCCAGCCCTTGAGGCCCGCCAGGTGCAGCGCCTCCGTGGCGCGCTTCTCGCGTTCGGCGCGCGGTACACCCTGCACCTCCAGCCCGTACGCGGCGTTCTCCAGCACGCTGCGGTGCGGGAAGAGCGCGAAGTGCTGGAAGACCATGGAGATCTTCTCGGAGCGGACCTTGCGCAGTTCCCTGTCGCTGAGCGAGGTCAGGTCCTGGCCGTCGAACCGCACGCTTCCGGCGGTCGGCTCCAGCAGCCCGTTGAGGGTCCGCAGGAGTGTGGACTTGCCGGATCCGGACAGACCCATGACGACGAAGATCTGGCCCTCGTCCACGGAGAAGGACGCGTCGATCACCGCGGCGGTCGTACCGTCGGCCCGCAATTCGTCGCGGCTCGCTCCGTCTTCGAGCCGTCGTACCGCGTCCTCGGGTCGTCTCCCGAACACTTTGTACACGTGCTCGGCTTGCAGCCTGGCCACATACACCTCTCGAATTGACTGAGTACGACCCGTCTCCCCCGTGGACAGGTCGTGGCGCGGAACGGGTCGGGCCCGCCTTAACCGGTGGAAAAGTTGAATTCCCACCGGCTCCGCTCCGGCCGCGCGCCTGCCCCCTTCCGGAAATGACAAACACAAAAGTGACTCAGTTCACATCCGGCGCCCCGCCCGGCCCCCGGGCATCAGCCGCGCACGTCACCGGGGGTGCGGCATCATCGGGGTGTGACTCGACGCCTGATGCTCCTCGACACCGCCTCGCTCTATTTCCGGGCCTACTTCGGCGTGCCGGAATCGGTCCGGGCCCCGGACGGCACCCCGGTCAACGCGGTGCGCGGGCTGCTGGACTTCATCGCCCGGCTCGTCCAGGACCACCAGCCGGACGACCTGGTGGCCTGCATGGACTTCGACTGGCGTCCGCAGTGGCGGGTCGACCTCATCCCCTCGTACAAGGCACACCGGGTCGCCGAGGAGACCCCGGCCGACTCCCTCGAACCGGACGCGGAGGAGGTCCCGGACACCCTGTCCCCGCAGGTCCCGGTGATCGAGGAGGTGCTCGACGCGATCGGCATCGCCCGGGTCGGTGCCGCGGGGTACGAGGCGGACGACGTCATCGGCACCCTCACCGCCCGCGCCGCCGGGCCGGTGGACATCGTCACCGGCGACCGGGACCTGTTCCAGCTGGCCGACGACCGCCGCGGGGTCCGCGTCCTGTATCCGCTCAAGGGCGTCGGCACGCTCCAGACGACGGACGAGGCGCTGCTGCGCGAGAAGTACGGCGTGGACGGGCGCGGCTACGCGGACCTCGCGCTGCTGCGCGGCGACCCCAGCGACGGCCTGCCGGGCGTGCCGGGCATCGGCGAGAAGACCGCCGCCAAGCTGCTGGCGGCGTACGGCGACCTCGCCGGGATCATGGCCGCGGTGGACGACCCGGCGTCCAAGCTCACCCCGTCGCAGCGCAAGCGGCTGGCCGAGGCCCGCCCGTACCTGCAGGTGGCACCGAAGGTCGTACGGGTCGCCGCCGACGTGCCGGTGCCGGACTTCGACGCCGCGCTGCCCGGCGAGCCGGCCGATCCGGAACGGCTGGAGGCGCTCGCGGAGCGGTGGGGGCTGGGCGGCTCCCTTCAGCGGCTGCTCGCGACGCTGCGTCCGGCGGACCAATAGGGAGCGACGGCACGCCCGACGAACTGTTAGGTTAGGTATACCTAACAAACCGTGGCAGGGGAGATCGTCGTGGCAGCAGAGCGTCCGGCCCGCAAGAAGCCCAAGCTCATTTCCGCGCAGGTACTGCGCACCGAACAGCTCACGCCGCACATGGTGCGGGTGGTGCTGGGCGGTGACGGCCTGGCGGAGTTCTCGGCGGGCGAGTACACCGACCATTACATCAAGCTGGTCTTCCCGATCCCCGGCGTGGACTACCCGAAGCCGCTGGACATCGCGGAGATCCGCGCCGCCTTCCCCCGCGACCAGTGGCCGAAGACCCGCACGTACACGGTGCGCAGCTGGGACCCGGACGCGCGGGAGATGGCGGTCGACTTCGTGGTGCACGGCGACACGGGCCTCGCCGGGCCGTGGGCCATGCGGGCGCGCCCGGGCGACGAGGCGCTCTTCCTGGGCCCCGGCGGCGCGTACGCCCCCGACGCCGCGGCCGACTGGCACCTGCTCGCCGGTGACGAGAGCGCCCTGCCGGCCATCGCCGCCTCCCTGGCCCGGATGCCGGAGGACGTGCCCGTACGGGCGTTCATCGAGGTCGCGGGCCCCGAGGAGGAGCAGAAGCTGGAAGCCCCGGCGGGTGCCGAGATCACCTGGCTGCACCGCGGCGACACGCCGGTGGGCGGGCTGCTGGTCGAAGCCGTCCGCGCGCTGGACTTCCCCGAGGGGCGGCTGCAGGCGTTCGTGCACGGCGAGGCGGGCTTCGTGAAGGAGCTGCGCAAGCTGCTGCGCGTCGAGCGCGGTATTCCGCGCGAGGACCTGTCCATCTCCGGCTACTGGCGCCGCGGCCACGACGAGGACGGCTGGCAGGCGTCCAAGAAGGTGTGGAACGAGCAGATCGAGGCCGAACAGGAGAAGGCTGCCCCCACCGCCTCCTGACCCGTCCCGGACCCCTCCCCCGCACGCTGCTCCTGAAGGGCGCCCGCCGTCACCGGGCGCCCTCACGAGGTTCGGACATGGACCCTGCGGGTACCCGAACTACGTGCTGCCGCTGGGGAGTTGGCGTCCGACGGGATGACGCGACCGGTCTTCGGGTGGCCGGGAACGTTCGGGTGAGGGCCCGATGGCGCGTCTCCTCGTGAAGCCGTGGCCCCCGGTCCGCACCGCCTCGCATTGCCAGGCCGGAACGGGCCCGCGCGGCGGGTGCGCGCGGCCTCCGTGGGGCCTGGCGGAAAAGCGCCGGTGGCCCGGTCGCCGCCCCCGCATCTCAGGACTACGCGGCCGAGGGCGCGCACGGCGTGTCGGACTGGCGCACGCGCGGCGCGCGACACGCCGTACGGACGCGGCGCACCGGCCCGCCGCCCCTTGCCGTGTGCCACCGGCGTACCGGCCGCTCCCCGGCAGACCGCCGCCCTATGCCAGCACCTTCCCGATGACCGCCACCCCTTCCTCGATCCCGGTCACCGTGCTGGCCGCGTAGCCCAGCACCAGCCCCGGCCGCCCGCGGCGCTGCCGGTGCCACGACAGCGGGTGGGTTTTGACGCCGCGGGCGAGCGCCGCGGCCGCCAGCTCCGTGTCGGCGAAGCCCGCGTCGAAGGTGACCGTCAGGTGCAGGCCCGCCGCGGCTCCCTGGACGGTGGCGTTCGGAAGGTGCGTGTCGACCGCCCGGATCATCGCGTCGCGACGCGCCCGGTGGCGGCGGCGCAGCTGCCGCAGCCGCCGCTCCAGCTCGCCCGTCTCCATCAGGTCCGCGAGCACCAGCTGCGGCAGCGCGGCACTGCCCAGGTCGGTGAACCGCTTGGCGTCGACCAGCGCCCCGTGCAGCTCCGGCGGTGCCACGACCCACCCGGTCCGCAGCGTCGGCGCCAGCAGCTTCGAGACGCTTCCGGCGTAGCAGACGTGCTCGGGCAGCATCGCGCGCAGGGCGGGCACCGGCGGCCGGTCGTAGCGGTGCTCCGCGTCGTAGTCGTCCTCGATGATCAGTCCACCCGTGCCGGTGGCCCAGCGCATCAGCTCCCGGCGCCGTCCGCCGCCGAGCACCACCCCGGTCGGGAACTGGTGCGCCGGTGTGACCATGACGGCGGGCGCGCCGCAGTCCCGCAGCCCGGTGACGCGGATGCCGTCCGCGTCGACCGGGACCGGCGGCGTGCGCATCCCCCAGTACCGGAGGTGCTGGCGGGTCCCGAGCGATCCGGGATCCTCCACCGCCACCGCGGAAACGCCCCGGTCGCCCAGGACCCGGACGAGCAGGCCGAGCGTCTGCGCGGTGCCGTTGACGATCAGCACCTCGTCCGGGCCGGCGGCGATACCGCGGTTGCGGGCCAGCCACTTGGCGACGGCCCGCCGCAACTCCGGCGTGCCGCGCGGGTCCCCGTACCCGAGACCGGTGGCGGCGAGCGTGCCGAGCACCCGGCGCTCCGCGCGCAGCCACGCCGAACGGGGGAAGGAGGCCAGGTCGGGCGTGCCGGGGCTGAGGTCGATACGGGCCGGTGCCGCCCGCACCATGTCGAAGACGTCCGCGCCGGGCTCGGCGGGGAACACCGCGCCGGGCGGCGGCGTGGCGGCCGTCCGCGTACGGGCGGGAGCGGCGGCCGGTGCCATGACGGGCGCGGCGACGACGACCGTCCCCGCGCGGCCCCGCCCGGCCGCGTGCCCGTCCTCGATCAGCCGCTGGTACGCCTCGGTGACCACGCCGCGGGAGACCCGCAGTTCCTCGGCCAGCGTACGGGTGGCGGGCAGCCGGTCGCCGACCGCGAGACGGCCGTCGGCGATCGCCAGCCGCAGCCGCCGCGCCAGCCACTCGGACAGCCCGCCCGCGGGCGCGTCGGCCGCGTTGAGCTGGAGGAAGTCGGAACCGGACGGTATGGACCGGTCGGACGGTACGTCTTTGGACCTGGGCACCGGACCATTGTGCGGCCAGAGTGACGGCATGAGAACGGCAGCGACAGCGACCGACGGGACCGGCGCACCCGAGAGCCGGCACCGGACCGCGTCCCACAACCCCGGTTACGTACACGGGTATTCGGATCGAGAGACCCGGCGGCTCACCGACCAGGCGGAGACCCTGGCGGCGCTCCTGCACGCGGGTACGGCGTACCCGGCGGGCAGCCGGGTATTGGAGGCCGGGTGCGGGGTCGGCGCCCAGACCGCGCACCTGGCCGCCTCCAGCCCGGGGGCGCACATCACCGCGATCGATGTCTCCGCCGCCTCGCTCGCCCGGGCCCGCGAACGCCTGGCCGCCCGGCCGCACGCGGCGACGGTGCACTGGCAGCAGGCCGACCTGACCGACCCGCCGTACCCCGACGCCTCCTTCGACCACCTCTTCGTCTGCTTCGTCCTGGAGCACCTGCCCGACCCCGCGCGGGCGCTGGCGGGCCTGCGGCGCGTGCTGCGGCCGGGCGGCAGCATCACCGTGATCGAAGGGGACCACGGGTCGGCGTTCTTCCACCCGGACAGCGCCCACGCCCGCGCGGCCGTCGGCCACCAGGTCCGGTTGCAGGCGGCGGCCGGCGGCAACGCGCTGCTCGGCCGGGAGGTGCAGCCCCTGCTGGCCGCCGCCGGGTACGCGGACGTCACCGTCCGGCCGCGCACGGTCTACGCCGACGCGACCCGGCCCGGCCTGGTCGACGGGTTCACCCGCAACACGTTCATCGCGATGATCGCGTCCGTACGGGACGACGCGCTGGCCGCCGGACTGACGACCAAGGCCGAGTGGGACCGGGGCATCCGCGATCTACGGCGTACGGCGGAGGAGGGCGGCACGTTCCACTACACGTTCTTCAAGGGGACGGCCGTCAATCCGCTGGAGTGAGGGGCAGGCCTGGGTTGAGGGGCAGGCCGACGCGCGCCCGGATCACGCGCGCCCGATCGCAGCAACGGGCGGGACGTGACGGGCTCGTATCGCGGCAACGACAGGCCGAGCCCGTGGGCGGCCGGATCACACTGACGGCCAGGCCAGCGCACACCAGGCCCGCAGCGGCTGACAGGCCGTCGCACGCCAGGCCGCAGCGGCGGGCAGACCGGCGCACGCCCGGACCGCGAGGCCGGGCGTGCGCCGCTTCCCGCTGGACCTCACCCCACGGACGAGTACGCCACCACGCCCCGCAGCACCGCGTCCACGGCCTTGCGTGCGTTGCGCGCCACGTCCGGCGGTGCGGCGGCGGCGAGCTGGCCGAGGATGTCGATCAGCTGCTTGCACCAGCGCACGAAGTCACCGGCCGGCATCTCCGCCTCGCGCAGCACCTCGTCGAGGCCGAAGCCGGAGGCCCAGCGGTACGCGGCCCAGGCGAAGCCGAGGTCCGGCTCGCGCTGGCCGACGCCCTCCGCCTGGTTGATCTTGTGGTCCTCCTCCAGGGCGTCCAGCCGGCCCCAGATCCGCACCATCTCGCTGAGCGCGTCCCGCGCCTTGCCCGACGGCAGCTTCGGCGCCACCGCGTCGTCCGCCTGGCGCGACTCGTACACCAGCGCCGAGGCGCAGGCGGCCAGTTCGGCGGGGCCCAGCCCGTTCCAGACACCGGCGCGCAGGCATTCGCTGGCCAGCAGATCCAGTTCGCCGTAGAGCCGCGCCAGCCGCCGGCCCTCGTCCGTGACCGTATCGCCTTCCAGGTAGTCGAGTTCGGTCAGCAGGCCGCAGATGCGGTCGAAGGTGCGCGCGATGGTGTTCGTACGGCCTTCGATACGGCGCTCCAGCTGCCGGGTGTCCCGCAGCAGCCGGTGGTAGCGCTCGGCCCAGCGGGCGTGGTCCTCGCGCTCGTCGCAGCCGTGGCAGGGATGCGCGCGGATCTCTGTACGCAGCCGGGCGATCTCGCGGTCGTCGGCCGCCGCCGACCGCTGCTTGCGGTGCCGCTCCGGCGCGATGTGCCCGGCCTTCGTGCGCAGCGCGGACGCCAGGTCGCGGCGCGACTGCGGGCTGCGCGCGTTGAACGTCCTGGGGATGCGCATCCGGTCCAGCGGCGCCACCGGCACCGGGAAGTCGATCGACGCCAGCCGCTTGACCTGCCGCTCGGCGGTCAGCACCAGCGGCCGGGGGCCGTCGTGCGCGTCGAAGCCGCGGTGCCCGTTGGTCCGCCCGGACGGCATGCCCGGGTCCAGCACCAGCGCCAGGCCCGCGTACTTGCCCGTCGGGACGTGGATGACGTCGCCCGGCCGGAGCTTCTCCAGCGCGGCCGCGGCGGCCGCCCGGCGCTGCGCCGCGCCCTGCTTGGCCAGCTCCGTCTCCCGGTCCTTGAGCTGCCGGCGCAGCCGCGAATACTCCTCGAAGTCGCCGAGGTGGCAGGTCATGGACTCCTTGTAGCCCTCCAGACCCTCCTCGTTGCGCTGCACCTGGCGGGAGATCCCGACCACCGACTTGTCCGCCTGGAACTGCGCGAACGACATCTCCAGCAGCTCGCGTGAACGGTGCCGCCCGAACTGCGAGACGAGGTTGACCGCCATGTTGTACGACGGCTTGAAGGACGAGCGCAGCGGATACGTACGCGTGCCGGCGAGGCCCGCCAGGGCGCCCGGGTCCATGCCGCGCTGCCAGAGCACCACCGCATGGCCCTCGACGTCGATGCCGCGGCGCCCGGCGCGGCCGGTGAGCTGGGTGTACTCGCCGGGGGTGATGTCGGCGTGCTGCTCGCCGTTCCACTTGACCAGCTTCTCCAGCACCACGGAACGGGCGGGCATGTTGATGCCCAGCGCCAGCGTCTCCGTCGCGAAAACGGCCTTGACCAGCCCCTTCAGGAAGAGTTCCTCCACCACCTCCTTGAAGGTGGGCAGCATGCCGGCGTGGTGCGCGGCGATGCCCCGCTCCAGCCCCTCCAGCCACTCGTAGTACCCCAGCACATGCAGGTCCTCGTCGGGGATGCCGGCCGTCCGCTCCTCCACGATGGCGCGGACCCTGGCCCGGCCCTCCTGGTCGTTGAGCCGCAGCCCCGAATACAGGCACTGCTGGACGGCCGACTCGCACCCGGCCCGGCTGAAGATGAACGTGATCGCCGGCAGCAGGCCCTCCTGGTCCAGCCGGTCGATCACCTCGGCGCGGCCCGGGGTCCAGATACGGCTGCGCTGGCGCCGCTCGCGCTCGCGGTCCGCCTCGCGCTGGTTGCGGCCCCGGCGCTTGTCGCGGCCGAACGTCGGGCGGCTGTTCTCCAGCCGGGCCAGCCGCTCCAGGTCCGGGTTGACCTCGCGGCGCCCGGCCTTGCCCTTCCCCTGGCCCTCGCGCTCCTCGAAGAGGTCGTACATCCGGCGTCCGGCGAGCACGTGCTGCCACAGCGGCACCGGGCGGTGCTCGGAGACGATCACTTCCGTGTCGCCGCGGACGGTGTCCAGCCAGGCACCGAACTCCTCGGCGTTGGAGACCGTGGCGGACAGTGAGACGAGCGTGACCGACTCGGGCAGGTGAATGATCACCTCTTCCCAGACGGCGCCCCGGAAGCGGTCGGAGAGATAGTGCACCTCGTCCATGACCACATAGCCGAGGCCGGCCAGCGACTGGGAGCCCGCGTACAGCATGTTCCGCAGCACCTCGGTGGTCATCACGACCACCGGCGCCTCGGAGTTGACGCTGTTGTCACCGGTCAGCAGACCGACCCGGTCCGCGCCGTGGCGCCGCACCAGGTCCTGGTACTTCTGGTTGGAGAGCGCCTTGATGGGCGTCGTGTAGAAGCATTTGCGGCCCTGCTCCAGGGCCAGGTGGACGGCGAACTCGCCCACGATCGTCTTGCCGGATCCGGTCGGGGCCGCGACCAGCACTCCCTTCCCGGCCTCCAGAGCCTTGCACGCGTCGATCTGGAACGGGTCCAGCGCGAAGTCGTACATCTCACGGAAAGGGGCGAGTGCGGTGGCCTGCTCCGCCGCCCGCAGCTTGGCGGCGGCGTAGCGCTCAGCAGGGGACATGTCCTCGGTCATCGTGCTTACGAGCCTACCGGCCACCTCTGACAACGAGCCGATCATTATGGACGGGCTTTACCGGGGGGCTCCGGCCGTGCGGCCCCCTCCCCGGCACCGAAATGGCTCACCGGGCACACCTGCTCCAAAAACAGAACAATCACCCCGTTACCCTCACAGAGATCATTCGCGGTCCGACGTTCCGTTCCGGTTTGCACCGTTGACCAGGTGCGCCGGTCGCCGACCGCATGGACGAGCGGGGCGTTCCGCGCCCCGACGGAGGGGAAAGCATGAGGAAGATCAAGGCAGCCACGACGGCAGCGGCGCTCGCCGTCGTCGCGGTGGGTGTACCGATGGCCGTCGCCGCCCCGGCCTCGGCCGCGAGCTCGGGCGTGGCCAAGTGCGTCACGGCGACGTGGTACCCGAGCAAGAACGCGGTGAACATCCACAACGGCTGCAAGAACACGATCAAGGTCCAGGTGGACGAGCGCTGGTGGTGGGACAGCAGCTGCATCACGATCAAGCCGGGGAAGAGCCACTACTACAAGGGCACCGGCACGGTGCGGAGCATCAAGTACTGCTGATGCGACGTCTGCCCGGCGCCTGCTGACACCGGCAGGCCGAACATGAAAGGGGCGGGGAGCCCAGCCGGCTCCCCGCCCCTTTCCGCTGCCCGCTCGGGCATCACGTCACGTCGTCGTACCCGTTGCGTCGCTGCGGCCGGCCATCCGGCGTGTCGGTGCCCGCCTGCTCCGGCAGCATCCGGTGACCGGCGACCGGCTCGACCTCGCCGATGTCCTCGGGGGTCAGGTCCAGCTCGGAGGCCTCGTCGTCGCCCGGCCCCTCGGACAGTCGGCGCTGCCTGCGGGAATCGTTCACCGTGGCGATCGCGACGGCTGCGAAGTACAGAAGGCAGATCGGCGCTGCCAGGGCGATCATCGTCAGCGGGTCGGTGCTCGGGGTCGCGATGGCCGAGAAGACCGTGATGGCCATCACCATGCCACGCCACCAGCCGCGCATCCGGGCCGCGGTGAGGATCCCGGCGAAGTTGAGCATCACCAGCGCCAGGGGGAGCTCGAAGGACAGGCCGAACACCACGAACATGCGGGTGACGAGGTCCAGCAGTTTGTCCAGCGGCAGGAGGTTGTCCACGCCGACCGGCGTGAATTCCAGCAGCACCTGGGCGGTGGTCGGCAGCACCGAGTAAGCGAAGTAGGCGCCGATGAGGAAGAGCGGAAACCCAGCGGCCACGAAGCTGAGCGAGTACTTCTTCTCGTTGCGGTGCAGACCGGGCGCGAGGAAGGCCCACAACTGGTACAGCCAGACCGGGCAGGCGACGATCACGCCGCCCATCAGGGAAACCTTCAGGGCCAGTGCGAACGGCCCGAGCAGGTCCAGCATCACGATGCGGGCACAGGTGCCCTTCTGCTGCTTCGCGAGGTCCGTGAACTGCGCATCACAGCCGACCGCCTGCAGGATCGGCTTGGTGATGAAGTTGATGATCTCGCTGTAGAAGAACGCGCAGACGATCGTGGCGATCAGAATGGCCAGGACCGATTTGGCGAGCCGGTTGCGCAGCTCGCGCAGGTGTTCCACGAGCGGCATGCGCCCCTCGGGGTCCTTCGGTTTGCGGTTCTTCGGGAGGGCGGACTTGAGCACCCCACATCCTCATCTCGTACGAGAGGCAGTGGCCGACACCCCTGCCCCGTCCGGGCCCTCGGTCAGCGCTTGGTGGTGTCGGACGGCTGGGCCACCGGCCGTCCGCTGCTGACATCGCCGGGAGCGGCCTGGATGGTGCGGGGGACTTCCTGCTGGCCGTTCGGCGGGTCGGACGGCGCCGACTGCGTGTCCGTCCCCTCCGACTTCATCGCCTTGGCCTCGCTCTTGAGGATGCGTGCGGACTTGCCGAGCGAACGAGCCATGTCGGGGAGCTTCTTCGCGCCGAACAGCAGCAGGACGACGACGAGGATGAGGAGGATCTCGGGAACGCCGATCTTTCCACCGAACATAACTGTGTACCTTCTCACCGAGGCGGCTGGGGGTTGGGGCTGCCCGACAGATCGGACATATGTCCGTCCGCCGCGCCAGCAGCGATCGTAACGCGCGGCGGCGAACGCTGGACAATCTCCGCGCGTACTCCCGGTTGCGGACCGGTGCCTCGCTCTTCGGCCCGCCTCAGCAGCGTACCGGTCGCGCGTGCGACTGAGCAGAGCGCGTCATCCCTTTACCCTCCCGCCCCGGGCGGCCAGCGGCACCGCCGCGCGCTCCAGGTCCTCGGCGGCCCGCTGGATGCGCTGCGAGGTCTCCCCCACCTGGCGGGCCAGCCGCCGGACCTCCACGAAGACACGGACGGCGAGGACGCCGAGCACGGCGAGGCCGAGGAAGCCGAGGGCGACAGCGATCATGGGCCAGAACATGGGACGAGCCTATCGGGGCGGGTGTGCCGAACAGGACACACGGGCTGAAGGGGAGGCACGGCAGGCGCCCAGGGCCGGAGGAACAGCGGCGCCGCGGCGATCACCCACCCTGCACCCGCAACGTCCGCACCCCACCCCCCGTGAGCAGTTCGACGATCCGCTCCCCCGCCGGTTTGCGGACGGCGCTGCCGCAGTCCGGGCAGGTGAAGGAGTAGAACGTGGTGCGGCGGGTGGCGCCGATGGCGAGGCGGAGGGCGTCCGAGGCGAGCTCGAAGCAGCCGCGGCACTCGGGGCAGGCCGCCTTGAAGAGCACCGGGCCGGTCAGGGTCGTGGTCATCGCGCCCGCCGTGGTCGTCGTCATCGTTGCCGCCCGCCCTTTCGCCGCCCTACTCGCCGTACGCCGCCAGTGCCTGCCGTGCCGCCTGCCGCGCGCTGTCCGCGAGGGCCTGCGGCGCGACGATACGGCCGTCCCGGCCCAGGCGCAGCGCGAGCCGCCGCAGCGAGGCCGGGTCGGGGGTGCGCAGGGTGATGCGCAGGCCGCCGTCGGGCAGTTCCTCGGCGCTGTCGTGCGGGTAGTACTCGGCCACCCAGCGCCCGCCGGGCCCGACCTCGACGACGACTTCGGGATCTTCGGCGGCCGGCTGCACCAGCCCCTCGGACAGGTCGCGCAGTTCGACCGGCGGCGGGTCGGCGGGGGCGTCCAGGAGCTTGATCTCGGCGACCCGGTCGAGCCGGAAGGTGCGGCGCGCCTCCGAGAGCCGGCACCACGCCTCGACGTACGTGTGGCCCACCGCGAACAGCCGGATCGGGTCCACCTCGCGCTCGGTCAGCTCGTCGCGCGCGGGCGAGTAGTAGCGCAGCCACAGCCGGCGCCGCTCGGCGATCGCCCGGTCGACGTCCGCGAAGACGCCGCCCTCGGACTCGAAGGTGACCGAGACCCGGGAGCTGGCGCCGGCCGCCTCGCCCGCCGCGGCCTCCAGCTTGGCGGTGGCGCGCAGCAGCGCCTGCCGGTCGCCCTCGCGCAGGCCGGGAAGGGTGGCGACCGCGCGGGCGGCCACCAGCAGGGCGGTGGCCTCGTCGGCGGCCAGGCGCAGCGGTTCGGCGACGTCGTCGGGGTTGTGCCACCAGATGCGGTCGCCGTCGGTGTCGATGTCGAGCAGGTCGCCGCCGCGGAAGCTCGTACCGCACATCGGCAGTACGTCGAGGTCGGCGATCAGCTCGTCCTCGGAGATGCCGAAGGCGCGGGCGACGTCGGAGACCCGGGCGCCGGGGCGCTCGCGCAGGTACGTCACCAGCGACAGCATGCGCCGGGTCTGGTCGATCGCGTTCGTAGCCATGGAGTGTGCGTCCCGTCCCTCTCAGCCCTTGGCCACGGCGCGCAGCCGGTCCACGACATCGGCCCGCAGTTCGGCGGGTTCCAGCACGACCACGTCGGGGCCGAACTCGACCAGCCAGGCGTCGAGTCCGTGCCCGTACGGGATCTCCAGCTCGTCCCAGCCGTCGCCCAGCTCACGGATACTCAGGGCGCGGGCGCGCAGCGGGTAGCCGTGGTCGGCGCGCAGTTTGATGCGGGCGGTGCCGGTGGCGGTCTCGCCCGCCCAGCTCTCGACCGTCTCGCGGACGGTGACGTGGTCGGGCACCTCGGCGGTGAACTTCCCCTGCCGGGAGCGGACCTTGCCGGTGATGCGGGAGAGCCGGAAGACGCGTTCGGCCTGGCGCCCGCGGTCCCAGCCGGCCAGGTACCAGTGGCCGCGCCAGCACTCCAGTATCCACGGCTCCACCTGCCGCTGCTCGGGGCGGGCGGCGTTGGACCTGCGGTAGTCGAAGACCACGGGCCGGCGGTCGCGGCAGGCGAGCATCAGGGGCTCGAAGGCGGCCTCGTGGGCGGGGATGCGGGGCTCCAGGGCGCTGTGCGGCTGCTGCGCCTCGAAGGAGCCGTCGTCCTCGAAGGGCATGCCGGCCGCGCGCAGCTTCTGCAGGGCGCCGCTGGCGGCGCCGGCCAGCCGGGCCTGCTGCCAGATCTTGGCGGCCAGGCCCAGCGCCGCGGCCTCGGCCGCGTCCAGGGTGATCGGGGGGAGGCGGTTGCTGTCCCGGCGCGCGAGGTAGCCGGTCTCCCCGTCCAGTCCCTCGACGGTCTCGATGACCAGGCCCAGTTCGCGCAGGTCGTCCTTGTCGCGCTCGAACATCCGGTTGAAGGAGTCGTCGCTGCCGGTGCCGCCGTCCCCGGTGCCGAACGCCTCGACGTACGCCTCGATGGAGGCGCGCAGTTCACGCTTGGTCAGCGGGCGACGGGTGCCCAGAAGGCACAGCGCCAGATTCATCAGCCGCTCGGCCTTGGCAATGGCCATCGACGCCCCTTCTTGTCGGACTCCCGACCGATGACCGTACCGCTCCGGGGACCTGCGGCAAAGCCGAGGGTTCGCGGAGGTGCGGGCGGCGACGGCCGAGGGCCCGTACCGGACGGTACGGGCCCTCGGTGCGACGGCCGCCGCTGTGCCGCGGCCGGGTGCGCGGACGGTCTCAGACGGAGACCAGGTCGCAGACGAAGATCAGCGTCTCGTTCGGGGCGATGCGGCCGCCGCCGGCGCCGCGCTCGCCGTACGCCAGGTGCGCCGGGATGGTCAGCCGGCGGCGGCCGCCGACCTTCATGCCCTGCACGCCCTGGTCCCAGCCCGCGATGACCTGGCCGGCGCCCAGCTCGAACTGCAGCGGCTTGCCGCGGTTCCAGCTCGCGTCGAACTCCTCACCGGTGCTGAAGGAGACGCCGACGTAGTGGACGGAGACGGTGTCCCCCGCCTTGGCGACCGGCCCGTCCCCCTCCCACAGGTCCACGATCTCCAGGTCGGTGGGGACCGGGCCCTCGGGGAAGTCGATCTCGGGCTTGTCGATGTTCACGAAAGTGCTCCTACGAAAGTTTCTGCACAGCTACGGGCACAGTCTGGCAGATCACGTTCAGACGGTGCCGACGATGTCCACGCTGAACACGAGGGTGTTCTTGTCCAGCCCGCTCTGCGGGTTCCCTTCGTAGGCCAGCTTCGGCGGAATCACGATCTCCACCCGGTCGCCGACGTTCTTGCCGACCAGGGCCTGGTCCCAGCCCTTGACGACGGAACCGTTGCCGATCTGGAAGGCGGTGGCCCCGCCGTGGTCCCAGGAGGAGTCGAACTTCTTGCCGTCCTCCCACTTCACACCCGTGTACTGCGCGATCAGCCCGTCACCGGCCTTGACCTTCGGGCCCTTGCCCTTGACCAGCACCTGCTCCTTGAGCTCGGTGGGCGCCTTCTCCCCCTTGGGGATGGTGATCGTGGCGGCCTTGTCGCCCTCCGCCTTCACCTCGGGCATGCCCTCCTCGGGCTTCGCCTGCTCGCCCTCGGCCTTGGCCTTCTTGTCGGCCTTCGTGGCGGCGGCGATGTCCACGACCCACACCAGGCCGTCCTCCGGCTTGATGCCGAGCTGCGGGTTCAGGTTCTCGCCGACCAGTTCCTTCGCGGTGCCCTCGACCTGGACCCGGCTGCCGACCTTCTGCCCCGCCACGGCTCCCAGCACCTTCGGGGGGAGCATCGACTGGGCCTGGTCGCTGACCTCGCCGATCACCTGCCGCCGCGGCGCCTTCGTGTCCGTACCGGGCTGCTGCGTCCAGGAGCTGCCGAGGTTCTGGCCGGTCTTCATGGCCTGCGCGGCGTAGTCCAGCCGGACGAAGTCGCCCTTGTTGACGGTCGCCCCCTTGCCCTCGATCAGCGTCTTGGTGGCCCGTTCCCCGGACGCCTTGGCGCCCTTCGGCACGGTGATCTTGGGCTGCTCCCCGGCCTTGCCCTCCACCTTGGCGACCGTGGCGGCCGACGAGCCCTTGCCGTCATCGGACCCACAGGCGGCGGTGAACAGCAGGACGGGCACGGCCAGCGCCGCGGCGGCGGCGCGGCGGGTGTTCTTCGTGAAGTTCATGGAGTCCAACTCGGATCGTGGGGCGGGTGGGCAATGGCCGTCACTCTACGACCTGACCCGGGGTGCATTTCCAGACGCAACACAACCGCGCAATACAAGCGAAGTGCCGGGAGCGCGGGCGCTCCCGGCACAGCCACGTCCGGCCGTCACCGGATTCGGTGACCCTCCGGACTCACATACCGGCGATCAGCTTCTCCACCCGGTCGTCCACGGACCGGAACGGGTCCTTGCACAGCACGGTGCGCTGCGCCTGGTCATTGAGCTTCAGATGCACCCAGTCGACCGTGAAATCACGGCGCTGTTCCTGGGCGCGGCGGATGAAGTCGCCGCGCAGCCGGGCCCGGGTGGTCTGCGGCGGCACCGACTTGCCTTCGAAGATCTTCAAGTCGTTGCAGATGCGGGCGGCTTGTCCTTTGCGCTCCAGGAGGTAGTACAGACCCCGTCGGCGGTGGATGTCGTGATACGCGAGATCTATCTGCGCGACCCGCGGGTGCGACATGGTGATGTTGTTCTTCGAGCGGTAGCGCTCGATGAGCTTGTACTTCATCACCCAGTCGATCTCGGTGTCGATCCGGTCGAGGTCCTGTTCCCGTACGGCTTCGAGCGTACGGCCCCACAATTCCAGAACCCGCTCGACCATGCCCGTGCGGATACCGCGCCGCTCGCAGAAGTCCACCGCCTTTTCGTAGTACTCCTGCTGGACCTCCAGCGCGGAGGCCTCCCGCCCGCTGGCCAGCCGCACCTTGCGCTGACCGGTTATGTCGTGGCTGACCTCCCGGATGGCGCGGATCGGGTTCTCCAGGGTCAGGTCGCGCATGACCGTGCCGGCCTCGATCATGCGCAGTACGAGGTCGGTGGCGCCGACCTTCAACAGCATGGTCGTCTCCGACATGTTGGAGTCGCCGACGATGACGTGCAGCCGGCGGTAGCGCTCGGCGTCGGCGTGCGGCTCGTCGCGGGTGTTGATGATCGGACGGGAGCGGGTGGTCGCCGAGGAGACGCCCTCCCAGATGTGCTCGGCGCGCTGGCTCACGCAGTAGACGGCCCCGCGGGGGGTCTGCAGGACCTTGCCCGCGCCGCACAGCAGCTGACGCGTGACCAGGAACGGGATGAGAATGTCCGCGAGCCGGGAGAACTCCCCGTGCCGGGCCACGAGATAGTTTTCGTGGCAACCATAGGAGTTTCCGGCGGAATCGGTGTTGTTCTTGAAGAGATAGACGTCGCCCGCGATTCCTTCCTCGTGCAGGCGACGCTCGGCGTCGACCAGCAGACCTTCGAGAATGCGCTCACCGGCCTTGTCGTGGGTGACCAGCTCGGTCACGTTGTCGCACTCGGGGGTTGCGTATTCCGGGTGCGAACCCACGTCCAGGTACAGGCGGGCGCCGTTCCGCAGGAAGACATTGCTGCTGCGGCCCCATGACACGACACGGCGGAAGAGGTACCGCGCCACTTCGTCAGGAGACAGTCGGCGCTGTCCCCTGAACGTGCACGTGACGCCGTACTCGTTCTCCAGCCCGAAAATGCGGCGGTCCATGACTGAACATTACGCCTGATGGCCTGCTCTGAAACCGGGTTGGACGGCCTCGTTTCGATCAGTTTCCGCCGTGACCTGCGCGGCCGCGCGCACAGCGGCGTCACGGACGGGGGCAAGAAAGCGCTTTGTCGACACGAGTACGAGCAGCGCGGCCACCCCGCCCGCGCCCGCCACGGCGAACCCCGCGGCCGGGCCGCCCCGCTCCACCGCCGGGCCGACCACCGTCATCCCCACCGCGGAACCGACCCCGAACGTCGTCACCAGCCAGGAGAACGCCTCGGTGACCGTCCCCCGCGGCGCGTGCCGGTCCACCACCACGAACGCGCACGCCAGCGCGGGCGCCAGGAAGACCCCGGCCACGCCCGTCAGCAGCGTCATCCCGAGCACGCCCGGCGTCAGGGCCAGCGGCACGTACCCGAGCGCCAGCAGGGCCGCCAGCACCCGCAGCCGGTTCTCCGGGTGGCCGGGCCACTGCCGGGCGCCGTAGACCACGCCGCCCAGGAGGGCGCCGACACCGAGCGCGGACAGCAGGTAGCTGGAGACCATCCCGCCGCCGTGCGCGTCGGCGTACGCCACCGCCGCCACCGCGATCGACCCCAGCGCCAGCCCGACGAAGAAGAACGAGGCGATCAGCACCAGCATCCCGGAGGAGCGCAGGGCACCCAGCCAGTGCGCCTCGCGCGGCGCGCTGCGCCACCGGCGCGAGGGCGGGGACACCACCACGGAGAGCGCGCCGAGCACCCCGATCGCGTTGATGACCAGCAGCGCCCAGCGCTCCGACCACAGGGCCACGCACGTCGTCACCAGCAACGGTCCGACCGCGAACAGCACTTCCTGCGCCACCGCGTCCAGCGCGTAGGCGGCGTGCACCCGGTCCTCACGCTTGAGCACCGACGGCCACAGCGCGCGCAGCCCGCCCTCCAGCGGCGGCGTGAAGAACCCGGCGATCACCATGGCCGCGTACACCAGGGGCAGCGGCTCCAGGCCGATGACCGCCGGCAGCCCCATGCCCAGGGCGGACACCACCGCCGCGGGCAGCATCACGCGCGGCTGTCCGTACATGTCCACCGCCCGGCCCAGCAGCGGCTGCCCGATCGCGTTGCTCACCCCGTACACGGCGGACAGCACGCCCGCCAGGACGTAGCCGCCGCCCTCGGCGCGGGTGAAGAGCACCACGGCCAGCGGCCCGGTCGCGTTCGGCAGCCTGCCGACCAGCGTCCCGGCCAGCAGCCGGGCCGCATGTCGCGTGCGGAGCAGCTGCGCGTATCCAGCGCTCATGCCCGCTCCTTTCCGTCCGGCGCAGCGCCGGGAAGTAGTGTTACGTATAACGTGCGGCGTCATACGTATCATGTCCGCAGCTCGCGGGTCCATACCGCGAAGCCCGATACGAGGAGTCCTGACCCCGGTGACCGCCCACGAGCAGCCGACATCCGCCCGCCCCGGCACCGCCGCCGGGTCCCGCGTCACCAGCCGGGACGTCGCCCGCGCCGCCGGGGTCTCGCAGGCCGCCGTCTCGCTCGTCCTCGGCGACAAGTGGCGCGGCCGGGTCTCGCCGCACAAGGCCGAGTCCGTCCGGGCCGCCGCGCGCGACCTGGGCTACCGCCCCAACCTCGCGGCGCGCAGCCTCCGGATGGGCCGCACCCGCACCGCGCTGCTCGTGGTGCCCGCCCTGACCACGGAGTACTTCGCCCGCGTCTACACCGGGGCGGCCCGCGTCGCCGCCGACCACGACTTCGGCGTCGTCCTCTACCCCTCCCCCGAGGGCATCGGCCCGGCGCGCGACCCCTTCGCCTCGGCGCGCTCCGCACTGGACGGCGTGATCGCCGCCGCCATGGCCACCGACGCGCTGGCCGCCCTGCGCGGCGAGGAACTGCCGCTGGTGATGCTCGACAGCGACCCGGACGACCCCGGCGCCACCGCGACCGTCAACCTCGACATCGCCGACGGCGTCCGGCGCCTGGCGGCCCATCTGCTCGGGCTCGGCCACCGCCGCATCACCCACCTCGCCGCCGCCGTCGACTCCTGGACCTTCCACGTGCGGTCCGCGACGCTCGCCGAGGCGCTGCGGGGCGTACCGGACGCGGAGGTGCGTACGGAACCCGCCGCGCTCAGTGTCGACGGCGGTCTGCGCGCCGCCCACGCCGCCCTGACCGGGCCGGGCCCGCGCCCGACCGCCCTGCTGTGCGACGACGACCTGGTGGCGGCCGGGGCGTGCAAGGCCGCGCGCCGGCTGGGCCTGCGGGTGCCCGAGGACCTCTCCGTCACCGGCCTCGACGACCTGGCCCTGTCCAGGGCCGTGGAACCGGAGCTGACCACCGTCCGGCTGCCCGCCGAGGAGGTGGGGGCCGCCGGCATGCACGCCCTGATGGCCGCGCTGGAGGGCCGTCCGCCCACGCCGGTCAGCCTGCCGGTGGAACTGGTCGTACGGGGGTCCACGGGGCCGGTGCCGTAGGGGGCACGGCACGGCTTCGGTCCGCCGCGGCCTCGATCCGTACGGCTTCGACCGGCTGCGGCCTCGGCCCGTGCGACTTTGGCCCGTGCGGCCTCGGCCCGTACGGCTTCGGTCCGTACAACGCCGCCCGCACAACGCGGCGCGCCCCGGCAGGTTGTCCACCCGCCGGGGCGCGTAAGTGCCCGTGTGCGCCCGGTTACGAGCTCTCGGAACCGGACGTGCCCTCGGAATCCGCGGAGCCCGACGACTCGTCCGCGGCCGCCTCGGAGCCCTCTGCGGACGCCGCGGCGCCGTTCTCCTCCAGCAGCCGGGACAGCTGACGGCCCAGGATGCGCTTGAACTTGCGCTGCTGCGGGCGCGTACGGTCGAGGGTGGCGACCTCCAACTGCTCGGCGGTCAGAGTGCGTTCACCGCCGTTGTTGTCGCGCGAGAGCGACTCGACGGCCAGCTTGAGCGCCTCGCCGAGCGTCATGCCGTCGCGGTGCCGCTGATCGAGGTAGCTGCTGATCTGATCGGCGTTGCCGCCGACCGCGACCGAACCGTGCTCGTCCACGATCGATCCGTCGTGCGGCAGGCGGTAGATCTGGTCGTCCTCGGGGGCGTTGCCCACCTCCGCGACGATCAGCTCGACCTCGTACGGCTTCTCGGCGGCGCTGGAGAAGATCGTACCGAGGGTCTGGGCGTAGACATTGGCGAGGCCGCGGGCGGTCACGTCCGCCCGGTCGTAGGTATAGCCGCGCAGGTCGGCGTAGCGCACGCCGCCGATGCGCAGGTTCTCGAACTCGTTGTACTTGCCGACCGCCGCGAAGGCGATCCGGTCGTAGATCTCGCTGACCTTGTGCAGGGCGCGGGACGGGTTCTCGGCGACGAAGACCACGCCGTCGGCATACTGCAGCACCACGACGCTGCGGCCGCGCGCGATGCCCTTGCGGGCGTACTCGGCGCGGTCGGCCATGGCCTGCTGGGGTGAGACATAGAACGGCGTCGACACCGGCTATCCGTCCCTTTCTGTCAATGACTCTCTCTGTGGCGCATGCATGGCGGACCGTCCTCAGAGCAGCGCGGCGCGCGGGCCGTCGGGCTGTTCCAGCCGCCGCTCGTGGATGGTGCGGGCGATCTCCGACACCTCGGCCTCGGTGAACCGCTTGAAGCCCTCTTCGGTGATGACCGTGACGATCGGGTAGATCCGGCGCGCCAGGTCGGGGCCGCCGGTCGCCGAGTCGTCGTCGGCGGCGTCGTACAGCGCCTGCACGACGGCCGTGGCGGCCTGGTTCTCCGTGAGGTCGTCGCGGTAGAGCTTCTTCAGGGCGCCGCGCGCGAAGAGCGAGCCGGAGCCCGTCGCCGCGAAGCCGTGCTCCTCCGAGCGCCCGCCGGTCACGTCGTACGAGAAGATGCGTCCCTTCGCACGGTCCACGTCCCAGCCGGCGAACAGCGGCACCACGGCCAGGCCCTGCATGGCCATCCCGAGATTGCTGCGGATCATCGTCGACAGGCGGTTCGCCTTGCCCTCCAGGGAGAGTTGGGCGCCCTCGACCTTCTCGAAGTGCTCCAGCTCCAACTGGAAGAGCTTGACCATCTCGACGGCGAGGCCGGCCGTACCGGCGATGCCGACGGCCGAGTACTCGTCGGCCGGGAAGACCTTCTCGATGTCGCGCTGCGCGATGACGTTGCCCATCGTCGCGCGGCGGTCACCGGCGAGCACCACGCCGCCGGGGAAGGACGCCGCCACGATCGTCGTGCCGTGCGGCGCCTCGACGGCGCCCTGCACGGGCAGCGGCTGCCGACGGCCCGGCAGCAGCTCCGGCGAGTGCTCCCCGAGGAAGTCCATGAACGACGAGGACCCGGGCGTCAGGAAGGCAGCTGGTAGACGCCCGGTGCTACGAGTGTTGGCTTCCACACGTTTCCTTCCGGATATTCGGCCGTCCGCGCCAAGACGTCCGGCCGCTCCTTGAATTGGCCCAGCGCTGCGTTGCAGCTGAAGCACAGTACGTCCCGGACCTTACCTGTCCTGGGGCCGTGATCCACATGCACGCGGGAACGGACCGGACGACGGCTGCGGCCGCCCCTCGCCCCGGCTCCCCGCGTGCGGGCAGGCGCCCGGCACGGCCTGTGCCCACGCGCTCGCCGAGCGCGCTCGAACGGCGCCGGGAGCGCACGGCAGCCTGCGCGGCCACACGCTCCCGGTGCCGGGGTCGGAACCCGTCGGGACGGTTCTCGTACGGGGCGTGCGCGGCCGATGCGCGACCGCGCCCGCGGGTGCCGTACCCGCCGCCGGCGGAGACCGACACGCCCCTTACTGTCCGCCCTTTTGCACGAAGCTCCGCACGAAGTCCTCGGCGTTCTCCTCCAGCACGTCGTCGATCTCGTCCAGGACGGAGTCGACGTCGTCCGACAGCTTCTCCTGCCGTTCCTTGAGATCGTCCGCGGCCTGCGCGTCCTGCGACTGCTCCTCGACCTCTTCGGTCGAACGCGTCGCCTTCTGCTGTCCGCCGCCGGTGTCCTTGGTCGCCATGTCCCTCACCCCGCTCGGTTCGCCCCGCTCGATGTGACTGTCAAGATCAGACCCTACAAGCAAGGTCTGACATCGGCCCTGTTCTTCCTCGTCTTCGTGCAACGTCCGGAGTCACCCCGATGATTCCCGCCAGGGCGGCCTTTAGCCCCTGGATCGGGTGCCCGATCGGGCGCCCGGTCACCCTCCGGAAAGGACCCGCACCAGGTCCTCGGCCGTACGGCACCGGTCGAGCAGCTCCTTGACGTGGTTGCGGGTGCCGCGCAGCGGTTCCAGCGTCGGTACCCGTTGCAGAGAGTCACGGCCCGGCAGATCGAAGATCACCGAGTCCCAGGAGGCCGCCGCCACGTCGTCCGCGTACTGCTCCAGGCAGCGGCCGCGGAAGTACGCCCGGGTGTCCTCCGGGGGCGCCTGTGCCGCCCTCGCGACCTCGGCGTCGGTCAGCAGCCGCTTCATCTTGCCGCGGGCCGCCAGCCGGTTGTAGAGGCCCTTGTCGGGCCGTACGTCGGCGTACTGGAGGTCGACGAGGTGCAGCCGGGGCGCGTCCCACTCCACGCCGTCCCGGCGCCGGTAGCCCTCCATCAGCTCCCGCTTGGCCACCCAGTCCAGCTCGCCGGACAGGCTCATCGGATCGTGCTCCAGGCGCCCCAGCACGTCCTCCCAGCGGGCCAGGACGTCCTTGGTCTGCTCGTCGGCGTCCGCGCCGAGCCGGTCCTCGACGTACTTGCGCGCCAGCTCGAAGTACTCCATCTGGAGTTGTACGGCGGTCAGCGTACGGCCGCTGCGCAGCGTGATCAGATGCCGCAGCGTCGGGTCGTGGGAGACCTGGTGGAGAGCGCGTACGGGCTGGTCGACGGCGAGGTCCGCGGCGATGAAGCCGTCCTCGATCATGGACAGGACCAGTGCGGTGGTGCCCAGCTTGAGGTACGTGGAGATCTCGGAGAGGTTCGCGTCCCCGATGATCACGTGCAGCCGGCGGTACTTCTCCGCGTCCGAGTGCGGCTCGTCGCGGGTGTTGATGATGGGGCGCTTGAGCGTCGTCTCCAGGCCGACCTCGACCTCGAAGTAGTCCGCGCGCTGGCTGATCTGGAAGCCGTGCTCGTGGCCGTCCTGGCCGATGCCGACGCGGCCGGCGCCGGCGAAGACCTGCCGGGAGACGAAGAACGGCGTCAGGTGACGCACGATGTCGGAGAACGGCGTCTCCCGCTTCATCAGGTAGTTCTCGTGCGTGCCGTAGGAGGCGCCCTTGTTGTCGGTGTTGTTCTTGTACAGGTGGATGGGCTGGGCGCCGGGCACCTGGGCGGCGCGCTCGGCGGCCTCGGCCATGATGCGCTCGCCGGCCTTGTCCCAGAGCACCGCGTCACGCGGGTTGGTGACCTCCGGCGAGCTGTACTCCGGATGCGCGTGGTCGACGTACAGGCGTGCCCCGTTGGTCAGGATCACGTTGGCCAGCCCGATGTCCTCGTCGGTGAGCTGGCTGGCGTCGGCGTTCTCGCGGGCGAGGTCGAAGCCTCGGGCGTCCCGCAGCGGGTTCTCCTCCTCGAAGTCCCAGCGGGCGCGTCGCGCCCGGTGCATCGCCGCCGCGTAGGCGTTGACGACCTGGGACGAGGTGAGCATGGCATTGGCGTTCGGGTGGCCGGGGACGGAGATCCCGTACTCCGTCTCGATTCCCATTACTCGCCGTACGGTCATGCGGCCCTCCTTGCCCGGCGGCGCCCCCGGATGGGGTCGGCGCTCAAGTACCGCTGCGCTTCCGGTCCGTGTGCGGCCCCCGCTTCCGCAGTGCGCGACGCGGCGGTACCGAAGAGCCTAGAACGCCTTTGCGGCGGTGGGGAGATCATTACAGTCATTGCTCCAGTCCGGTTTTCACCTGCTCCGTCGCCGCCTTCCGGGGATCACCCCCACGGCCCCGGAAATGCGTCCGGCTGCGGACGCCCCGTGCAGGACATCCGCAGCCGGTCGGCGGTGTTACAGGTATTGGCCGGTATTCGCCACCGTGTCGATGGAGCGACCGGTGTCCGCGCCCTGCTTGCCGGTGACCAGGGTGCGGATGTAGACGATCCGCTCGCCCTTCTTGCCGGAGATGCGGGCCCAGTCGTCCGGGTTGGTGGTGTTGGGCAGGTCCTCGTTCTCCTTGAACTCGTCCACGCACGCCTGGAGCAGGTGGGAGACGCGCAGACCCTTCTGGTTGTGTTCGAGGAATGCCTTGATGGCCATCTTCTTGGCGCGGCCGACGATATTTTCGATCATCGCACCGGAGTTGAAGTCCTTGAAATAGAGAACTTCCTTGTCACCATTGGCGTAGGTGACCTCCAGGAAGCGGTTCTCCTCGGACTCCGCGTACATCTGCTCGACAACCGACTGGATCATCGCGCTGACCGCGGCCGAGCGGACCCCGCCGTGCTCGCTGAGGTCGTCGGCGTGCAGCGGCAGCCGCTCGGTGAGGTACTTCGAGAAGATGTCCTTGGCGGCCTCGGCGTCCGGACGCTCGATCTTGATCTTCACGTCCAGCCGGCCGGGGCGCAGGATCGCCGGGTCGATCATGTCCTCGCGGTTGGAGGCGCCGATGACGATGACGTTCTCCAGGCCCTCCACACCGTCGATCTCGGAGAGCAGCTGCGGGACGATGGTGTTCTCCACGTCCGAGCTGACCCCGGATCCGCGGGTGCGGAAGAGGGAGTCCATCTCGTCGAAGAAGACGATGACGGGAGTGCCCTCGCTCGCCTTCTCCCGGGCCCGCTGGAAGACCAGACGGATGTGCCGCTCCGTCTCGCCGACGTACTTGTTCAGCAGCTCGGGGCCCTTGATGTTGAGGAAGAAGCTCTTCCCCGCCGGCTTGCCGGTCACCTCGGCGACCTTCTTGGCGAGCGAGTTGGCGACCGCCTTGGCGATCAGCGTCTTGCCGCAGCCGGGCGGTCCGTAGAGCAACACGCCCTTGGGCGGGCGCAGTTCGTGCTCCTTGAAGAGGTCCGGGTACAGGTACGGAAGCTCGACCGCGTCGCGGATCAGTTCGATCTGGCCGCCCAGACCGCCGATCTTCGTGTAGTCGATGTCCGGAACCTCTTCGAGGACGAGCTCTTCGACCTCGCTCTTGGGGATGACCTCGTAGACGTAGCCGGAGCGCGGTTCCAGGAGTAGGGCGTCGCCGGGGCGGATGGTGGTGTCCAGCAGCGGCTCGGCGAGCCTCACCACCCGCTCCTCGTCGGTGTGCCCGATCACCAGGGCGCGCTCGCCGTCCTCCAGGATCTCCTTGAGGGTGACGATGTCCCCGGCGTTCTCGTACTCCATGGCCTCGACCACGTTGAGCGCCTCGTTCAGCATGACCTCCTGGCCACGCCGCAGCTCGTCGAGGTCGACGCTCGGGCTGACGTTCACCCGGAGTTTTCGGCCTCCGGTGAAGATGTCGGCCGTGCCGTCCTCGTTCGCCTGCAGGAAGACGCCGAAGCCGGCCGGCGGCTGCGCCAGCCGGTCGACCTCCTCCTTGAGGGCGACGATCTGGTCGCGCGCCTCGCGCAGTGTGTTGGCGAGTCGCTCGTTCTGTGCCGAAACGCCGGCCAGGTTGGTCTGCAGCTCGACGATCCGCTCTTCGAGAATCCTCGTGTGACGCGGAGAGTCGGCGAGCTTGCGTCGCAGGACGGCGATCTCCTGCTCGAGATAGGCAACCTGGCCGGCAGGGTCGTCAGACCCCCGCCCCGGCCGGATGCCGCGGTTGATGTCGTCGTCGTGGGCTGCCACGGTCCTCACCTCCTCCAAGGGGAGCTGGACGCTTCCTGACCCTACCTGGGCCGGTGCAGGTTGAAACCCCTAGATCGAAAAGACTGTCGGGGCGTGTCCGATCTTCACCCTTGCGCACGTCCTCACCTCAGGGGGATACCCACCCAACAACATCAGAAAGCGGACGGTTGTATCGTCGAGACGGTCAACACCCGTCAGGGTGGGCCCCATTTGATTCACGTACGCAGGAACGGCAGGCGAGATGACGGCGCAGGACGAAGCACTGGAGGTCTGGATCGACCAGGACCTCTGCACCGGCGACGGCATCTGTGCGCAGTACGCGCCGGAGGTCTTCGAACTCGACATCGACGGTCTGGCCTATGTGAAGAGCGCCGACGACGAGCTGCTTCAGGAGAAGGGGGCCACCACCCCCGTTCCCCTGCCGCTGCTCAATGACGTACGGGACTCCGCTAAGGAGTGCCCCGGTGACTGCATCCACGTACGCCGCGTCTCGGACCGGGTGGAGGTCTACGGACCGGACGCGGAGTAGACGCAGTGTGACGGATCACACACCGGCGGTGTCGGAAGAGGCGGGAAGTTCGCTCTGGACGAACTTCCCGCCTTTCCATTGCCACTTGGTCCGCGCCCGTACGTCCGGGCAGCAGCGCGGCACATCGGCCGTGGAATAGCCCAGCAGGGTCGCGGCGACCACGCCGCCGCGTACGGCGAAGCCCTCGACGCTGCGCTGCTGTGCGGGCGCGAGAAGCGTCGCGGCGACCCGCGGGGCGCCCTTGCCCGTCGTGGGGCGGGCGAGGACGTACACGCCGCTCGGCGGGGTGCCCGTCTCGGTGTGGCAGCGGACCACGGCGACGGTCTCGGGGCTGCCGTCGCCGTCGAGGTCGCCGGTGGCGCTGTCGACCACGTCGAGGCGGTTGGGGCCGCAGTCGACCGGATACCTGGCGGCACGCGGGTCGGGGGCGGGGCCGGCGGCCGCGCGGGTGCCCGGGGCGGCGTCGGTGGTGGCGGTGGCGTCCGGGGGCTGGACGAAGGAGGCGGTCGCGACGGCCGCCGCGAGGGCGGCGGCGGTGGCGAGCCAGTGCAGGGCGCGGGTGCGGGTGTGCGGAAGGTCCTGGCCTGCCGTGGGCTGCACGCGGGGTAACTCCTGTGAAGAGCTGTGGCGGTGGGAGTGCCCAGCATCGTTCCACAGGGCGGGCCGCCGGGGAACACCGGGCGGGGCTTCCGCCCCCCTGAACGAAGCGGCGCCGCCGACGGTTCCCGTGGGCGGGAACTCGTCGGCGGCGCCGGACGGTTCGGGTGGTGCGTACGGGGCGCGTCAGCCGCGCTCCGCGCCCCCGCTGGAGCTGCCGGGACCGGTGTAGTCCTCGCCGTACGCGCCCTTGGCCGGGCGGCGCCGGCGCAGCGGCGGCTCGACGCCGTCCGCGAGACGGCGGGCGGTGAGCAGGAAGCCGGTGTGGCCGATCATGCGATGGTCGGGGCGGACCGCGAGGCCCTCGACGTGCCAGGTGCGGACCATGGTCTCCCAGGCCGACGGCTCGTTGAAGGTGCCGTGCTCGCGGATGGCCTCGACCGTACGGGCCAGCTGCGTCGTGGTGGCCACGTACGCGCACAGGATGCCGCCCGGGACGAGCGCCTTGGAGACGGCCTCCAGGCACTCCCAGGGGGCGAGCATGTCCAGGATGACCCGGTCCACGTCCGTGTCCGAGAGGTTGTCCTGGAGATCACCGACGGTGAGCGTCCACGCCGGGTGCGGACCGCCGAAGTACCGCTCGACGTTCTGCGTGGCGATCTCGGCGAAGTCGGCGCGCCGCTCGTAGCTGTGCAGCATGCCCTGGTCGCCGATGGCGCGCAGCAGGAAGCTGCTGAGCGAGCCGGAGCCCACACCCGCCTCGACGACGCGCGCGCCGGGGAAGATGTCGGCCATCGCCAGGA
Organism: Streptomyces albofaciens JCM 4342; assembly: GCF_008634025.1. Lineage (NCBI taxonomy): Bacteria > Bacillati > Actinomycetota > Actinomycetes > Kitasatosporales > Streptomycetaceae > Streptomyces > Streptomyces albofaciens. Next base: position 3,094,085 of record NZ_PDCM01000001.1, on the reverse strand, counting down.
TCTGCCCCGCGTCCTTGGGGTAGACCACGGCGGCACCGCGGGGCATGGACAGGACGTAGTCGGGGAGCAGCGGGCGCAGCGCGAGGTAGGCGACGTTCCCTGTGGTACGGACAACACTGCCCTCGGGAGCACCGATCAGCTCGTCGTGGGGGAAGGCTCCCTTGTGGGTGTGGAAGCTCTTGCCCTCTTCGAGCGTGAACGTGTAGTGGCGTCCCTTGGGGTCGGTGAGCTGGACCTGGTCCCCGACCTTGAAGGGCCCGCGACGGCGGGCGGCACCGGTCGGTTCGGACATGTGACCAGCCTACCGGGCGCGAGGGGTGGTCAGTACCAGGTGGTCAGTACCAGGAGGAGGGGAGGTGGGGCGGGGGCCGGGAGGAGGGGGTGGGGTTGGGGCCGCGGGGTGGGGGCCGCGGACTGGGGGCCGCGGGGTGGAGGGCTGCGGGGGTGGGCGAGCTTGCGGGTGGGGAGGCGCGCCGGGTGGGAGGGCCGGGCGGTGGGCCTGGTGGTGGGCCTCCTACGGGGCAAATCGAACGTGATCATTCCCCCACCGGGGGCCTACCCAGGCGTGGCGCGCCGGAAGCCCCGTGCACGGCCCCAGGCGCCGTGCGCCGTGCACGGGGCCCCGTGCGCCGGGCCCCATGCGCCGGGCCCCGTGCACCGGCCCCCGCCGGGCGCGCCGGGTCAGGACGGGCGGGCCATGGCCGCCACGAAGGCGCGTTCCACGTCGGCGGTGGACAGGACGCCGTAGATCTCGCCGGTCTCCTCGACCACCAGGTACTCGGTGGCCGGGGTGGCGCGCAGGTAGTCCAGGAGGTCTTCGCCGGCGAGTTCGGCGGAGACGCGCATGCCGTCCTTGAGGTCCTGCGCCAGGCCGCTGACGGGAACCCAGGGGCGGCGGTGCTCGGGGACGCCGACGATGGCGGTCTCGCGTACGACGGCGGTGGGGCGGCCCGCGCGGTCCACGACGACCAGGGCGCGCGCGCCCGCGTCGTTGGCCCGGCGCAGGGCCTCGGACAGCGGGGTGTCGGCCTCCACCGGGACGGCGCGCCGGGTGAGCGTACGGGCCTGGAGGTCCGGGAGGCGTTCGCGCAGCCGGGCCATGCGCAGGCTGTTGCCCGCGCCGGTCCAGATGATCGCGGCGAGGATCGCGGCGAGCAGCGCGTCGGTGATCGAGTCGGCGCCCCCGAGGTCCGTGGGGGCGTTGCCCAGGGCGCCGGTGTGGGTGAGCAGCGGCAGCCCGATCAGGACCGTCATGGCGAGCGCGCGGCCGACCCAGGCGGCGGCGACGGTGCCGGTCATCGGCTTGCCGGTGATCTTCCACACGACGGCGCGGAGCATCCGTCCGCCGTCCAGCGGAAGGCCGGGGAGCAGGTTGAAGACGGCGACGATCAGGTTGGAGATCATCAGCCCGGCGAGCAGGACGCCCGGTACGGTGCCGGGCTCGACCAGCTCCATGCCGCCGTAGAAGATCCCCGCCAGGACGAGCGAGAGCAGCGGTCCCACGAAGGCGAGCACGAACTCGCGGCCGGGGGTCTCGGACTCCTTCTCGATCTCCGAGACGCCGCCGAAGAACTGGAGCTGGATACGGCGGACGGGCAGCTTGAAGCGCAGCGCGGCGACGGTGTGCGCGAGCTCGTGCACGAGCACCGACGCGTAGAAGGCGACGGCGAAGAAGAGCGAGACCAGGTAGCGGCCCGCGCCCAGCTCCGGCAGGACCCGTTCGAGCTGGCCGCCGAAGACCCAGGTGATCAGCGCGGCGACGATGAACCAGCTGGGCGCCACGTACACGGGTACGCCGAAGGGGCGGCCCATGAGGATGCCGCCGCCGGTGCGCCGCCCCGGCTGGTCCTTGGGCGCCGGCTGCGGGGAGGGACGGTTTCCGGACGGCCTCGTGCGGCCGGCGCCGCGGGCCGGGTCGGACGGTCCGGGCGGGTTGGGCGGTTGGGGGTGCGCGGACTCCTCGGGGTCCTGCGGCTTCCCACTCTCGTCCACGGCGTCCCCTCGTCGATTGCGGCCTTCGCTCCTGTCCGTCCGGTTCCGGTCCGGTACGGTCTGTCGATCATGCAGGGCGAAGGGGTCTGGCGTCGATGGTATGCGGAACGCTCCGCGACGCCCCGTCTCGGTCTCCCATTGTGATCCCTCGGTTGCCGGAGCTGTCAGTGGCGGGCCGTAGGGTCGTATGTCATGGGAACGAGCACCGAGAAGGCCGCGCCGGACGCCACGGGCGGGGACGGCGGGCAGGACGGCACCGGCGGGGCCGGGGTGGCCGGAGGGACCGACGAGGGCGGGACGGCCGGAGCGGCCACCGCCCCCGTGCCTGCGCCTGCCGCCGCGCCCGAGGCCGGCGTGCGGAACGCCACCACCCCGGAGGCCACCGCCCCCTCCCCCGCCACCCGCCCCGTCTCCCTCTCCCCGTCGCGGGCGAGCGACTTCATGCAGTGCCCGTTGCTGTACCGCTTCCGGGTGATCGACAAGCTGCCGGAGAAGCCGAGCGCCGCGGCGACCCGCGGCACGGTGGTGCACGCGGTGCTGGAGCGGCTCTTCGACGCCCCGGCGGCGCAGCGTACGGCCGTCGGCGCGCGGGCGATGGTGCCGGGCGAGTGGGAGAAGCTGCTGGCGAAGCGGCCGGAGCTGGCCGAGCTGTTCGTGGACGACCCGGCGGGCGAGCGGCTGGCGGCCTGGCTGGCGGACGCCGAGGCGCTGGTGGAGCGGTGGTTCTCGCTGGAGGACCCGACCCGTCTGGAGCCCGCCGACCGCGAGCTGTATGTGGAGACGGTGCTCGACTCGGGCCTCCAGCTGCGCGGCTTCATCGACCGGGTGGACGTGGCCCCGACCGGCGAGGTGCGCCTCGTCGACTACAAGACCGGCAAGGCGCCCCGACCCGAGTACGCCGACGGCCCGCTGTTCCAGATGAAGTTCTACGCGCTGGTGGTGTGGCGGCTGCGCGGCATCGTGCCGCGCCGGCTCCAGCTGGTGTACCTGGGCAGCGGCGACGTGCTGACGTACGACCCGACCGAGGCGGACCTGCTCGGTGTGGAGCGCAAGCTGCTGGCGCTGTGGGACGCCATCCAGCGGGCGACCGAGACCGGCGACTGGCGCCCGCGCCGTACGAAGCTGTGCGGATGGTGCGACCACCAGGCGGTGTGTCCGGAATTCGGCGGTACTCCCCCGCCGTATCCGCTGCCGGTGCCCGGCCGGGGGCGGGCGCTCCCTGTGGCGGGGTCCGGGGAGGGGCAGGGCAGAATGGACCTGGTCTAACGAAGGAGTTCCTGTGGCAATCCGCGTCCTGCTGGTCGACGACCAGCCGCTGCTGCGTACCGGCTTCCGGATGATTCTGGAGGCCGAGCAGGATCTCGCGGTCGTCGGCGAGGCCGGGGACGGTCTCCAGGCGCTGGAGCAGGTACGGGCGCTGCAGCCCGACGTGGTGCTGATGGACATCCGGATGCCGCGGATGGACGGGGTCGAGGCGACCCGGCAGATCACCGGCCCGGCGAAGGACGGTCCGGCGAAGGTGCTGGTGCTGACCACGTTCGACCTGGACGAGTACGTGGTCGAGGCGCTGCGCGCGGGGGCCAGCGGCTTTCTGCTGAAGGACGCGCCGGCCCAGGAGCTGGTGCAGGCGATCCGGGTGGTGGCGGCGGGCGAGGCGATGCTCGCGCCGAGCATCACGCGCCGGCTGCTGGACAAGTACGCGGGCCATCTGCCGTCCGGCGAGGAGCCGGTGCCGGACACGCTGCACACCCTCACCGAGCGTGAGGTCGAGGTGCTGAAGCTGGTGGCGCGCGGGCTGTCGAACGCGGAGATCGCCGCGGATCTGTTCGTGAGCGAGACGACGGTCAAGACGCACGTCGGGCATGTGCTGACGAAGCTGGGGCTGCGCGACCGGGTGCAGGCCGCGGTGTACGCGTACGAGAGCGGTCTGGTGCGCCCCGGCGCCCAGTGAGCCCGTACGGCAGTCGGCAGCAATAGCCCGTACGTCCAGACGCGGCCTTACGGCAGCAGCCCACACGGCAGCAGCAGCCCGTACCGCGGCAACATCCCATACGGCCATACGAGGCCCCCAGCAACGGTCCGGCCCGCCCCGCTCCGAGGAGCGGTGGCGGGCCGGGCCGTTGCTGTGTCCGGGGGCGTCAGCCCTTGCTGATCTCCCAGAAGCGGAAGACCGTCGAGGCGTCCAGCGTCCACTGGAGGCCGGCGATGTTCTCGCCGGCGACGGCGTACTGCTTGCCCTGCCAGATCGGTATGACGGGCAGGTCCTCGGCGACGATGTCCTGCATCTCGCGGAAGGCGGGCTTGGTGGCCTGCCGGTCGGGCTGGCCGGCGGTGCCGGGCAGCAGCTTGCTCGTGATGCGCTTGGCGTCGTAGTTGTTGTTGAGGACGTTGCCCTTGCCGAAGAACGGCTGGGTGAAGTTGTCCGGGTCCGGGTAGTCGGGGACCCAGCCCTTGACGTACGCGCCGTACTTCCCGGCCTCGACGCCCTTCTCGTACTCCTCGATGGGCACGCTCTTGACCTGGGCGTCGAAGAGGCCGCTGGCGTTGAGCTGCTGGGCGATCTCCTGGAAGGCCGGGACGGTGCCGGGGCCGTAGCGGACGGGGGTCGCCCACAGGGTCAGCGGCACCTTCTTGCCGTTGCCGTAGCCGGCCTCGTGCAGGGCGGCGGCGGCCTTGTCGGGCTGCGGCCGGTCGCCGTAGCTGGCGAAGAAGGCCGTGTTGTGGCCGGTGATGCCGGCGGGGACGATCGAGTACAGCGGCTCGGCGGTGCGCTTGTAGACGTCCCGGACCAGCGTGGAGCGGTCCAGGAGGTGGGCGATGGCCTTGCGGACGCCGAGCTTGCCGACGACCGGGTCACGCAGGTTGAAGACGAGGTGCATGACCTCGGCGCTGTTGCCCTGGACGACCTGGATGCCGTGCTTCTGGCTGGCGGACTTCTGCTCCAGCGAGGCGATGTCCTTCATGTCCAGACCGCGGTAGGCGACGTCGATGGCGCCGTCCTGGACCGCCTTCTTGAGCTTGTCCGGGCTCTTGAAGAACTTCATGGTCATGCCGGAGTTCTTGACCTTGGCGGGGCCGTCGTAGGAGCCGTTGACGCCGAAGACGGCCTCGTCCTCGGGGTCGTACTCCTCCAGGGTGTAGACGCCGGAGCCGACGGCCTTGTTGTCGGTGCGCAGCTTGTCGGCCGCGTACTCGTTGTGGTCGACGATGGAGCCGGCGCCGGAGGCGATCTTCATGGGGAAGGTCGCGTCGGGGTTCTTGAGGCGGAAGACGACGGTCCTGGCGTCGGGGGCCTCGACCTTCTCCAGGCCGGCGAACATCACGGCCGGGCCGCGCTTGTCGTTGATGCGCTTGATCCGGTCGAAGGAGAACTTGACGTCCTCGGAGGTCAGCGCGTGGCCGTTGCTGAACTTCAGGCCGTCCTTGAGGGTGCACTTGTAGACGGTGCTGCCGCCCTCGGCGAAGCCGCAGGACTCGGCGGCCTCGGGTTCCGGCGTCGTGCCGCCCTTGGGGAAGCTGAGCAACGACTGGAAGACGTTGGTGAACAGCACCCAGGAGACCGGGTCGTAGCCGCCCGCGGGGTCGATGGACACGATCTTGTCGGTCATGCCCATCACCACCGGGTTGCCGGTCCCGGCGCTCTTGCCGTCACCCGTTCCGCAGCCACTGAGCAGGGCGGCGACGAGCCCTGCCCCCAGCGGTGCGGCCAGCCACTGGTCGCGTTTCCTCACGTGCGTGTTCCTCACAGTCGTATGGCGGTGAAGCGTTGTGGTCCGCGCCGGCGGATGCCGTCATCGGTTGTGGTGGTGCGCGCCGTCGGGTGCGGCAGCCGGCCGGCGCGCGGGGCGCCGGCCGGAAGTCGTCGTCAGTTGCTGCTCACTCCGCGGCCGAGTTCCCAGATCTGCAGGGCCGAGGACGAGTTCAGGGCCCATTCGGCGCCGGTGATGTCGTCGCGGGCGGCGACGTACTGCTTGCCCTGCCACAGCGGCAGGATCGGCACCTCGTCCGCGATGATGTCCTGGGCCTGCTTGAACTGCTCCGCGGCGGAGTTGCGGTCGGTCTGCTGGCGGCTGCCGGGGATCAGCTGGGACTCGATCCTGTTGTTGCGGTACGGGGAGTTGAGGAAGTTCCCCTTGCCGAAGAACGGCGCGATGTAGTTGTCCGCGTCCGGGAGGTCGGCGAACCAGCCCATGCCGTAGGCCGCGTACTTGCCCTCGCTCTGCTCCTTGCGGTACTGCTGCCAGCTGTCGACGCCCTTGATGCTCACGTCGAACAGGCCGCCCTGGTTGAGCTGGCTCTGCAGCGCCTTGAACTCCTTGACGGTGCTGGAGCCGTAGTGGTTCGTGGTGTACGTGAGGGTGAGCTTCACCGGGGTGTTGATGTGCGCCTGCTGGAGGATCTTGCGGGCGGCGGGGACGCTCGGGCTGCCGTACTTGGTGAAGAACGAGTTGATGTGGCCGGTGAGGCCCTTGGGAACCATGGAGTACAGCGGGTCACCGGTGTAGGAGTACACGTCGCGCACCAGCGCCGAGCGGTTGACCAGCTGGGCCATGGCCTGCCGGACGGCCTTGTCGGAGACCGACGGGTTGTCGGTGTTGAAGGCGAGGTAGCGGATCTCGGAGCCCGGTACGGCCTGCAGCCGGACGTGCTCGTCCCGGGCGTTCTCCAGGCCCTTGATCTGATCGGGCGCCAGGCTGCGGTTCACCAGGTCGATGTCGCCCTTGCGCAGCGCCTTCTCCATGCCTTCGGAGTCGTCGAAGAACTTCATCTCGACGCTGGAGTTCTTCACCTCGATTCCGCCCTTGTACTCGGGATTCTTGGTGAAGACGGCCTTGCTGACGCGCTCTCCGCTGCGTTCGACCTTGACGGTGTACGGGCCGGAGCCGGCCACCTCGAAGCCCTTGTAGAGGCCGTTCTTCGGATAGACCTCGCTGTCGACGATGGCGGCCGCCGGGGTGGCGAGCTTCTGCGGGAACGTGGCGTCCGGCTTCTTCAGGTGGAAGACCACCTCGGATTCGCTCGGGGTCTCCACCTTGTCGACGTTGTCCACCAGCGAGACGGGGCCGCGGTCGTACTTGATGGCGAGCATCCGGTCGATGGAGAACTTCACGTCCTTGGACGTGAGAGCGTGCCCGTTGGTGAACTTCAGACCGTCGCGGAGTTTGCAGCGGTACTGCTCGTTCTGGGTGTCCCGGAAGCCGCAGGACTCGGCGGCCTCGGGCACCGGCGCGGTGCCGGTCCGCGGCAGGCGCATCAGCGTCTGCAGGGTGCCGCGCAGCACGTTCCACGCGTCGACGTCGTACGCCTGGGCGGGGTCGAGCGGGGCGGGCGCGTCCTTGGTGGCCTCCAGCTGGGCGGTGGTGCCGACCTTGATCGGCTTGCCGCCGTCGCCGGAGCCGTCCGAGCTGCCGCACGCGGCGAGCGTGGGGACGAGCAGACCGGCCAGGGCCGGCAGCACCAAGGTCTTGCGATTCATCGTCGGCAGGTTCCTTATCAGCGCAGAGGTGTTGCTCGCGATGACATTAGTAGGAACGGCCAGGGCGTCCGGGACACAACCAAGTTGAACGGATATCACGCCCGGATAACGGCCGCCGGGTGACCGATATCCGGACGGCGGAACGATTCGTACGGGCCTCCATCAATCCGGACACATACCCCCATGAAAACCAGGAGAAAGCACCCACGGAACGAGCGCCTGCCGAACTGTCGACGGGCTGGCGCGTGAGAAACGTCACTCCCGGATTGGGGAGTTCATCAGGACGAATTCGGCCAGTACATTCGTCACGGAAAATGAGCGGCCCACTGCTCAGAGTTTCTTTCCTTTTCGCCGGGCACGCTCGGTGGCCGGGTCAACGGCCGTCCGTGATCAACGACCGCAGAAATGGGAGATCCACTTCTTCGAGCGATCCGACGACGGTACGGCCGGTGCCGGGGCCGATCGGGGCCACCGACGGCACCGCGACGACCTGGCACCCCGCCGCCTCCCCGGCCGTCACACCGGTGACGGTGTCCTCCACCACGGCGCAGCGCCGCGGGTCCACCCCGAGCCGGGCGGCGGCGGTCAGGTACGGGTCCGGGTGCGGCTTCGTCCGGGGCAGGTCGTCGCCGGCCAGCGTCAGGTGGAAGTGCTCCGGGCCCAGGGAGGGCAGCATCCGGTCGATGACCGTGCGGTGCGAGGCGGAGACCAGGGCGGTGGGCACACCGTGCGCGGCCAGCTCCGCCAGCAGCCGGCGGGCGCCGGGCATCAGCGGCACGCCGCGGGCGATGCGCTCCGCGAAGCGGGCGTTGAGCAGCACCGTCAGCTCGTCCAGGGCGATGTCCGCGCCGGTCACGCCGATCAGGTACGCGGCGCTGCGCGTCATCGGCCCGCCGACGACGACCTCGCGGTGGTGGTCGTCCAGTACGTGGCCCAGCTCGGCGAAGACCGCGGCCTCCGCCTCCCACCAGAAGCCCTCGGTGTCGACGAGGGTGCCGTCCAGGTCGAGGAAGACGGCCTGGAGGGTGGCGCCGTCGGCCGTACGCGTGCCTACCGCGGGGATGCTGCTGGTCATCCGTGCACCTCCGTAGTCGAACGTCCCCGGAGGGACGAAAGGGCCGGCCGCCCTTCCGCGCGGGAAGGACGACCGGCCGCTACCGGACCGACCAGTGTACGTCCGCGTACGGTGGCCCGCGGTGCGCTCGGTGGCATCCGGGGCTTCGCGGGCCCCGGCGTCACCGTGCGTTGAAGTACTTGGCCTCCGGGTGGTGGATGACGATCGCGTCGGTGGACTGCTCGGGGTGCAGCTGGAACTCCTCGGAGAGCTGGACGCCGATGCGTTCCGGCCGCAGCAGGTCGGCGATCTTGGCGCGGTCCTCCAGGTCGGGGCAGGCCCCGTAACCGAGGGAGAAGCGGGCGCCGCGGTACTTCAGCGCGAACATGTCCTCGACGTCGGCCGGGTCCTCGCCGCCGAAGCCCAGCTCGGCGCGGACGCGGGCGTGCCAGTACTCGGCCAGCGCCTCGGCGAGCTGGACGGACAGGCCGTGCAGTTCCAGGTAGTCGCGGTAGGAGTCGGAGGCGAACAGCTCCGCGGTGGCCTCGCCGATCTTCGAGCCGACGGTGACGACCTGGAGGCCGACCACGTCCCGCTCGCCGGACTCCTCCGGCCGGAAGAAGTCCGCCAGGCACAGCCGCCGGCCGCGGCGCTGGCGCGGGAAGGTGAAGCGGGTGCGCTCGGTGCCGTCCTCGTTGAGCAGGATCAGGTCGTCGCCCTTGGAGTAGCAGGGGAAGTACCCGTGGACGACGGCGGCCTCCAGGAGGTTCTCGGTCTGGAGCTTGTCCAGCCAGCCGCGCAGCCGGGGGCGTCCCTCGGTCTCGACCAGTTCCTCGTACGAGGGGCCGTCACCCGTACGGGCCTGCTTGAGGCCCCACTGCCCCTTGAACAGGGCGCCCTCGTCCAGCCAGGAGGCGTAGTCGGCGAGCTGGATGCCCTTGACGACGCGGGTGCCCCAGAAGGGCGGGGTGGGGACGGGGTTGTCGGTGGCCACGTCGGAGCGGACGGTGCCCTCCTCCGGCTCCGGCTCGGCGATCTGCACGTCCCGCTTGGGGACGCGGCGCTGCTTGAGCTCGGGGAGGCTGGCGCCGGGCACGCCGCGCTTGACGGCGATCAGGGCGTCCATCAGGCGCAGGCCCTCGAAGGCGTCGCGGGCGTAGCGGACCTCGCCCTCGTAGATCTCGTGGAGGTCCTGCTCGACGTAGGCGCGGGTCAGGGCGGCGCCGCCGAGGATGACGGGGAAGTCCGCCGCCATCTTGCGCTGGTTGAGCTCCTCCAGGTTCTCCTTCATGATCACCGTGGACTTGACCAGCAGGCCGGACATGCCGATGACGTCGGCGCGGTGTTCCTCGGCGGCCTCCAGGATGGCCGAGACGGGCTGCTTGATGCCGAGGTTGACGACGTTGTAGCCGTTGTTGGACAGGATGATGTCGACGAGGTTCTTGCCGATGTCGTGCACGTCGCCGCGGACGGTCGCCAGCACGATGGTGCCCTTGCCCTCGGCGTCGGACTTCTCCATGTGCGGCTCCAAGTAGGCCACCGCGGTCTTCATGACCTCGGCGGACTGGAGCACGAACGGCAGCTGCATCTGGCCGGAGCCGAACAGCTCGCCGACGACCTTCATGCCCTCCAGCAGGGTGTCGTTGACGATGTCCAGGGCCGGGCGCTCGGCGAGCGCCGCGTCCAGGTCGGCTTCCAGGCCGTTCTTCTCGCCGTCGATGATGCGGCGCCGGAGGCGCTCCTCCAGGGGCAGCGCGAGCAGTTCCTCGGCCTTGCCGGCCTTCAGCGACTTGGCGGTGGCGCCCTCGAACAGCTCCAGCAGCTTCTGGAGCGGGTCGTAGCCCTCCGCGCGCCGGTCGTAGATCAGGTCGAGGGCGACCTTGACCTGCTCCTCCTCCAGGCGCGCGATCGGCAGGATCTTCGAGGCGTGCACGATCGCCGAGTCCAGGCCCGCCTTGACGCACTCGTCGAGGAAGACGGAGTTGAGGACGATGCGGGCGGCCGGGTTGAGGCCGAAGGAGATGTTGGACAGGCCCAGCGTGGTCTGCACGTCGGGGTGACGCCGCTTCAGCTCGCGGATCGCCTCGATGGTGTTGACACCGTCCTTGCGGGACTCCTCCTGGCCGGTGCAGATGGTGAAGGTCAGGCAGTCGATGAGGATGTCCGACTCGCGGATGCCCCAGTTGCCGGTCAGGTCGTCGATGATCCGCTCGGCGATGGCGACCTTGTGCTCGGCGGTACGGGCCTGGCCCTCCTCGTCGATGGTCAGCGCCATCAGGGCCGCGCCGTGCTCGCGGGCCAGCGCGGCGACCCGGGCGAAGCGGGACTGCGGCCCGTCGCCGTCCTCGTAGTTGACGGAGTTGATGACGGCGCGGCCGCCCAGCTTCTCCAGGCCCGCCTGGATGACGTCGACCTCGGTGGAGTCCAGCACGATGGGCAGGGTGGAGGCGGTGGCGAAGCGGCCGGCCAGCTCCCGCATGTCGGCGACGCCGTCCCGGCCGACGTAGTCCACGCACAGGTCGAGCATGTGCGCGCCCTCGCGGATCTGGTCGCGGGCCATCTCCACGCAGTCGTCCCAGCGGCCCTCCAGCATGGCCTCGCGGAACTTCTTGGAGCCGTTGGCGTTGGTGCGCTCGCCGATGGCCAGGTAGGAGGTGTCCTGGCGGAACGGGACGGTCTGGTAGAGCGAGGCGGCGCCGGGCTCGGGGCGCGGGCTGCGCTCGGTGGGGACGGTGCCCCGTACCCGCTCGACGACCTGGCGCAGATGCTCGGGGGTGGTGCCGCAGCAGCCGCCGACGAGCGAGAGCCCGTACTCGGAGACGAAGGTCTCCTGCGCGTCGGCCAGCTCCGCCGGGGTCAGCGGGTAGTGCGCGCCGTCCTTGCCGAGGACGGGCAGACCGGCGTTCGGCATGCACGACAGCGGTACGCGGGCGTTGCGGGCCAGGTAGCGCAGGTGCTCGCTCATCTCGGCGGGGCCGGTGGCGCAGTTCAGGCCGATCATGTCGATGCCCAGCGGCTCCAGCGCGGTCAGCGCGGCGCCGATCTCCGAGCCGAGCAGCATGGTGCCGGTGGTCTCGACGGTCACCGAGCAGATCACCGGCAGGTCGGTGCCGGTGGCCTCCAGGGCGCGGCGGGCGCCGAGGACGGCGGCCTTGGTCTGGAGCAGGTCCTGGGTGGTCTCGACGAGCAGCGCGTCGGCGCCGCCGGCGATCATGCCTTCGGCGTTCCGCTGGTAGGCGTCGCGCAGCGTCACGTAGTCGACGTGGCCGAGGGTGGGCAGCTTGGTGCCGGGACCCATGGAGCCGAGCACCCAGCGCTGCTGTCCGGTCGAGGCGGTGAACTCGTCGGCGACCTCGCGGGCGATGCGGGCGCCGGATTCGGACAGCTCGAAGACGCGTTCGGGGATGTCGTACTCGGCGAGGGCGGCGTGGTTGGCGCCGAAGGTGTTGGTCTCGACGCAGTCGACGCCGACCGCGAAGTAGGCCTCGTGGACCGAGCGGACGATGTCCGGACGGGTGAGGTTCAGGATCTCGTTGCAGCCTTCCAGCTGCTGGAAGTCCTCCAGTGAGGGGTCCTGCGCCTGGAGCATCGTGCCCATCGCCCCGTCGGCCACCACGACGCGGGAGGCGAGGGCCTCGCGGAGGGCCGTGGTACGGGATGTGCTGGTGGACGATGGCGTGTACGAGGCCATGGAGGTAGCTCCCCTGGTTGCGACGGCTGTCGGCTTTGCGTCTTCCGGTGGAAGGCGCACCCGGTCAGGGTAGCGGGCGGCGCCGCCGCGGGCCCGGCCGTCCCACGGCGTGGACTCGGCCAAGATCATTGACAGGGGTCGGTCGGCTGCCGGAGGGTCGGCATTCACCGATATCGTTCAGCATTGCCGAACCGCTCATGAGGCCGTCCGGCACCGCTGGACACCGCACCACACCACCCGCTCCACACCGCTCGACCCGGAGGTCCCCCGATGGCACGGAACATCCAGTCACTGGAACGTGCCGCCGCGATGCTGCGGCTGCTGGCCGGCGGTGAGCGGCGGCTGGGCCTGTCCGACATCTCCTCCGCGCTGGGCCTGGCCAAGGGCACCGCGCACGGCATCCTGCGCACCCTCCAGCAGGAGGGCTTCGTCGAGCAGGACCCGGCCTCGGGCCGCTACCAGCTGGGCGCGGAGCTGCTGCGGCTCGGCAACAGCTATCTGGACGTGCACGAGCTGCGCGCCCGCGCCCTGGTGTGGACGGACGACCTGGCGCGCTCCAGCGGCGAGAGCGTCTACCTGGGCGTGCTGCACCAGCAGGGCGTGCTGATCGTGCACCACGTCTTCCGGCCCGACGACAGCCGCCAGGTGCTGGAGGTCGGCGCGATGCACCCGCTGCACAGCACGGCGCTGGGCAAGGTGCTGGCCGCGTACGACCCGGTGGCGCACAGCGAGGCGGCGGAGGCCGAGCGGCAGGCGTTCACGCCGCGCACGGTGACCGCCCTGGACGAGCTGGAGGGCGTGCTGGACCTGACCAGGGCGCGGGGCTGGGCGGCCGACGTGGAGGAGACCTGGGAGGGCGTGGCGTCGGTGGCCGCGCCGATCCACGACCGGCGGCGGATGCCGGTGGGCGCGGTGGGTGTCACGGGTGCCGTCGAGCGGGTCTGCCGGGACGGCGAGCCGGGTGAGCTGCGGCCGGAAATCGTCGCGGCGGTGAGGGATTGCGCACGTGCGGTCTCCCGTGACCTGGGCGCCGGGCGATTCTGACGCGCCCCTGCCCCGGTTCACCCCATATGTTCACCTAAGTTTTCAGTCACAGAACCCTTGACGGGGTGCTACGTGTGAAGAAAACTGCCGTTCGTCGGTCGGCATTGTCGAACACCACACGACAATATTCGTTATGGTGGACAGTGCCGGAGGCCGACCAACGCCCTCTCGGAGGGCGCGGACCACCGGAGGGACCCGGGGTCCGCCTTCCCCTGGACGAAGGACAAAGGAGTCGCGGGTGTCCAGCTCCGACATCTTCATCAGCGAGACCATCGGTACCGCTGTTCTGATCCTGCTGGGCGGTGGCGTCTGCGCCGCCGTCACGCTCAAGCGCTCGAAGGCGTTCAACTCGGGTTGGGTGGCCATCACCTTCGGGTGGGGCTTCGCCGTACTGACCGGCGCGTACATCGCGACCAAGTCCGGCGCCCACCTGAACCCGGCGGTCACCGTGGGCCTGGCGATCAAGGGCGGTACGCCGTGGGGCGACGTGCCGGTGTACTTCGCCGGTGAGCTGTTCGGCGCCATGATCGGTGCGGTACTCGTGTGGCTCACGTACTACGGCCACTTCAAGGCCCATCTGACCGACCCCGAGATCGTGGGCGAGCAGAGCGGCCAGGAAGGCATGGTCGACCAGGCGGCGGCCCCCAAGGCCGGCCCGGTTCTCGGGATCTTCTCCACCGGACCCGAGATCCGCAACGCGGTGCAGAACCTGACCACGGAGATCATCGCCACCACCGTGCTCGTGCTGGCGATCCTCACGCAGGGCCTCAGTGACAACGGCAAGGGCGTCGGCGTCATCGGAGCGCTGCTGACCGCTTTCGTGGTCGTCGGTATCGGTCTGTCGCTGGGCGGCCCGACCGGCTACGCGATCAACCCGGTCCGCGACCTCGGTCCGCGTATCGTCCACTCGCTGCTTCCGCTGCCGAACAAGGGCGGGTCGGACTGGGGATACGCCTGGATCCCGGTCGCCGGTCCGCTGATCGGCGGCGCGATCGCCGGTGGTATCTACAACCTCGCGTTCGCCTGAGCCGCGCCGCCCGCACCGAAGACTTTGGAGCACAGACACCCCATGAGCGACAACCACAGCACCGCCTCGCACGGCCACGGCCCGTTCATCGCGGCCATCGACCAGGGCACCACGTCCAGCCGCTGCATCGTGTTCGACAAGGACGGCCGCATCGTGTCGGTCGACCAGAAGGAGCACGAACAGATCTTCCCCAAGCCGGGCTGGGTCGAGCACGACGCCAAGGAGATCTGGGAAAACGTCCAGCAGGTGGTGGCCGGCGCCGTCGAGAAGGCCGGCATCACCGCCAAGGACGTCAAGGCCATCGGCATCACCAATCAGCGCGAGACCACGCTGATGTGGGACAAGAACACCGGTGAGCCGGTCCACAACGCCATCGTCTGGCAGGACACCCGTACCGACGCGCTCTGCCGCGAGCTGGGCCGCAACGTCGGCAAGGACCGCTTCCGCCGCGAGACCGGCCTGCCGCTGGCCTCGTACTTCGCCGGCCCGAAGATCCGCTGGCTGCTGGACAACGTCGAGGGCCTGCGCGAGCGCGCCGAGGCCGGCGACATCCTCTTCGGCACCATGGACTCCTGGGTCATCTGGAACCTGACCGGCGGCACCGAGGGCGGTGTGCACGTCACCGACGTCACCAACGCCTCGCGCACCCTCCTGATGAACCTGCGCAAGCTGGAGTGGGACGAGAAGATCCTGCACTCCATCGACATCCCGGCGGCGGTGCTGCCGGAGATCCGCTCGTCGGCCGAGGTGTACGGCACCGCCGCCGGCGGCGCGCTGGCCGGCGTGCCGGTCGCCTCGGCACTGGGCGACCAGCAGGCCGCGCTGTTCGGCCAGACCTGCTACGACAAGGGCGAGGCCAAGTCCACGTACGGCACCGGCACCTTCATGCTGATGAACACCGGTGACGAGCCCGTCAACTCCTACAACGGGCTGCTGACCACGGTCGGCTACCGCATCGGCGACCAGGCCCCGGTGTACGCGCTGGAGGGCTCGATCGCCGTCACCGGTTCGCTGGTGCAGTGGATGCGCGACCAGATGGGCCTGATCAACTCGGCCGCCGAGATCGAGACGCTGGCGTCCACCGTCGAGGACAACGGCGGCGCGTACTTCGTCCCGGCCTTCTCCGGCCTGTTCGCCCCCTACTGGCGCTCCGACGCGCGCGGTGTCATCGCGGGCCTGACCCGCTACGTCACCAAGGCGCACATCGCCCGCGCCGTCCTTGAGGCCACCGCCTGGCAGACCCGCGAGATCACCGACGCCATGACCAAGGACTCCGGCGTCGACCTGACCGCGCTGAAGGTCGACGGCGGCATGACCTCCAACAACCTGCTGATGCAGACCATCTCGGACTTCCTGGACGCGCCCGTGGTGCGTCCCATGGTGGCCGAGACGACCTGCCTCGGCGCCGCCTACGCCGCCGGTCTGGCCGTCGGCTTCTGGCCGGACACCGACGCGCTGCGCGCCAACTGGCGCCGGGCCGCCGAGTGGACCCCCCGCATGGACGCGGACACCCGCGACCGCGAGTACAAGAACTGGCTCAAGGCCGTCGAGCGGACCATGGGCTGGATCGACGACGAGAGCTGACGAGGAGTAATCATGAGCACCCTGCAGAGCGTCCCGGCCCTCGGGACGCACCCGGCCGACGGTTCGAACCCGAGCCGCGCCGAGACTCGGGAGCGGCTTTCCAAGGCGACGTACGACCTCCTGGTGATCGGCGGCGGCATCCTGGGCATCTCCACCGCCTGGCACGCCGCGCAGTCGGGGCTGCGGGTTGCGCTGGTGGACGCCGGCGACTTCGCCGGCGCCACCTCCTCCGCCTCCTCCAAGCTGCTGCACGGCGGTCTGCGCTACCTGCAGACCGGTGCGGTCAAGCTGGTGGCGGAGAACCACTTCGAGCGCCGCGCGGTCTCGCGTGAGGTGGCCCCCCACCTCGCCAACCCGCTGACCTTCTACCTGCCGGTCTACAAGGGCGGCCCGCACGGCGCGGCCAAGCTGGGCGCGGGCGTCTTCGCGTACTCGGCGCTGTCCGCCTTCGGCGACGGCGTCGGCCACGTCATCAGCCCGGCCAAGGCCCAGCGGGACGTGCCGGAGCTGCGCACCGACAACCTGAAGGCCGTGGCCGTCTACGGCGACGACCAGATGAACGACGCGCGGATGGCCCTGATGACGGTCCGCGCGGCGGTCGCCGCGGGCGCCACCGTCCTCAACCACGCCGAGGTCACCGGCCTGCGCTTCACCCAGGGCCGGGTCACCGGTGCCGAGCTGAAGGACGGCACCGACGGCACCGAGTTCGGCGTCAACGCCCGCCTGGTGCTGAACGCGACCGGCCCGTGGGTCGACCACCTGCGCAAGATGGAGAACCCGAACGCGGCCCCCTCCATCCGCCTGTCCAAGGGCGCGCACCTGGTCCTCAAGCGCACCTCCCCCTGGAAGGCGGCGCTGGCCACCCCGATCGACAAGTACCGCATCACCTTCGCCCTCCCCTGGGAGGACATGCTGCTGCTCGGTACGACCGACGAGGAGTACGAGGGCGACCCGGCGGACGTCCGCGTCAACGACAAGGACATCACGCAGATCCTGGACGAGGCGGCGTTCTCCGTCCGCGACCAGCAGCTGTCCCGTGACCTGATCACGTACTCCTTCGCGGGCCTGCGGGTGCTGCCGGGCGGCCCCGGCGACACCTCCAAGGCCAAGCGCGAGACCGTCGTCACCGAGGGCGCGGGCGGCATGCTGTCCGTCGCGGGCGGCAAGTGGACGACGTTCCGCCACATCGGCCGTACGGTCATGAACAAGCTGGCGGCGCTGCCCGGCCACCCGCTGGCCGAGGACATGGAGCCGATCTCGCGGCTGCCGAAGAAGCTGCCGCTGCCGGGCATCGCCAACCCGAACGCGGTGGCCCACCGGCTGCTGGTCGACGGTTCGGCCCCCGGCCCGCGCATGGCGCCGGAGACCGCCCGCCACCTGGCCACCCACTACGGCTCGCTGTCCTTCGACATCGCACGGCTGGCCAACGAGGACCCGGCCCTCGCCGAGCGCATCCACCCGGACGCGCCGGAGATCTGGGCCCAGGTCGTCTACGCCCGGGACCACGAGTGGGCGGAGACGGTGGACGACGTGCTGCGCCGCCGCACCACGCTGACCATCCGCGGTCTGGACACGGAGGACGTCCGGGCGCGGGCCAAGGCGATACTGGAGCAGCGCGGCTGACGCCCCGTCACCCGTTGCCGTCACGAGGGCGGCTCCCCTTCCCGGGGAGCCGCCCTCCGGCGTGTCCGCGTCTTCAGCGCCGCAGGCAGTGCTCGGCGAGGGCCATGGTGGTGAGGTTGGTGTTGGCCGCGGGCAGCGCCGGCATGACGGAGGCGTCGATGACGTCCAGGGCCTCGACGCCGTGGACGGCGCCGGTGGCGGAGACCACGGCGCCGGGGTCCCCCGCCGGACCCATCCGGCAGGTCCCGGCGGCGTGCTGGTAGCCGCTGACCGTCTGCCGCAGGGCCGTTGCCAGCTGTTCGTCCGTGGTGACGGCGGGGCCCGGCGCGCGCTCCTCGCCCAGCAGGCCGGACAGCGGAGCCGTACGGGCCAGGGAGCGCGCCAGCCGCATGCCCGCCACCATGCGCCGCGTGTCCTCCGGATCGCTCAGGAAGCCGGCGTCGATGCGCGGCGCGTCCCGGGGGTCGGCCGAGCGCAGCCACAGCCGGCCGCGGGAGGACGGCCGCAGCAGGGCGACCCAGAAGGTGAGCACCGTGGTGCCGTCCTCGCCGGCCTCCGGCCCCGACGGGAAGACCTGGAGGTCGGCCGGACCGTCCCCGCACGTGAGGTCGCAGGTCAGAAAGGTCTGCAACACCGGGTCGCGGGGGCCGGGCGGCGGCGCGTCGGTGGCGTAGGTGAGGGTGACGGCGGGGTGGTCCCGCAGGTTCTCCCCCACCCCGGGCAGGTCGGCCACCACCGGGATGCCGAGGTCGCGCAGGTGGGCGGCCGGGCCGAGGCCGGAGCGCAGCAGGATCGGCGGGCTGCCGTAGGCGCCGGCGGCGAGCACGACGCGGCGGGCGGGCAGGACCGTGCGCGCCGGATCGGCCAGCTGGACGCCCACCGCGCGGCCGTCGCGCAGGACGACCCGGTCCACGAGGACATCGCCGCGCACGGTGAGGTTGGCGCGCTCGCGGGCCCGCGCGAGGTAGGTCAGCGCGGTGCTCTGCCGTACGCCGCCGACCCGGTTGACCGGGACCGGGCCCACGCCGCACGCGCCGGGCGCGTTGTGGTCCTCGACCGGCGGGTGGCCGAGGGCCGTACAGGCGTCGTGGAAGGCGCGCTGCCACCGGTTGGTCGCCTCCGGCCCGTACCGCCCCACGGGAACCGGGCCGTCCGTGCCGTGCCAGGGCGCGCCGAGGTCCAGGTCCCGCTCGACGCGGCAGAGGCTGGGCAGGAAGTCGGCGAACGCCCAGCCCTCGTTGCCCCGGGCGGCCCAGTCGTCGTAGTCCTGCGGTCGGCCGCGCAGCGCGATCGCGGAGTTGATCGCCGAGGAGCCGCCCACGAGCTTGCCGCGGGGCAGCCCGACGCACCGGCCGAGGGCGCCCGGCTCGCTGACGTACCCCCAGTCGTGGCTGTGGGTGGCGGCGGGGCTGGTGGCCACGTCCTCGGGCAGGCCGTCGGGGGAGCTGCCGTAGTCGGGCCCGGCCTCCAGCAACAGGACGGACCGGGCGGGGTCCTCGGACAGCCGGTCCGCCAGTACGCCGCCGGCCGAGCCCGCGCCGACGACGATCACCTCCCATGCGTCCATGACCTGGGCTTCCGCCTCTCTCTGGGTACGACTCACGGTTCCGGCTCCCTGAGGTACCCGCGGCGCGCGGATCACACACGTCCCCCGGACGGCCCCCCCGCCCCCGGGTCCGGCGGGACTAGCATCGCCGGAAAGGGCCCCGGGCGCTCCGTCCGGCCTCCCCCGTGTTTCTCCAGACCCGTCACCGACCGGACCCGTCACCGACCTTGGAGATTCCGATGACCTTGCTGACCACCTGGCCGGAGAGCGGCCCCGGGACCGTGCTGCGGCGCACGTCCGGGCCCGCGGAGATCGCCGCCGCGCTGGCACCCGCCGGGGTGCGGTACGAGCGGTGGCCGGTGCGCCCGGACGTGGCGCCGGACGCGGAGCCCGCGGCCGTCCTCGCGGCGTACCGGCCGGAGATCGACCGGCTGACCGCCGAGGAGGGGTTCGTGACGGTGGACGTGGCGGCCCTGCACCCGAGCGACGCCCCCGGCTGGGCGGAGACGGCCCGCGCGGCGCGGCAGAAGTTCCTCGCCGAGCACACCCACGAGGACGACGACGAGGTGCGCTTCTTCGTCGCCGGGGCCGGGGTGTTCTATCTGCACACGGGCGGCGAGGTGCACGCCGTGCTGTGCGAGGAGGGTGATCTGCTGGGCGTGCCGCGGGGCACCACCCACTGGTTCGACATGGGCACCCGGCCGTCGTTCACCGCCATCCGCTTCTTCCACGAGGAGGACGGCTGGGTCGGCACGTTCACCGGCGACGACATCGCACTGCGGTTCCCGGACTTCGACACGCTCGTGGCCGGACGGGCGGAACGGGGCACGGCGTGAACCACACGTTCGACGTGGACCATGTGGTGCTCGACATCGAGGGCACCACGAGCGCGACCGGATTCGTCGTGGACGAGCTGTACCCGTACTCCCGCAAGCGGTTCGGGCGGCTGCTGGCCGAGCGGGCCGAGGAGCCGGCGGTACGGCGGGCCGTCGCGCAGATCCGGGAGCTGCTGGCCGAGCCGGACGCCGACGCCGCGCGGATCGAGCGGGCGCTCGGCGCCTGGCTGGACGAGGACCGCAAGGTCACGCCCCTGAAGACGCTCCAGGGCATCGTGTGGTCCGAGGGCTTCGCGAGCGGTGAGCTGGTCTCGCACTTCTACCCGGACGTGGTGCCCCGGCTGCGCGAGTGGCACGCGGCGGGCGTCCGGCTGCACGTGTACTCGTCGGGCTCGGTGGCCGCGCAGCAGGCGTGGTTCGGGCACAGTCCGGAGGGCGACCTGCGGCCGCTGGCCGAGCGGTTCCACGACACGGAGAACGCCGGGCCCAAGCTGGCGGCCGCGTCGTACGAGAGGATCGCCGCCGGTCTCGGGGCCGCGCCGGAGCGGGTGCTGTTCCTGTCCGACCGGCCCGGGGAGCTGGACGCGGCGCGCGCGGCGGGGTGGCGCACGGCCGGGGTGCGGCGGCCCGGGGAGCCGTACTACGAGAGCGGGGTGGGGGACCATCCCGAGGTGGCGTCGTTCGCGGAGCTGGAGATCCGGGCGGGGGCCGGAGCCGAGACGGTGGCGGCCGGGGCGGCTGCCGGGGCCGGAAGCGGCGCGGGGCCGGGTGTCGGCGACGAGGAGGTGCGGCGGGCCGGGGCCCGGCTGGCGGCCGAGGCCGCGCGGTTCGCCTCGTTCGGCTGGATGCGCGGCACGTCCGGCAACCTGTCGGCCGTGCTGGCCCGCGATCCGCTGCGGCTGGCGGTGACCGCGAGCGGGCGGGACAAGGGCGAGCTGACCGCGGACGACGTGGTGCTGGTGGACGGTGCGGGCGCCGCGGTCGCGGGCACGGCGGCCGGGGCCGGGAAGCCGTCGGCGGAGGCCGGGCTGCACGCCCGGGTGGTGCGGCTGACCGGCGCGGGGGCGGTGGTGCACGTCCACACGGTCGCGGCGGTGGCGATGGCGCGGCGCCGGCCCGGCGGGATCGTCTTCCGCGACCTGGAGATGCTCAAGGGGCTGGGACTGTCCGCGGAAGGGGCCGCGGCGCGGCTGCCGGTGATCGCCAACAGCCAGGACATGGCCGTGCTCGGGGACCGGCTGGAGGCGGCCCGGGACCCGCGGATGCCGGCCGTGGTCGTCGCCGGGCACGGTCTGTACGTGTGGGGCGCGGACCTGCTCCAGGCCCGCCACCATGCCGAAGTCGTGCAGTGGCTACTGGAGTTGGAGCTGGCGTCGGACCGGGCCTGAGCGCCGGGGACCGGGCGGCGGGCACCTTCTGAAAACAACTGGCTCCCGGTCGTGCGGCGCGCTTACCTTGTGCGCTCGTGACCGATGATCCGAAGTGCTCATCCCGTGCCGTGCCCGCGGCTTCCGCGGAGCCCGCCGTCGTGGTCGTCCCCGGCCACGACGGCCCGTCCCCCTCCCCGCCGCCCCCTGCCGGTGGCCTGTTCTCCCGTCCGTACGCGGCCGCCTCCGCCTGCTTCGCCGCGGTGATGTTCCTGACCGGCCTGGCCGCGCTCGCCGTGGTGCCCGCCCTGCCGACGGCCGCCCGTGACCTGGCCGGGGTGGAGCTGTTCCCGCTCGTCGCGGGGTGCTTCGTGGCGGCGGGCCTGTTCGGCGGGGTGCTGGGCGGGCACTGGGCGGACCGGTCCGGGGCCCAGCGGCCGCTGGCCGCGGGCCTGGTGCTGGCGGTGGCCACGCTGCTGGTCTCCGGTGCCGCCACCTCGGTCTGGCAGCTGGCGGCCGGGCGGTTCCTGGACGGCCTGGCCGGCGGGATGATCACGGTCGCGGTCAACACCGCCATCGGCCGGGCGTATCCGGACCGGCTCCGGCCGCGGGCGCTGGCGCTGATGAGCACCTGCTGGATCGTGCCGTCGCTGATCGGTCCGCCGCTGGCGGGGCTGGTGGCCGAGTGGTGGTCGTGGCGCACGGTGTTCTTCGGGCTGGCCGTGCTCACCGTGCTTCCGGCGCTGGCGGTGGCGGCCGTACTGCGCGGCCGTTCCCGGTCCGAGGTGCCCGCGCCGTCCGGCGAACGGGCCCCGCGCCCCGCGCTGCTGGTCGCGGTGGCGGTGAGTGCGGGCGCGGCGCTGGGCCAGTACGGCGTCTCCGGCCGGGACCCGCGCCATCTGCCGGCCGCGGCCGTCGGGCTCGGCCTGCTGCTGGTGTTCGCGCCACGGCTGCTGCCCCGGGGTACGTGGCGCGCCGCGCGCGGCCTGCCCGCGACCGTCCTGCTGCGCGGCCTCGGTTCGGGCACGTTCTTCACCCTGGAGGCGCTCGTCCCGCTGCTGCTCGTCACCGAACGGGCGGCGCCTCCCGTGCTGATCGGCCTGGTCTTCACCGGGGCCGCGGTGTTCTGGGCCGCCGCTTCCTGGGTGCAGGGCCGCCTGCTGGAGCACCTGCCCCGGCACCGGCTGGTCGTGGCCGGGGCGCTGGTGCAGTCGGCGGCGGTGGTGATCGCGGCCGTCGGGACGCTGCCCTGGGCGCCGGCGTTCACCGCCGGGGCGGCGATGCTCGTCGCGGCCGTCGGCATGGGCCTGCTCGCCCCCTCGCTCACCGTGCTGTCCCTGACCCACAGCCCGCCCGGCCGTCAGGGCGCGGCGAGCGGCGCGATGCAGACCAACCAGAACCTGGGCCAGGTGACGGTGCTGGCGGCGGCCTCCGCCGTGCTCAACCTGTGCCTGGGCGCGGGTGTGGCGCGGGCCGCCGGGTACGGTGCCGCCTTCGCGCTGCTGCTCGTACCGTGCGCCCTGGCCGTCCTGTTCGCGTCGCGCACCCGGGCCGCGTGAGCGGACGGCCGCCGTGGGCGGACCACGTTGCGGGCCCGTTCCGCCGGGCCCGTAGGTTGGTGCGGGACCGCCGTCCCGTCCGTGTCGTCCGGTCTTCCGCCGGGCCACCCTTCCGAGCCACTGGAGCCGCCCCGTGACCCCAGATCTGTCCCCCATCGCCCGCCTTCCCCGCGGCGGGCTGCCGCCGCGGGCCGTCGTGGTCGGCGACCCGGCCCGCGCGGCCGCCGTCGCCGAGCTGCTCGACGGGGCGGCGGAGATCGCGTACCACCGCGAGTACCGGACGTTCACCGGCAGCTGGAAGGGCATGCCGGTGGCCGTCGCGTCGCACGGCGTGGGCGCGCCCGGCGCGGTGCTGCTGTTCCAGGAGCTGGCGGACGCGGGGGTGCGGACCTTCTTGCGCTTCGGTACGGCGGGGGCGATACGGGCCGGGATCGGCGACGGCGACCTGGTGATCGCCGAGTCGGCGGTGCGCGACGACGGGGTGACGCAGCAGCTGGTGCCGCCGGAGTACCCGGCCGTGGCCGCGCCGGAAGCCGTGCTGGCGCTTGAGCGCGCGGCCGCGGAAGCCGGGGCTCCGTACCACCGCGGGGTGGTGTGGACGCGCGCCGCGTTCCAACCGGGTCTGCTGCCGCTGCCGGTCGCGGCGTACACCGCGGCGGGCGTGGCGGCGATCGAGATGGAGGCGTCCGCGCTGTTCGTGACGGCCGGGCTGCGCGGTCTGGTGGCCGGTGCGGTGCTGGTGATCGACGGGGCGAACGCGGACGAACTGGTCGACGAGGCGGCCACCGGCGGCTACGACCCCCACCGGGACGTGGTCGCGGAGGGCGTGGCGCGCGGCGCCGTCGTCGCGCTGGAGGCGCTGCGGGCGCTGGCGGAGGAGGAGAACCGATGAGCACCGTAGGGACCACGGAAGCGGCGGGCGCCGACCTGCTGGTGCACGGCGGGACGGTCCTCACCGTCGACGACCGCGGCACCGTGCTGCCCGACGGCGCCGTCGCCGTACGGGACGGGGAGATCGTCGCGGTCGGCCCGGCCGGCGCGCTGCGCGCCGCCCACCGCGCGGCCGAGGAGATCGACGCCACCGGCTGCCTGGTGCTGCCCGGGCTGGTCAACACCCACACCCACCTGGCGATGACGCTGCTGCGCGGGCACGCCGACGATGTGGACCTCCAGGAGTTCCTGGGGCGGGTGGTGCCCCGGGAGAACGCGCTGCTGTCCCCGGAGGCGGTGACCGCGGGCCTGCGGCTGGCCGTCGCGGAGAGCGTGCGGGGCGGGGTGACCACCGCGCTGGACATGTACTGGTTCCACGAGGCGGCCGAGCGGGCCGCGCGGGACGCGGGCTGGCGGCTGCTGTCCGGCCCGACGTTCATGGACGTACCGGGGCCGCCCGACCGGATGCCGTACGGGAACCGGATGGGCTGGGCGCGCCGCCACCTCGACGGCCACCGCCCCTCCCCCGGCACCCGGCCGGTGGTCTTCGCGCACAGCGCCTACACCCTGGACGCCGCGCAGCTGACGGACATCGCGGCGCTGGCGAAGGAGTACGGCGCGCTGCTGCACCTGCACGCGGCGGAGAACGCCGCCGAGGTGGCGACGGTGCGCGAGCGGTACGGCAAGCGGCCGGTCGAGTTGCTGGAGTCGCTGGGCCTGCTGGGCCCGGACACGCTGCTGGCGCACGCGGTCGAGCTGACCGACACCGAGATCGCGGCGCTGGCCCGTACCGGCACGGGCGTCGCGCACTGCCCGGTCTCCAACCTCAAGCTGGGCTGCGGCATCGCCCGGGTCCCGGAGCTGCTGCGGCAGGGCGTACGGGTCGGGCTGGGCACGGACGGCGCGGTCAGCTCCAACTCCCTGGACATGGTGGGGGCGCTGGGGATGGCGGCGCTGGTCCACAAGGCGGGCGGCGACCCCACGGCGGTCGGCGCCGAGCAGGCCGTACGCATGGCGACGATCGAGGGCGCGCGGGCCCTGGGCCTGGGCGGGCAGCTCGGCTCCCTGGAAGTGGGCAAGCGGGCGGACCTGGCGGTACTGGACCTGGGCGGTGCGCATCTGGCGCCCCGGCACGATCCGTGGTCGACGCTGGCGTACTCGGCGCGGGCCGGTGACGTCCGGGACACGGTCGTCGACGGCCGGGGCCTGATGCGCGACCGCCGGCTGACGACGCTGGACGAGGCGGCCGTGACCGGTGCGGCGGAGGCGCTGGTCCGGTCCGTCTGAGGACGGCGGCGAACCCTCCCGCACGCCCTCCCGGCCCGGCGGTCCCCCGGCCATAATGGCGCAGACATCGGATGTCTGCGGGGATCCGGCGGGCGGGAGAGCGGGGAGGCCGGGCATGGCGGTCACGGACGAGGCCATAGAGAAGATCAAGTCGATGATCGTCTCCGGTGCGCTGCGGCCCGGCGACCGGCTGCCCAAGGAGAGCGAACTCGCCGCCGGCCTGGGGCTGTCCCGCAACTCGCTGCGCGAGGCGGTGCGCGCCCTGTCGCTGATCCGCATCCTGGACGTACGGCAGGGCGACGGCACCTACGTCACCAGCCTGGACCCGCAGCTCCTCCTGGAAGCGCTCAGCTTCGTGGTCGACTTCCACCGCGACGACACGGTCGTGGAGTTCCTGGCCGTACGCCGCATCCTGGAACCGGCCGCCACCGCGATGGCGGCCGACCGTATCCCGGTGGCCGAACTGGACGAACTGGGACGCCAGTTGGACGCGCTCGGCCCGCACCCGGCGGTGCCGGACCTGGTCGCCCGGGACCTGGAGTTCCACCGCCGGATCGTGGCCGCGGCCGGCAACTCGGTGCTGTGCTCCCTGCTCGACGGCCTGTCCGGGCCGACGACCCGGGCCCGCGTCTGGCGCGGCCTGACACAGCAGGACGCGGTCGGCCGCACCCTCGCCGAGCACCGGGCGATCCTCGGCGCCCTCCGCGACCGGGACGGGGAGGCGGCGCGGGCCTGGGCGACGGTGCACATCGCGAGCGTGGAGCAGTGGCTGCGCTCGACGCTGTGAGGCAGGGCGCGGCGTCCGGGAGGGCCCGGCCGCGCCCCCTCCTCCCGGGCCCTCCCCCGTCAGACGGCGAACCCGCCGTCCACCGCGATCGACGCGCCCGTCACATACCGGCCGCCCTCCCCCGCGAGGTGTGCCACGGTCGCCGCGATGTCCGCCGGCCGCCCGTAGGACCCGAGCGACGTCAACCGGGCCTGCATCGGCGCGCTCTCGCCGTCGGCCGGGTTCATGTCGGTGTCGACCGGGCCCGGGTTGACCAGGTTGGCCGTGATGCCGCGCGGGCCCAGTTCCCTGGCCAGGGTCCTGGTCAGGCCGGTGAGCGCGGCCTTGCTCGTCGCGTACAGCGAGCCGCCGGGGAAGGCGACGCGCTCGGCCATGCAGCTGCCGATGCTGATGATCCGCCCGCCCTCGGTCATCCGCCCGGCGGCGGCCTGCGCCGCGATGAAGGGCGCGCGGACGTTGACGGCCAGCACGCGGTCCACGTCCTCCTCGGAGATTCCCTCGATGGGTCCGAGGACGCCGATCCCGGCGTTGTTGACGAGGATGTCCAGCCGCCCGAACCGCTCCACGGTGCCGTCCACGGAGGCCCGTACGGCCGCGGCGTCCGCGCTGTCCGCCCGCACCGCCCAGGCCCGCCGGCCCAGCTTCTCGACGCGCTCCACCACGAGCGCCGCCCGTGCCTCCTCGCTGCGGTACGTGAACGCCACATCGGCCCCGTCCTCGGCGAGCCGCACCACGACGGCCTCCCCGATCCCCCGGCTCCCGCCGGTCACCAGCGCCACCTTGCCGTCGAGCTGCGCGGTAGTCATGTCCGCCCCTCCGTGTTGCCTGCGCTTGTCGCGCCATGTCCTGAGTTCTCGTGATGTGTCGCTCCGAGCGGCACCACTCGATACTCGTGGCCGGGGAACGGCGGCGCTGGCGGAAAGCGGACGGGGAGTCATGGCCGTCCGGGCGGGTGCCGGCCGCCCTCACGCCCCGTACACCCCCACCGCGTTCCCCCCGAACACCGCCGCCCGTTCGTCCGGTGCGAGGTGGGCGGTGGCCGCTTCCGCCAGGGTGATGACGGTCTCGTACGGGGCGGCCAGGGTGCAGACCGGCCAGTCGGAGCCGAACAGGACGCGGTGGGGGCCGAAGGTGTCCAGGATGTGGCGGGCGTAGGGCTCGATGTCGGCGGGGCGCCACGTCGTGTGGCCGGCCTCGGTGACCAGGCCGGAGAGTTTGCAGACGGTGTTGGGCAGGCGGGCGAGGGCGGCCAGGCCGTCGGCCCAGGGCTGCCAGGCGCGGGCCGCGATGCCGGGTTTGGCGGCGTGGTCGAGGACGAACGTGAGGGCGGGGAGCGCGCGGGCGGCGGCGAGCGCGGCGGGCAGCTGGCGCGGGGTGACCAGGAGGTCGTAGGCGAGGCCGGCGTCCGCGACGGCGGCCAGACCGCGCCGTACGACGGGGCGGGCGAGCCAGTGCGGGTCGGGCTCGTCCTGGACCTGGTGGCGCAGGCCCACCAGGAGCGGCGGCATCGTGGCCAGGACGCCGGGCAGCCCGGGGTCGGTCAGGTCGGCCCAGCCGACGACGCCCCGGACGACGGGCGAGCGGGCCGCGACCGCGAGCAGTTCGGCGGTCTCGGCGCGGGAGGCCGAGGACTGGACCAGAACGGTGCCGTGGATGTCGTGCCGGGCGAGGTGCGGTGTCAGGTCGTCGAGGGTGTACGTACGGCGGATCGGGTCGGCCCAGGCGCCTTCCATCCACGGCTGCGGACGCCGGGACAGGTCCCACAGGTGGTGGTGGGCGTCGATGCGGTCGGTCATGGGCGGGCCCCCGGGTCGGCGGTGGGAAGCGGCAGGCCGGGGCCGAGAAGGCCGCAGTCGGTGAGGGTGTGCCAGAGGGCGTCCGGGATGTCGTGCGTGAACAGTTCGGCGTTCTCCCGGGCCTCCTCCGGCGACGCGGCACCCACCAGGACCCCCGCCACGGCCGGATGGCCGAACGGGAAGCGCAGCGCGGCGGCCTTGAGCGGCACGCCGAACTCCGCGCACACGGACGCGAGCCGCCGCGCCCGCTCCACCAGCGCGTCCGGCGCCGGCGCGTAGTCGTACGGGGCGCCGGGCGCCGGGTCGGCCAGCAGCCCGGAGTTGTAGACGCCGCCGACGACGACCGACGTGCCGCGACGGGCGCAGACCGGCAGCAGGTCGTCGAAGGCACCGCGGTCGAGCAGGGTCCAGCGCCCGGCGCACAGCACCACGTCCACGTCGAGGTCGGCGACGCAGCGCGCCGCCACGTCGCTGCGGTTCAGCCCGAAGCCGATGGCGCCCACCACGCCCTCCGCGCGCAGTTCGGCGAGGGCGGCGAAGCCGGTCCCGTACACCTCGGGGAGGTGGTCCTCGACGTCGTGGAGGTAGACGATGTCCACGGCGGGGACGCCCAGGCGCTCCAGGGACGCGGCGAGGGTGCGGCGGATGCCGTCGCGGGAGAGGTCCCACACGCGGGCGCGCCTCGGGGTCGCGGTGTAGCCCTGGCCGTCCACCGCCTCGCCGGGCGCGAGGGGACGCAGCCGCCGCCCGACCTTGGTGGACAGCGTGTACGCGGTACGGTCGCGCCCGGCCAGCGCCCGCCCCAGGCGCTCCTCGGACAGGCCGAGCCCGTAGTGCGGCGCGGTGTCGAAGTGGCGGGCGCCGGTCTCGAAGGCGGCGTCCACGGTCCGCCGGGCGCGGTCCTCGGGCACAGGCCGGTACAGGTTTCCGAGGGGCGCGCAACCCAGGCCGAGGGGCGGCACGCGCACGCCCGTACGCCCCAGCCGCCGTGTCCCGCGCGGTACGTACGGCATCGGCCGCTCCTCCTAATCCTGCTGCTCGCCGCCCGCGAACCGGGAGATGACCAGCGCGACGATGATGATCAGGCCGTTGAGGAACTGGGTCCACAGCGGCGGCACCCCGCCCAGCGTCATGACGTTGATGACGAGCTGGAGGGTCAGGACGCCGGTGAGCGCGCCGAAGAGCGTGCCGCGGCCGCCCTTGAGGCTGATGCCGCCGATGACGGCGGCGGCGAAGACCTGGAAGATCCAGCCGTTGCCCTGGCTCGCGGAGACGGCACCGTAGTGGCCGGTGTAGAGGATGCCCGCGAACGCGGCCAGCAGGCCGCCGACGGCGAGCACGGCCCAGGTGATCCGGTCCACCCGGATACCGGCCGCGCGGGCGGCCTCCGGGTTGCCGCCGATCGCGTACAGCGCGCGGCCGTGCCGCAGGTAGCCGAGGGCCGCGCCGCCGAGCGCGAACAGCGCCAGGCAGATCCAGACGGCGGCCGGGACGCCGAGCCAGGCGGTCCGGCCGAGGTAGGCGAAGGACTCCGGCACCTCACCGATCGACCGGCCCTCGGAGATGCCGAGCTGGAGGCCGCGCAGCATGGTCAGCATGCCGAGGGTGGCGATGAAGCCGTTGACGCGCAGCTTGAGCATCAGGAACCCGTTGACCGCGTCGACCGCGGCGCCCACGGCCAGGCACAGCGGCACGGCCGTCCACTGCGGCAGCAGTTCCAGACCGGCGAAGCGCCCGCCGTGCGCGGGCATCACCAGCCACAGGGCGAGCACCGGCGCCAGGCCGATGGTGGACTCCAGCGACAGGTCCATCCGCCCGCTGATCAGGATCAGCGCCTCACCGAGCACCAGCAGGCCGAGTTCGGTGGACTGCTGGACGACGCCGACCAGGTTGTCCCGGGTCAGGAAGGCGGGCGAGACGATGAAGCCGGTGACGCCGAGCACGAGGATCACCGGTACCAGGGACACGTCGCGCCAGCGGGCGAGCGCGGGGCGCGGGCGGCCCCGCGCCGGCGCGTCCGCCAGGCCGGGCGCCTGCTGCCGTGCGGTGTCGGTCATCGCGGGTCGCCTCCTCGGGAGCCGTTGGGGCCGGGAGTGGCGGGCGGGCTGGAAGTTCCGGGCGGTTCGGGAATTCCGGGCGGGTCGGAAGTGGCGTTCGGACCGGGAGTGGCAGGTGGATCGGGAGTTCCGAGCGGGTCGGAAGTGGCGGGCGGAGCGGAAGTGCCGGGTGGGCCGGAAGTGCCGGGTGGGCCGCCCGCACCGTACGGACCGATCGCGTCGTCCGTGCCCTCCGTGCCCTCCGCTCCCTCCCCTTCCGCCCCCTCCGTGCCCTCCCCTTCCGCCCCCTCCGCCCTCTCCACCCCTTCCATCGCCCCCACCAACTCCCCCTCCCGCCACCCGCGCCCGAAGCGGGCCACGACCCGGCCGTGGGTCACCGTCAGTACCCGGTCGCAGACCCGCAGGTCGTCCGGCTCGTCGGAGACGAGGACGACGCCGCTGCCGGCCGCCGCCACGTCCCGTATGACGCCCAGCAGCGCGTGCTTGGACTTCACGTCCACCCCGTTGGTGGGCCGGACCGCGACCAGCACGGCGGGCCCGCGGGCCAGGGCCCGGGCGACGACGACCTTCTGCTGGTTGCCGCCGGAGAGACCGGACACCGGCTGACCGGGCCCGGTGGTGCGGATGTCCAGGGCGGTGATCATGCGCCGGGCGAACGCGCGGGTACGGGAGGGCAGCACGGTGCCCAGCGGGCCGAGCCGGTCGGTGACGGCCAGCGTCGCGTTCTCGGCGACGCTGCGGCCGGGGACCAGCCCGTCGCGGTGCCGGTCCTCCGGTACGTAGCCGATGCCCGCCTCGATCGCGTGCCGCACACTGCCGGTCCGCACGGGCCGCCCGCGCACCTCGATCCGCCCGGCGTCCGGTGCCCGTACACCGGCCAGCGTCTCGCCGATGGCGGTGCTCCCGCCGGCCGCGGCCCCGGCCAGACCCACCACCTCGCCCGCCCGTACGGTCAGGTCCAGCGGCGCGAACGCCCCGCGCAGCGCCAGCCCTTCGGCGCGCAGCACCACGTCGCCCGCGGGCCGCCGGACGGTGCCTTCCGGGCCGGTACGGACCGCCCGCTCCCCCGTCATCGCCGCCACCAGGTCGGCCTCGGTCAGCCCGGTCACCGGCGCGGTCAGCACCGGGCGGGCGTCGCGCAGCACGGTGACGGTGTCGCACAGGTCGTACACCTCGTGCAGATGGTGCGAGATGAACAGGAACGCGGCGCCGGTCGCGCGCAGGGCGCGCAGCTTGGCGAAGAGGCGGGCGGTGCCGCCCGCGTCGAGCCGGGCGGTGGGCTCGTCCAGGATGATCAGCCGGGCGCCGCCGGACAGCGCGCGGGCGATCTCGACGCACTGCCGCTGCTCGACGCCGAGGTCCTTCATCCTGGCCGCCGGGTCGATGTCGACGCCGTACTCGGCCAGCAGGGCCGCGGCCCGCGCGCGCAGGGCCCGCCACCGGATCACCCGCCCGTCCGGGAACCGGTTCAGATGGAGGTTCTCCGCGACGGTCAGCTCGGGGACCGTCATCGGCCTCTGGTGGACGCAGGCGGCCTTGCGCCGCCAGGCGGCGGTGTCGCCCCAGCGGGGTGCCGGCGCGCCGTCGAAGGCGACCCGTCCGGCGTCCGGCCGGGTCAGACCGGTGAGCACGGACACCAGGGTGGATTTCCCGGCGCCGTTGCGGCCGACGAGCGCGTGCGCCTCGCCGCGCCGTACGGTCAGCCCGGCGCCGTCCAGCGCCAGGGTCGGCCCGTAGCGCTTGACGATGCCCTCGGCCTGTACGGCGGCGGGCGGGGCCGCCGGGCCGCGGCCCGAGCCGTGATCGTGGTCCGTCGCGTTCGGCATGGCCGCCACCGCTATTTTCCCGCGGGCCGGTTGGCCCACAGTCGCGGGTCGTCCACATTGGCCCGGGTGACGAGCGGGGCCGGCAGCTGGTCCTCCAGGCCGTTCGGGATCTTCACGATCTTCGAGCCGTGGTCGGTGGGGCCGGGCGCGAACGTCCGGCCCGCGAGCGCCGCGCGGGCGTAGTACAGCGCGTACTTCGCGTACAGGTCGGCCGGCTGGGACAGTGTGGCGTCGATCGTCCCCGCGCGGATGGCGGCGAGTTCCTCGGGGATGCCGTCGTTGGAGACGACCGTGATGTGCCCTGCGGTGCCGGCCGGCTTGAGCAGGCCACGCTGTTCGAGGAGCGCCAGGACGGGCCGGTGGAAGGCGCCGCCCGCCTGCATGTAGACGCCGTCGGTGTCCGGGTACCGGCCCAGCAGGCTCTGGAGTTTGGCTGAGGCGACCTCGCCCTTCCAGTCGGTGGGCAGCTCGTGCACGGTGATTCCCGGGTACTTCCGCCGCATGCAGGCGGCGAACGCCTCGGAGCGGTCCCGTCCGTTGACGGAGCTGAGATCCCCCTGGAGTTCGGCCACCCGCCCCCGGCCGCCCAGTTTCCGGCCCAGGTAGTCGCAGGACTTCTCCCCGAACGCGCGGTTGTCGGCCCGTACGACCATCGTGACCGGGCCGGCGTCGGGCCGGGTGTCCACGCTGATCACGGGGATCTTCCGGGCCGCGAGCCGGTGCAGCTCGGCGGTGATCGCGCCGGTGTCCTGCGGGGCGATCACGACCGCCCCGGCGCCCTGGGCGGTGAGCGCCTGCACGTTGGAGACGACCTTGGCCACGTCGTTCTGCGAGTTGGACAGCGGCAGCGCCCTGGTCCGGGTCGCGGCCAGCTCCTGCTCCATGTGGTCCTGGTAGGAGCTCCAGAAGTCGGTGTCGGCCCGCGGCAGGTCGATGCCGATCTTCCCGCGGGCGTCGCCGCCCCGGTTGCAGGCGGCGAGCGCGGCGGCGAGCAGCAGGGCGCCCACCGCCGCGCCGGTCGTACGCAGTCCCATGGTCCCGTCCCGTCGTAGGTCGAGGTGTACGGCTGTGCTGCGCCGCCCGTCCCGTACGGTCCGCGGTCGTCCGGCCGCGGCTCAGGTGGCGGGGCGCAGCCGCAGCCCCTGCATGCCGCCGTCGACCGCGAGCGCGGTGCCGGTGATGCCGGAGGCGGCCGGGGACGCCAGGTGGGCGATGGCGGCGGCGACCTCGTCGGCGGTGACCATCCGGCCCGTCGGCTGCCGGGCGTCGAGCGCGGCCCGCTCGGCCACCGGGTCCGGCGCCCGGTCCAGCAGCCGCCCCACCCACGGGGTGTCGACCGTCCCGGGGTTGACGCAGTTGACGCGGATGCCCTCGCGGACGTGGTCGGCGGCCATGGCGAGGGTGAGGGAGAGCACGGCGCCCTTGCTGGCGCTGTAGAGGGCGCGCCGCGGCAGTCCGGCGGTGGCGGCGATGGAGCAGGTGTGGGTGATCGAGGCGCGGCCGGGCCGCTCGGCGGCGCTGCGCCGCAGGTGCGGCAGGGCGGCCCGCGCGGTGCGCATGAGCCCCAGGACGTTGACGTCCAGGACGTGCCGCCACTCCGCGTCGGCGTTGTCCTCGACCGTACCGACGGCGCCGATGCCCGCGTTCCCCACGAGGGCGTCCAGCCCGCCGAGCGCGTCCACGGCGGCGGCGACCGCCGCCCGTACGGCGTCGTCATCGGTCACGTCGGCCGTCACCGGCACGGTGCCGGGCGGGGCTCCGGCCGGGTCGCGGTCCAGTACGGCGACCCGGGCGCCGCGGCGCAGCAGCAGGGCGGCGGTGGCGGCGCCGATGCCGGAGGCGCCGCCGGTGACGACCGCCGCCATGCCCGCGAAATCGCGTCCTTCGGGGGCGGTGCTCATGCCGTGCCCTCCTGACCGCCTGTCAGGTCCGGGCCCGCGTCCGGGTCCTGGTCCGGTTCCGGGTCCGGGTCCGGGTCCGACTCCTGATCGCCGTCCGGCCCGGCCCGCCACACCGGCCCGTCCGGGAAGCGGTACGCGGCGACCGACAGGGGCTTCATGCGGGCGGAGAAGCCGGGGGCGGTGGGCGCCCGGTAGCGGCCGCCGGTGACGACGGCCGGGTCGGTGAAGTGCTCGTGGAGGTGGTCGACGTACTCGATCACCCGGTCCCGCCGGGTGCCGGACACCGCCACGTAGTCGAACATCGCCAGGTGCTGCACCAGCTCGCACAGCCCGACGCCGCCCGCGTGCGGGCACACCGGCACGCCGTGCTTGGCGGCCAGCAGCAGGATCGCCACGTTCTCGTTCACACCCGCCACCCGCGCCGCGTCGATCTGCACGAAGTCCACCGCGCCCGCCTGGAGCAGCTGCTTGAACACCACGCGGTTGGCGGCGTGTTCGCCGGTGGCGACCTTGACCGGCTGCCCGGAGCGCACGGCGGCGTGCCCGAGGACGTCGTCGGGGCTGGTCGGCTCCTCGATCCAGTACGGATCGTACGGCGCGAGCGCGGTCAGCCGGCGGACCGCGTCCGCCACGTCCCAGCGCTGGTTGGCGTCGACCGCGATCCGCACCCCGGGCCCGACGGCCTCCCGCGCCAGCCGCAGCCGCCGCAGATCGTCGTCCGGGTCCGCGCCCACCTTGAGCTTGATCTGCCGGAAGCCGTCGGCCACCGCCTTCCGGGCCAGCCGGACGAGGGTGGCGTCGTCGTGGCCGAGCCAGCCGGGCGAGGTGGTGTAGGCCGGGTAGCCCTCGGCCTTCAGGCGGGCGGCGCGCCGGGCGCGGCCCGGTTCCGCGGCGCGCAGGATCGCCAGCGCGTCGTCCGGGGTCAGTGCGTCGGTCAGGTAGCGGAAGTCGACGAGGGAGACCAGGTCCTCGGGGGACATGGCGGACAGGAACGCCCAGACGGGCAGGCCGGCGCGGGTGGCGGCCAGGTCCCAGGCGGCGTTGACCAGTGCCCCGGCCGCCATGTGCGCCACGCCTTTCTCGGGGCCGAGCCAGCGCAGTTGCGAGTCGTGCGTCAGATCGCGGTGCAGGGCGGCCAGATCGGCGGCGGTGGCGGGGGCCGGGCGGCCGGTCACGAACGGGGCGAGGGTGCGGACCGCGGCGGCGACCACGTCGTTGCCGCGGCCGATGGTGAAGCACAGGCCGTGGCCCCGGCCGCCGGCGGCGGTGCTCAGCACGACGTAGGCGGCGGAGTAGTCCGGGTCCGGGTGCATCGCGTCCGAGCCGGTGAGTTCCCGGGAGGTGGGGAAGCGGACGTCGTGGACCTCCACGCCCGTGACGGTGTCGGTGACGGCCATGCGTACGCCTCCAGGGACGGCGCGGATGAACATCGGACCTTTTCCCGGACCCCCGATGTATAGCGCCGCCGCGTGGCAGCGTCCAGGGGGCGTGCGGAGGGCGCGGAGCGGCGTCGGAATCCGGACGCCGGACGGTGTCGGACCGGGCACGGGCCCGGTCCGGGGGCCGGGGCGGACGCAATCCGAACACGTCGGATGTGTGCACACTCGTTCGTGCACAGGGGCTGCGTGGGGGTACCACGGACGCCGTAGGCTGGGGGCGCACGCAAAGGAACTGCTGCCGGTGGCCGCCCCGAGGAGGTGGCGCCGGTCGGAAGGAGGCGCTGGGTGATCGAGCTCGAGGGGGTTCCCGAGCTGATCGACCCGGTCATGGTGGCCGCGTTCGAGGGCTGGAACGA
Source organism: Streptomyces albofaciens JCM 4342 (assembly GCF_008634025.1). NCBI lineage: Bacteria > Bacillati > Actinomycetota > Actinomycetes > Kitasatosporales > Streptomycetaceae > Streptomyces > Streptomyces albofaciens. Next base: position 3,058,907 of record NZ_PDCM01000001.1, on the reverse strand, counting down.
CGCCGGCGACGCCGCCTCCGCCGCGGTCGCGCATCTGGACCGGGAATGGAAGGGCGAGGTGTTCGCCGCGCTGGACGCGGAGGACTACTACGACTTCCAGGTCAACCGCCCGACCGTCTGGCTGGACGGCGGCGTACGCAAGATCACATGGCCCACGACCCGGCTCTCCGTCGTCCGGATCGCCGACGCGAACGGCAAGGGCAAGCCGCGCGACCTGGTGCTGGTGCGGGGCATCGAGCCGAGCATGCGCTGGCGCTCGTTCTGCAACGAGATCCTGGGGTTCGCGCACGAGTTGGGCGTGGAGATGCTGGTGGTGCTGGGCGCGTTGCTCGGCGACACCCCGCACACCCGGCCGGTGCCGGTCAGCGGCGTCACCTCCGACCCGGACCTGGCGAGCCGGCTGGACCTGGAGGAGACCCGGTACGAGGGCCCGACCGGCATCGTCGGCATCCTCCAGGAGGCGTGCACCCACGCGGGCGTCCCGGCCGTCAGCCTGTGGGCGGCGGTGCCGCACTACGTCTCCCAGCCGCCGAACCCGAAGGCCACCCTGGCGCTCCTGAACCGCCTGGAGGACCTGCTCGACCTGCGCATCCCGCTGGGCGAGCTGAGCGAGGACGCGCGGGCGTGGCAGCTGGGCGTGGACCAGCTGGCGGCCGAGGACAGTGAGGTCGCCGAGTACGTCCAGTCGCTGGAGGAGGCGCGGGACACCGCCGACCTGCCGGAGGCGTCCGGTGAGGCCATCGCCCGCGAGTTCGAGCGCTATCTGCGCCGCCGGGACCCGCAGGCCGGTCCCGGCCTGGCCACCGACGGCGGCGTCGCCGACAGCCGCGACGGCTCGTACCTGCGCGACACGGCCAGCGGCCGTACCCGCCCGCCGAAGCCCGCTCCGAAGGAGCCGAAGGAGCCCAAGGAACCGAAGGATTCCAAGGACCCCGGCCGCGAGCCGGGCGGCCCGGCGGACCCCAAGGGTCCGGAGGCCAGGGGCCAGGAGGCCAAGGGCCCGGGTTCCGCAGGCGGCCCGGACTCCCGCAAGCCGGACGCCGGGGAGCCGGAGGACAGCCCCAAGGACGGCCCGGCGGACGGCTCGGAGGGCTGACCCCGCCGGGGCCCCATCAGGGACGGCCGGCCGGGAACCTCCGGGTCGTCCCCTAAGGCGGGCCGGGGGCGGGCTCCTCCTCACCGGCGATCCCCGGCGGGCGCGCGTCCGGAAAGCTGCTCTTCGTCTTCGTACGAACGAGCCCCGGCTCGCCGACCTCTGGAGTGCCCTTGCGTACCCGCGCCGTCACCGCCGCCCTGATCGCCGCCCTCGTCACCGGAGTCACCGCGGGTTCCGCGGTCGCCGCTTCTCTGCCGGCCGGGGCGTCCGCGGCGGCTCCCCGGCAGCAGGACGGCCCGGACACCGTGGCGCTCCGGAAGGCGCTCGGCGGGCTGCCGGACCGGGACACGACCGCCGCGCTGGTACGGGTGGGCGGGCACGGCAGCTGGCACGGGAGCGCCGGGGTGCGCGACCTGTCGACGGGGCGCGGGCCCCTGGAGAACGCGCGGTTCCGCGCGGGCTCGACCACCAAGGTGGTCACCGCGGCCCTCGTGCTCCGGCTCGCCGCCGACAAGAAGATCGACCTGGACGGCACCGTCCAGCACTACTTGCCCGGCCTGCTGCCGAAGACCTTCGACCGGCCCATCACCGTACGGCACTTGCTCACCTTCACCAGCGGTCTGCAACCGGGCGCGTCCCTCGGGCCGGAGAACGCCGAGGGGTACGCGAACCGCTTCCGCACCCTCACCCCGCAGGCCGTCGTGGCGGAGTCCGTCGCCAAGGGGCCCTATCGCGGCGACGACGAGGGGCCGGGCAAGAAGCAGCGCTACAGCAACATCGACTACACCGTGCTCGGCATGCTGATCGAGAAGGTCACCGGTGACACGTACGAGAACCAGGCGCGCCTGCGGATCTTCCAGCCGGCCGGCATGACGCACACCTCGTTCCCCCGCGGGGCCGATCCGCGGATCCACGGCCCGCACCACCGGGGTTACCAGCGGCTGGTGACCGGCGAGGTGGTCGACGCGACCGAGTGGAACATGTCCGACCGGTGGGCGGCGGGGAACATGATCTCCACCACCGCTGATCTGGAGAAGTTCCTCGTCGCGCTGTTCCGGGGCGAACTGGTGCCCCAGCCGCTGCTGGAGAAGGAGATGTTCACGGTGCCGGCCGTCAAGGGCGCCAAGCTGAGCGCGGGGCTCCAGCGCTACGACGCCGGCGACGGACGGGTCGTCTGGGGCAAGAGCGGCGGCCGGCCCGGCTACAGCACGTTCATCGCGGCCACCCGGGACCTGTCGCGGACGCTGGTGTACTCCGTCAACGCGGTGGACGCCAAGGGCGAGACGATGAACCCGGTCGCCGCCCGTCTCGTGCAGGCCGCCTTCGCGCCGGGCAGTCGCTGAGATCCGTATCGACAGGAACGGCCGGTCCGGCTCCCGGAGCGGCCGGCCGGCTCCTGAACGGGGAAACCGGGGGAAGGGGACGCGGCGGTGACCGACGGTTTCGGTGTGGCGGCGGTGCCGGCCGCGGCTGCCACGACGCTGATCGCCCTGCTGCTCGCCTGGTCGGCGAGCCGGTTCCGGCGCCGGTGCCGGCGGCTCGCCCGGGCGGGCTGGGAGCGGGCCGGACAGCTGCGACGCGAACAGCGGCGGCTCGTCGAGCGGGCCCGGCTGGCCGAGCGGGCCCGGATCGCCCGGGACATGCACGACGTGCTCGGCCACGATCTGAGCCTGATCGCGCTGCGCGCCGGAACGTTGAAGCTCGCGCCCGGGCTCGCGGAGCACCACCGGCGCGCCGCCGCCGACATCGGGAGCGGGGTGGCGGCGGCGGTGGAGCATCTCGGGCAGGTGATCGGGGTCCTGCGGGCGGAGACCGACGGCGCTCCGGCCCGGCCGCCGGGGTCCGGCCTCGCGCGGCTGACGGCCGGGGCGGCCGCGGCCGGGCTCGCGGTCGAGCTGCACGTCGACGGCGTGGCGGACGGCCTGGCCGAGGCCGTCGAACAGACTGCCCACCGCGTGGTCCAGGAGGCGCTGACCAACGTCGCCAAGCACGCGCCCGGCGCGCGGGCGACCGTCCATGTGACGCACCGGCCCACGGAGACGGAGGTCGTGGTGCGCAACGGCCCGCCGACCCGCCCGGCGGCCGGCCGCCCGCCCGGGAGCCGGCGCGGTCTCATCGGCCTGGACGAACGGGTGCGGTCGGCCGGCGGATCCTTCCGGTCCGGCCCGTACGGCGCGGGTTTCACGGTCGCCGCACGGATTCCGCACCAGGTCCCCGAGCCCACCCCCGCCACCTCGGGCAGCGGGCCGCTGCCGCGACCGCCGTACCTCGTGAGCGCCCGGTGATCCGGGTGCTGGTCGCCGACGACGACGCGATGATCCGCGCGGGCGTGTGCGCCGTCCTGACCACGGCGCCGGACATCGAGGTCGTCGCCGAGGCCGCCGACGGGCACGGGGCGGTGGCACTGACGCGGCGCCACCGCCCCGCGGTGGCCGTGCTCGACATTTGTATGCCGGGCACCGACGGTATCGAGGCGGCGGGCGAGATCCGCGCCACCGTGCCGGGCGCCGGCGTCGTGATGCTGACGACGTTCGGCGAGGACGACTACATCCTCCAGGCGCTCGGCCGGGGCGCGGCCGGGTTCCTGATCAAGTCGGGCGATCCCGGGGAGCTGATCGCGGGGGTCCGCGCGGTGGCCGAGGGCGCCGCGTACCTGCCGCCCAGGATCGCGGCCCGGGTCGTCGCCCATCTCGCGGCGACCGGCACGGGCGCCCTGGCCGCCCGGCGCGCCGCCGCCCGCGACCGGGTCCGCTCCCTGACCGCCCGGGAGCGGGACGTCCTGGCCTTCCTCGGCGGCGGCCTGTCCAACGGGCAGATCGCCCGCCGGTTGCAGGTGGTGGAAGGCACGGTCAAGGCCCACGTCAGCTCCATCCTGGCGCGCCTGGGCGTGGAGAACCGGGCCGCCGCCGCGGTGGTGGCTCACGAGGCGGGCATCGTTCCTCCTGCGGGGCCGGAACCGCTGTGATCGCCTAGCGGCAGCGACAGCGCGGTGTACGGGGTGGTGGGCGTCGGCGGCGTCCCCCGGCGGGTGTTGGGGACGCACAGCTGCGTACGCGACCGGTCCACCGCCGGTTTGCCCGGCGCGTCGAGATCCGGGTCGGTGAGGCGGCCGACGGTCGTGCTGCCGGTGGCCGGGTCGAGGCGCAGCACGTCCACCGCGTTGAGTTCCGGCCGGACGACATGGAGGCGGCCGCCCAGGGTGCACAGTCCGTCGCCGCCGCACAGCGACGGGCCGTGGTGCGGGACGCGTACGGCGTCGCCGGTCTTCGGATCGACCCGGTAGAGCGCTCCGGCCGCGGAGTTGAGGACGATCAGGCCGCCGTCGTCCGCGTAGGTGATCCCGGTGGCCGTGGGGCCGTCGCCCTGAACCCACTCCCCCGTCAGCGGCAGGGTGACGATGCCGCCTGGCGGGGGCGGGAGGGAGCCGGACGGGCCGTACGGCAGCAGGTGGACGCAGGGCCGGGCGGCGTCGCTGACATAGTGCCCGGCGCCGACCCCGATCAGATCGCTCGCGTACGCCGCCGCGCCGCCGAGCGGGTAGACGCCGCGTACCGCGCCCGTACCGCCCTCGATCACCCGCAGTTCGCCGCTCGCGCCGCCCGCGACGAACAGCGAGGTCTGCCAGTTGACCTGGAGGGCGACCGCCGGGCCGCCGGTGCCGCGATGGACGAGGGCGCCGTCCCCCGTGGCCGGATCGACCCGGTGGACCGAACCGTCGTGGAGCGAGCCGAAGTAGAGCAGGCCGAACCGGCCGTCGGCGGCGCAGCCGGGCCGGAAGCCGTCGGGCAGCCGGAAGACCGTACGGCCGGGCGTGGCGGCCGTACGGGCGGAGGCGGGCGCGGCGGGGCCGAGCGCCGCGCCCGCGCCCAGGGCGGCGCCGGTGGCGAGCAGCTTCCGGCGGGTCAGGGCGCGCGGCGCGGCCGCGGGTCCGCGTGTACGGCCGGTCATACGCGCTCCACCGCGACCGCGGTGTACGTCGTGGTCGGCAGCGGCGGGTCGACGTTCAGACGGGCGTTGGGCAGGTAGACGCGGTCGCCGTGGACGGCGGCGGTGGTCGGGACGTCGAAGCGCGGGTCGGTGATCCGGGCGACGGCCCGGCCGCGCGTGCCGCTGCCGTTCAGGCGCAGCACGTCCACGGCGTTCTGGTACTGCTGCACGACATACAAGTGACGCCCCACGAGCAGCAGTCCGTCGCCGTTCACGAGCGGCGGGCCGGTGTGCGGCACCTTGCGGGCGTCCCCGGTGCGGGGATCGACGCGGAAGAGCGCTCCGGCGACGACGTTGACGACGAGCAGCGCCGTACCGTCCGGGGTGCGTTCGATGCCGTTCGCCGCGAAGGAGCCCTGCACCCACTCCCCGGTCAGCGGCAGGGTACGGATCCCGTCGGGGCCGGGCAGCTCACCGTGCCGGCCGAAGGGCAGCACGAACAGCCGGGGCCGGTAGGAGTCGGTGAAGTAGGCGGCGTCCGGGGTGAGGACGACATCGTTGACGAGCGTCGGCAGGCCGCCGCCGACCTCGTACGTGGCCAGGACGGCGCCGCCGCGCGCGTCCACGACCCGCAGCACGCCCAGGCCGCCCGCGATGAACAGCCGTCCCCGGGCGTCGAGCTTGAGGCCGACGGACTGCCGGTCCCCGAGGCTGCCGGTGATCAGCCGCCCCCGGCCGGTGGCCAGGTCGGCGCGGTAGACCGAGCCGTCGCCTATGGAGCCGAAGTACGCGTACGGGCCGCGGCCGATGGCGATGCCCTCCGGCCGGAACCCGTCGGGCAGGGAGAGGGTGGTGGGCCAGTCACCGGCCGCGTGCGCGGGCGGGGCGAGGGGGCCGAGCGGTGCCAGGGCGGCTCCGGCGCCCAGGGCCGTGCCGGTGGCGAGGAGTCTTCGGCGGGACAGGGGGCGGTGCATGGCGCACGTCCTTCCTGCGAGGGTCCTGTGGCGCCCAGCCCAGCACACTCCGCTGCCCGCCACCCGCCACAACGGCCCGTCTTCACAAGCGAATCGGGGCGCTCCCTCGCGAGAGGGAACGCCCCGGGGGATGGGCGGGAAGTCCGCCGTACGGTTACAGCGCGACGCCGAGCAGCGCGTCCACCGCGCGCGAGACCAGGCCGGGCGCGCCCTCGTCGCTGCCGCCGTCCGCCTGCTGCGCGGCGGCCCAGCGGTCGACCGCGGCGAGCGCGGCCGGCGAGTCCAGGTCGTCGGCGAGCGCCGTACGGATCTCTTCCAGCAGCGCCTCGGCGGGCGGGCCGTCCGGGCGGGAGACCGCGGCGCGCCAGCGCGCCAGCCGCTCCACGGCCTGTTCCAGGACCGCGTCGGTCCACTCCCAGTCGGCCCGGTAGTGGTGCGCGAGCAGGGCCAGGCGGATCGCCGCCGGGTCCGTGCCGTCGCGGCGCACCTTGGAGACGAAGACGAGGTTGCCCTTGGACTTGGACATCTTCTCGCCGTTCAGGGCGACCATGCCGGCGTGCACATACGCCTTGGCGAAGGGGTGCTCGCCGGTCAGCGCCTGGGCGTGCGAGGCGCCCATCTCGTGGTGCGGGAAGGCGAGGTCGGAGCCGCCGCCCTGCACGTCGAAGCCCATGCCGAGGTGCTGCAGGGCGATGGCGACACACTCGATGTGCCAGCCCGGCCGGCCGCGGCCGAGCGAGCCGCCGTCCCAGCTGGGCTCACCCTCGCGGGCGGCCATCCACAGCATCGGGTCGAGCGGGTTCTTCTTGCCGGGGCGCTCCGGGTCGCCGCCGCGCTCGGCGGACAGCACCCGCATCGCCTCGGCGTCGAGCCGGGAGACCTCGCCGAAGTGCCGGTCGGCCTCGACGGAGAAGTAGACGTCGCCTTCGAGCTCGTAGGCGGCGCCGTTGTCGCGCAGCCGCTCGACCATCGGGACGATCCACGGTATGGCCTCGACGGCGCCGACGTACTCGCGCGGCGGGAGCATCCGCAGGGCCGTCATGTCCTCGCGGAACAGCGCGGTCTCCCGCTCGGCGAGCGCGGTCCAGTCGTCGCCGGTGGCCAGGGCCCGCTCCAGGAGGGGGTCGTCGACGTCGGTGACGTTCTGCACGTAGTGCACCTGGCGCTTCGTGTCGAGCCACACGCGCTGGACCAGGTCGAACGCGTTGTAGGTCGCCGCGTGCCCCATGTGGGTGGCGTCGTACGGCGTGATGCCGCAGACATAGATACGGGCGACGGGACCGGGGGCGAGGGTCACCCGTCCGCCGGTCGCGGTGTCGTGGATCCTCAGGTCGCGGCCCTGGCCGGGCAGGGCGGGGACCTCAGAAGCGGGCCATGCATGCATGCCTTGAGCGTAACCGGACGCACGTTCCGCATACGAACCGGACCACGGATCTTGGCCGAATGCGGACTCTTGTGCGGGACGGCGATGTGTGCAGCAGCGCCCGGCGGACAGACGCGCCCCTCCTCGGCCCTCCGCCGCCTCTCAGACCGGCGGCCAGGGAATCGGCGGCCAGTCACCGCCGGGCCGCGGGTGCACCCCGGTGCGCAGCAGGCCCGCGACGCGTGCGCGCAGCGCCGCCAGCTCGGCGCCGGTGATCAGCGCGGCCAGCCGGGTGGCGAGCGGGGCGCCCTCGGCCAGCGCCGTGGCGAGCCGCTCCAGCACCGTACGGGCCTCCTCGGTCAGCGGCTCGCCCGCCCAGCCCCACAGCAGCGTGCGCAGCTTGTCGTCGGCGTTGAAGGTCACGCCGTGGTCGATGGCGTAGAGCCGGCCGTCGGCGGCGGGCAGCAGGTGGCCGCCCTTGCGGTCGCCGTTGTTGATCACGGCGTCCAGGACGGCGAGGCGCCGCAGCCGCTCGTCGTCGGCGTGTACCAGAAGCGCGGTGCGCCCTTCGCCGACCTCGGCGAAACCCACCGGTTTCCAGCCGGGTCCCGGTTCGTCCTCCTCGACCAGCGCCAGCAGCTCCGCGCCCTCCGGCGCCGCCTCGATCCACTCCTGGACCATGCCCTGGCCGTACGGGCCGTCGCGCAGCACCGTGGTGGGGATCAGGTCCCAGCCGGTGGCCCGGGACAGCTCGTAGGCGGCGACCTCGCGCTGGGCGAGGGTGCCGTCGGGGAAGTCCCACAGCGGGCGCTCACCGGCGACGGGCTTGTAGACGCAGGTGCCGGTGGCGCCCTCGTAGGTGATCGTGCAGTACAGGACGGCGTTGGACGCCTCCCGGACCTGTCCGCGTACGGTCAGTTCGCCGCGGGCCAGCGCGTCGGCGGACAGCCGTTCGGGACGCCCGGCGGCGGCCCGGCCGGCTATGCCGCCGTTGGCACCGCCCTGTGGACCGCCGTCCGTCCCGCCGTCCCGGCTCTCACCCGTCCGGCGGTCCGCCACCCGGTCGGCCGGCCCGGCGCCGCCGGCCGCCACCGTCTCCTCCCCCGGCATCACGCGTCCCGCCGGTATCCGTTCTGGCGCGGGCACACATGTCCTTCCGGGTCGAGCGGCAGGCTGCACAGCGGGCACGGCGGACGGCCCGCGTTGACGACCTCCAGGGCCCGCTTGGCGAACGAGCGGGCCATCGCGCCGGTGAGGCGGACGCGCAGCATCGGCGGGCCGTTCTCATCGTCCTGGAGCAGCCGCTCCTCGGCCTCGGCGAGATCCTCGTCCGTGTCGGCGTCCAGCTCGACCAGCGCCTGGGCCTCGATGATCATGCGTTGTTCGTCGCCGTCCCAGGCCAGCGCCATGGTGCCGACCCGGAACTCCTCTTCCACCGGCGCCTCCAGCGGCGCGGTGTCGGCCTGCTCGGCGGGGGCGACCGCGGGGACGGGGGCGTTGCCGCCGCTGCGGCGCACCACCTCGTCCAGCAGCTCGTCGATGCGCTCGGCGAGCGCGGCGACCTGGGTCTTCTCCAGGGCCACACTGGTGGTGCGGCCGGCGGCCGACGCCTGGAGGAAGAAGCTACGGCGGCCAGGCAGCCCGACCGTACCGGCCACGAAGCGGTCCGGCGCGTCGTAGAAGAACACCTGACGGGACAACGTCCTGCTCCGTTTGCTCGACTGCGGGGTAGTGGTCGCTGCGGTTCCTGTGGGTGGTGCGTGCGGGTGCGGTGCGCGGAAGGTGTGGCCGGCAGCGTCGTCGCACCACCCTACTGCGCCCGCTGATCACGGTCCGCCCGCGCCGCCGCCGACGGCCGCGTCCCGGTCGTCCGCCGCCGAGCTGCCGTCCTCCCTCGGTGCCAGTGTGCCGAAGTCACCGGTGTCACCGAGGCGTACGACATACGGGCGCAGCCGCGTGTAGCGGATCGCGGTCAGCGAACAGGGTTCGACCGAGATTCGCTGGAACAGGTCGAAGTGCAGCCCGAGGGCGTCGGCGACCAGCGACTTGATGATGTCGCCGTGCGAGCACACGGCGTAGACGGCCTCGGGGCCGTGCGCGGCCTCGATCCGGGCGTTCCAGTCGCGGACCGCGTCCACGGCGCGCGCCTGCATGCCGCGCATCGACTCGCCACCGGGGAAGGCGGCGGCGGACGGGTGCTGCTGGACGACCTCCATCAGCGGCTCGTCGTTCAGCTCGGCCAGCTTGCGGCCCGACCAGTCGCCGTAGTCGCATTCGGTGACGCGGTCCTCGGTGTGCAGCGGCAGGCCGGGACGGGCGTCCAGAAGGGGCCGCACCGTCTCCAGGCAGCGTTGCAGCGGACTGCTCACGACGGCGGCCAGCGGAAGGTCCGCCAGACGGCCGGGGAGTGCCGCGGCCTGGGCGGCGCCGCGCTCGTCGAGGGCCACTCCGGGCGTCCGCCCGGCGAGCAGGCCGGAGGTGTTGGCGGTGGAGCGGCCGTGCCGTACGAGGATCAGCGTGGGCATGGCAGCCAGCCTACGTTCTTGACGGCGCGGCACCGGACGCAGGTCCGTGCGGCAGGGCCTTCACCACGGGCCCTTACAGACGGCGCCCAGGTGCGCACCCGTATGAATCCGGCACTCCACCCCGTGACCAACCACCCCCGCGCCCCGCCCTGCCCTGCGCTCCTGGCATGGTCCGGAAGGGCGAGTGACAATGCCCAGTGTGATCGTCGACTGCGCCATCTACCAGGACGGCCGCCGCACCGAAGGGCCGGAGGACTTCTCCGACGCCCTCGAAGCGGCGCGTACCGAAGGGCACTCCTTCCTGTGGCTCGGGCTGCACGAGCCCACGGAGGAGGAGTTCGACCGGGTCAGCAGCGAGTTCGGGCTGCACCCGCTCGCCGTGGAGGACGCGCTCAAGGCCCACCAGCGGCCGAAGCTGGAGGTGTACGACGACTCGCTGTTCGTGGTGCTCAAGCCGATCGCGTACGACGACGCGGCGGGCGCCATCTCCCCCAGCGAACTGATGATCTTCCTCGGCGACTCCTTCGTGGTCACCGTCCGGCACGGCGAGGCCAGCCCGCTCGCCGCGGTGCGCCGCCGGCTGGAGCACGAACCGGACGTCCTGCGGCACGGCCCCACCGCGGTGCTGTACGCGGTCGGCGACGCGGTCGTCGACCACTACATCGAGGTGGCCGCGGAACTCCAGGTGGACCTGGAGGAGTTGGAGGCCGAGGTGTTCGCCCCGTCCCGGGGCGGGGACAGCAACAACACGGCGGCGGCGATCTACGCGTTCAAGCGCGAGGTGCTGGAGTTCCGGCGGGCCACCAACCCGCTGGTGGAGCCGATGCTGCGCCTGCAGAACCCGGGGGTGCCCTTCGTGCACGACGAGGCCCGCCCGTTCTTCCGGGACGTCGGCGACCACCTCACCCGCGCCAACGAGTCGGTCGAGGGCCTGGACCGGCTGCTGTCGGACATCCTCAGCGCCCATCTGGCGCAGATGGGCGTGCGCCAGAACGACGACATGCGCAAGATCTCCGCGTGGGCGGCGCTGGCGGCCGTACCGACGCTGATAGCCGGTGTGTACGGCATGAACTTCGAGCACATGCCGGAGCTGAAGTGGTCCTGGGGCTACTACGGCATCCTGCTGCTGATGGTGGTCATCGAGCTGTTGCTGTACCGGACGTTCAAGCGCCGCGGCTGGCTGTGACGACGGAGCGCCGAGGGGCGCACGGACCACCGCCGCCCGCGTCACGCGCGCCCGTACGCCTCAGACGAACTCCGGTGCCGAGGCGGCCGGGCCGCCCAGCGCGTCGCGCCGCTCCGGGGGCCGCAGCGTGACCATCCGGCGCCGGCCGCCGAGCCGCTCGTACGCGTACACCGCGCGGATGCCGGCGGCGAGGACCGCGGACTTGGCCCGCGACCACCCCAGGATGCGGCCCATGTGGGCCATCACGGCCAGGCTGACGTCCCGGTAGACCTCGGTCTCCACGCGCGCGGAGTCGCGCAGCGTGCGCCGGATCACCGGGCCGTGGCCCTGCTCCACGAGGCGCAGCAGTTCCTCGTGGCAGTACGCGAGGTGGTTCTCCTCGTCCCGCGCGATCATCCGGACCGTCCGGCCGATCTCCGGGTGGTCGCCGAAGTGCTTCTTCAGCAAATCCATCTGCTCGGCGGCGCGCTGCTCGGTGACCCGGCTGTGCGCGAGGTAGACGACGATGTCCCGCTCGGTGAGCGGCTCGTCACGGCGCAGCTTGTCGTGGGCCAGGCCGATGCCCCGGCGCTCCAGAAGGGCGGTGTAGTCGGTGGCCTCGGGAACCGGCACCGGGGTCAGGCCACGCTTGCGCAGCAGGGCGTTGAACAGGCGTCCGTGCTTGTCCTCGTCGGCGCCGTGCCGGGCGACCTTGGGGGCCAGGGTGCGCAGGGACGCGGGGATCAGCGCGGCGATCCGGCCGTTCTCCCACCCGCCCTGTGCCTCGCCGCTGGCCGCGATGGAGCAGAAGAGCCGGTAGGACTCGTCGTGGTCGAGAATTTCCTGGAACACGCTTCGCGCCGAGAGCATCGGACACCTCCGGTACGCCACATCCGCACGCAAAAGAAGAGTAAAGAGCGGTGGATGGTGAGTGGCAACCGATGCGTCGGCCATCTCGTCCGTTCGGGTGACCCGCGGGGCGTCCGGAAGACGGAGCGCCGGTGGTACGGCGCACCGTCGCGTAACCACGCGGGCCGCGTCGGCGTTGTGCGGGATGACGGCCGTGGCGGGGAAGACCCCCGAGCCCCCACCACGGCCGCAGGCCTGCCCGGCGCGGACGGCAGGCCTCGGGGCCCTGTGTCACGACATGGGTTCCTACGCCAGCCCGGCGCGCTCCAGGGCCTCGGAGCCGGCCCGCAGCGAGGCGATCCGCTCCTCCAGCGTGAAGCCCGAGGGCGCCAGCGTCAGCGTGGTCACCCCGGCCGCCGCGTACGCCTGCATCCGGTCCGCGATGCGCTCGACGGAGCCCAGCAGCGTGGTCTGGTCGATCAGCTGCTGCGGGATCGCCGCCGCCGCGCCCTCCTTGTCGCCGGCCAGGTACTTGTCCTGGATCTCCGTCGCCTCCTTCTCGTAGCCCATGCGCCGCGCGAGCTGGTTGTAGAAGTTCTGCTTGCGGCTGCCCATGCCGCCCACGTAGAGCGCGGTGTACGGGCGGAAGGTGTCGGCGAGCGCGCTGACGTCCTTGTCGGCGCCGACGGCCAGCGGCAGCGTCGGGCAGATGTCGAAGCCCTCCAGCGTCTTGCCGGCCTTCTCCCGGCCCGCCCGGATGTGGGTGACGGCCGTCTCCTCCAGGTGGTCGGCGGAGGGGAAGATCAACAACGCGCCGTCGGCGATCTCGCCGGTCTGGGTGAGGTTCTTCGGGCCGATCGCGGCGATGTAGAGCGGGATGTGGGTGCGCTGCGGGTGCACGGTCAGCTTCAGCGGCTTGCCGGGGCCGCCGGGCAGCGGCAGCGTCCAGTGCTGCCCCTCGTAGGACAGCCGCTCGCGCGTCATCGCCTTACGGACGATCTCCACGTACTCGCGGGTCCGGGCCAGCGGCTTGTCGAACTTCACGCCGTACCAGCCCTCGGAGACCTGCGGCCCGGAGACGCCCAGACCCAGGCGGAAGCGGCCGCCGGACAGGGAGTCGAGGGTGGCGGCGGTCATCGCGGTCATCGCGGGCGTACGCGCCGGGATCTGGAAGATCGCCGAACCGACGTCGATGCGCTCGGTCTGGGCGGCGACCCAGGAGAGCACGGTGGGCGCGTCGGAGCCGTACGCCTCGGCGGCCCAGCAGACCGCGTAGCCGAGCCGGTCCGCCTCCTGCGCCACGGCCAGATTGTCCGCGTCCATCCCGGCGCCCCAGTAGCCGAGGTTGATCCCGAGCTTCATCGCGCTCCCCTTACTGATCAGTAACGTCGGTGTTCCGGGGACTCTAGCGCGGGGTGGTGCCGGGCGTCACCGGCCGGGCGGGTACGGACCCGGGTGCCGCGTTGTCCACAGGCCCGCGGCACACCCGGCGAGGGTTGTCCACAGGGTCCCCTGGCCCGGTCGACGGGCCAGTAATCTCAAGGTTCATGGAGCAAAGGCACCTCGGCCGTACGGGCCTGCGCGTGTCCCGTCTCGGCCTCGGCACACTGACCTGGGCCCGGGACACCGACGAGCACGACGCCGCCGAGCAGCTCAAGGCGTTCTGGGAGGCCGGCGGCACCCTCGTGGACACGGCGGACGTGTACGCGGACGGCGGCGCCGAGTACCTCCTCGGCCGCCTCTGCGAGCAGTTGGTGCCGCGCCGGGACCTGGTGATCGCGACCAAGGCGGGCAGCGTCCTGGACGCGGACCGCCGCGTCGACGGCTCCCGCCGCCACCTGCTGGACGCGCTGGACGCCTCGCTGGAACGTCTCGGCACGGACTACGTGGACCTCTGGCAGCTGCATGCCTTCGACCCGCACACCCCGCTGGAGGAGACCCTGCAGGCGCTCGACATCGCCGTGGCCACCGGCCGCGCGCGCTATGTGGGCGTCTCGAACTTCTCCGGCTGGCAGCTGGCCAAGGCGGCGACCTGGCAGCTGTCCGCGCCGACCATACGGACGCGCCTGGCCGGCACCCAGATGGAGTACTCCCTCCTCCAGCGCGGCATCGAACGGGAGCTGCTGCCCGCGGCGCGTGACCTGGGCGTCGGCCTGCTGCCCTCGTCGCCGCTGGGGCGCGGGGTGCTCACCGGCAAGTACCGGCACACCACCCCCGCCGACTCCCGCGGCGCCTCGGAACAGCTCGCGCCGTTCGTCGCCCCGTATCTGGACGACACGGCGAGCCGGATCGTCGAAGCGGTCACCACGGCCGCCGACGGCCTCGCCGTCACCGCGCTGCAAGTGGCTCTCGCGTGGGTGCGCGACCGCCCCGGAGTCGCCGCCCCGGTGGTCGGCGCACGCACGGCGCAGCAGCTCAGAGCCGCGTTGTCAGTGGAGACCCTTAGTCTTCCTGACGAGATCCGCCGGGCCCTGGACGACATCTCGGCCCCGGTGCACCACTACCCCGATCACGACTGGAGCACGCTGTGAGTACCGACCGCCTCTCCGACGAGGCCGCGCCCGAGCCCGCCGCGCCCGGCCCGGAGACCACCGAGGGGGAGACCGCCACGGCGGGCGACCCTGGGGCGGGCGCCTCCGGGGCGGGTGGTACGGACTCGGGGGCGGGGGCCGGTGCGACGGGCTCAGAGGCCGATGCGGGTGCCGGTGCCGCCGGTGCGGGTACCGGTGCCGCCGGTGCGGGTGCCGGTGCGGCGGACGCGGGCACCGGTTCGGCGGACGCGGGCACCGGTGCGGCGGACGCGGGTGCCGCCGAGCGGGGTGGTCTGCCGACCGCCGCGGCGCTGGCGGCGGCGGTGCGGGCCGTGGAGAGCGGTGAGCGGTCGGCGGACTCGTTCTTCACCGCGCGCTCCCCTCGGCCAGGTGGTGCGGGGGCAGCAGCGGGCGCCCGTAAGAACGGCGGCGTCCCGGCCCCGGCGGCCGGCTCCCGAAACCGCGCCGGGCAGGGCGCACCGGCAGGCGCACCGGCGGCCGGACCAGCAGGCCCCGCTCCGCAAGGCGCGGCTGCCGCCCGGCCCGGCCCGAGCGATGCCCGGAGCGGCGCTCAGGGCGGCGTCCAGAACGGCGCTCAGGGCGGTGCCCAAGGCCACAGCCACCCCGCCCCCAGCGGCGACGGCCCGGGCCGCCCCGCCCCCGCGGAGCACTCCGCCGCCCACCCGGCCACGACGGCCGACCTGGCCCCCGGGCTCGACGGCGTACGGCAGGTGCTGACGGCGGGCGGCGCCCCCGAGGCGCTGGCCGGGAAGACCGCCGAAACGCTCGGCGAGCGCGCGGCGGAAGCGCTGCGCGAGGACCCCTGGCAGCTGCTCTCCGTACCGGGCGTCCGTCCCGAGCAGGCCGACGGCTTCGCGCGGGCCCTGCTCGGCCCGGCCTGCGGCCCGGACGACGAGCGGCGCGCACAGGCCCTGGTCGGCTGGCTGCTGGAGCAGGCCGCCCTGGCCGGACACTCCGCGCTGGAGGCGTCCGCGCTGCGTGCCGCGCTCGCCCAGCGTTCCGTACCGGACCCGGACGAGGCCCTGCAGACGGCCATCGCGGAGGGCGCCGTGCTCGTCTTCCAGGACGCCGTCGAGACACCCGGAGCACGTCCGGCGGCGGACGACGAGGACGAGGAGCAGCCGGTCCGCGTCCTGCTCGGGCTCGACCGGTTCGCCATGGCCGAGGAGAGCGTCGCGGACGGCCTGGCCCGGCTGGTCAACACCTTCGAGGAGCCCTCCGACGCGGAAGGCGACACGGAAGGCGACGCGGGCGACGACACGGATGGCGGCCCGGGAGATGGCCTGGAAGACGACGCCTCCGACGGCGACGCGGGCGTTGCCGGGGCCGAGGAAGGCGGCGAAGAGCCCACCGCCGGGGCGCCCGAGCCGGACGCCGACTCCCTCGCCCGGCCCGCCCGGCAGCCGCGCCCGGCCCAGTGGGAAGCCGCCGCGACGGCCGCCCCCTCCCCTTCCGCCGCCGAGCTGATCCGCGCCGCGGCCCGCAACGGCCTGGTCGCGCACACCGGCGCCGAGGCCGCCCGCGCCGAGCCCGCCGCCCTGATCGCCGCGGCCCGCGCCCTCGGACTGCGCGCCTGCGGCGCCACCCACACGGCCGACGGCCGCGCCCGGCTGTCCCGACAGATCGCCGAGGCCACCGAGGCGTACGCGGACCTGGCCACGGCGCCGGGCGGCCCCGACGACGCCAAGGCCGCCGTCACGCTCTCCGGGCTGCTGGCCGGCCGCGAAGGCCCCGGCCGGGACGCGGACGGCGCGTTGGCGCTCGACCTCCTGGTCGTCCTGGACGCGCCCCAGCTCGAGCTGGAGACCGCCGCGATGCTCGTCGAGTCGCTGACCGACGGCACCCGGCTGGTGCTCAGCGGCGACCCCGGCGTGCTGTGGTCGGCCGGTCCCGGACGGCTCTTCGCCGATGTGCTCGCCGCCCGCTGCTGCCCCCAGATCGCCTCCCGCACCCCCGATTTCGGCCCGGTCGGCGAGCTGGTCTCCGGCATCGGCATCGGTGAGCTGAACCAGGTCGAGGCGCCCGGCAAGGAGGTGGTGATCGTCCCGGCCCGCGACCCGGGCGAGGCGGTGCACCGTACGGTGCAGCTCGTCGCCGACTCGGTGCCCCGCGCGATCGGGGTGCCCGCCGAACAGACCCAGGTCATCACCGTCGGCCACGGCGGCGCCGCAGGCACCCGCGCGCTGAACGCGGCCCTCAAGGAGCGGCTGAACCCGGGCCCCGGCCGGTTCGGCGGCTTCGACCCGGGCGACCGCGTCGTCTACTCCCCGGCCCCGGGCCGTACGGTCCCCGGCACGGTCACCGGTGCCGACGCGGCCGGTCTGCACCTGGAGTGCGCCGGTGCCCCCGTGGTCGTCCCGCGCGAACGGGTCGGCGCCGACACGGTCCGGCACGGCTGGGCGATCACCGCCCATCAGGCGGTCGGGACCCGCTGGCCGGCCGCCGTGGTGGTCCTGCCGGGCGACGCCGCCAAGGGCCTCACCCGCGCCTGGGTCTACACGGCCTTCGGCCGCGCCGAGCGCCATCTGTCGGTGGTGCAGGGCGTGGACCAGGCGCTGCCACGCGCGGTCGCCGAGATCCCGGCGAAGGAGCGCACCACCCGCCTGCGGACGCTGCTCCAGCTGCACACCGTCCAGGCCACGGCGGACGCCCTGGCCGGCTGACACCGGCACGGGGGTCCGGGCGCCGCGCCCGTACAGGCCGGTCAGCCTTCGCCCGTACGGGACCGTCCGGCACCCGCCGGTACGGGTACGGGGCCGGTACGGGCCAGGGCCAGGTACGGGTACCGGGCCAGTACGGGGCCAGCTAGTACGGGGCCAGGGCCAGTACGGGGCCGGGCGGCGCCCACCGCGTGGGACCGTCCGGCCCCCACCCGTACGAAGCCGGGCGCCGCCGCCACCCCACGGGACGCGTCGCCCGGCCCCAACCGGCACCGCCCGAGCCCCCGTAACCGCCCGCCTCGGCCGCCCCGCCCGCCCCGAAACCGGCCAAAGACCACCCAGGAAACGACCGAAGACCGCCCCCGGTCCCGGCCCCGGGCACCCCGGTCCCGGCGCGGAGCGCCCCAGGCCGCGACTCGACGGCGACCTCGACCGCGGCCCCCGGCCCCCGGCCCCCGGCCCCCGGCCCCCGGCCCCCGGCCCCCGGCCAACCAGGCAACCGCACACCCGGCCGAGCCCGATCCGGCCAGCCCCGCCCCTGGCCTCTCCCTGCCGCGTCATCTCTCCCTGTCGAGCCCCTCCAGCACATCGTCGTCGTCCGCGTCGCTTTCCAGGTCCTCGTCGAAGACGGAGCTGACGTCGAAGCGGCACACCACCCGCTGCGGGTCGGCCTGGTCGAACGGGGCGGAGAGCCACTCCCCGGGCTCGGGCATCTCGTCGGCGGCGATCACCCACAGCGTGGAGTCGCCCTCCTCCAGGCCGAACTCCTTGTGCCGGGTGGCGATCTCGTCCGGTTCGAACTCCCCGAAGAGCACGCCCAGCGCCGCGTGCACACTGCTGCCGACCACACCGGCCACCGATCCCGTGCCGCCGTTGACCGCCCTGGCCTCCGCCGCGGCGTCGGCGGCCGATTCGGGGTCGAGGTCGGCGATCCGCTGGGCCTGCGACAGCAGCCGCTGCGGTTCGGCCACCGCGTAGTCCCGCCGGATCAGCACGCTGAGCGCGCTGGGTTCCTCCGGCCCCGCGTAGGCGGGCAGCGTGTCGTTCCCGGGGATCTCGAAGGGAGTGACCTCGTCATAGGTGTCGTACAGCAGCTCGTCGTACGCCTCAGCCGCCGCGGCGAGTTCGTCGAACGCGGCGTAGACGGCGGGGTCGTCCTGGCCCGAGCGGTGTTCGACCGCGTCGAGGTGACGGTCCAGCGCGGCTTTGACCGCCTCGGCGGCGGCACGTACCTCGGCAGCGGAAGGCTGCGCAGCATCAGACATAGTGCAGACGCTATCCGTACCGGGGCCGGTCCCGCACAATAGATGCGATGCCGGAATACGAATTCTGCGATGTGTATGTGCCGCGAGGGGTCTCCCGCAAGGCCGCCACACGCCTGCTGACCGACCATGCCGAGTACGGACACTGGGAGTTGGACCGCCTGCGCCTCAATCCCGACGGCAGCCGCCGGGTGCGGCTGCGCCGCCGGATCATCCGCCAGATCCGCGCGACCTGGTGAGCGGCCACGGCCGCCGCGGCACGCGCCGTCCGAGGTGACCGCCGTGTCCGCGGCCATCGCCCGGACACGGCGGAGCGGGCCCCGCCGACGCGGGGCCCGCTCCGCCGTACCGGCCTGACGCCCAGGCCGGCCCGTCAGCGACGCCCAGGCCGGCCCGTCAGCGGCGTGCGGATCGCGCGCGGCGGTAGAGCACCGCACCACCGATCAGCAGGCCCGCGCTCGCCGGCAGCGCGACGCCGAGCGCACTCGAACCGGTCTGGGCGAGGTTCCCCTCCTCCTCGCCCTCGCCCTCGCCGTGGTCACCCTTGGGCGGGGTGACGATCTGCGTATGCGGAGTCGACTCCTCCAGCTGTGCGCGCGGCCCCCGTTCCTGCACGGCGCCCGCCGTGTCCGTCGTGTGCGGTGCCTGCCGTTCCGACGGAGTCGCCGGTTCGCCCGCGCGCTCCTCGGCCGGGGTGGTGGCGGGGCTGTCCGGGTTCCGCGGGCCGTCGCCGGACGGCTGCGGGCCCCGCGGGCCCGGGTGGTGCGGTGCCGGTCGGTCGGTGCCGGTTCCGGTGCCGTCGCCGGTGCTGCTGCCGTCGGCGGCGCAGCCGTTGGCGTTGACGGGGTTGCCGAGTCCGACGACGTTGACGGAATTCCCGCAGGCATTGACCGGCGCGTGGACCGGTGCCTGTACGTGGTTGCCCGAGACGGTGCCCGGCGAACCCTGCGCCGAGCCCTGCGCCCCGGCGCCGCCCTGTCCGTTGCCGCCGTGACCACGGCCGCCGTGCGCGCCGCCGCGGGAACCGCCGCCGTCGGCGCACCCGTTTCCCATGGCGGGATTCAACAGCCCGACGACATTGGCGGAATTCCCGCAGGCTTGCACCGGGATGTCCACGGGAAGTTGGCCGGCATTTCCGCCCAACACCCCCGGGGAATGCGCCGCATTCCCCTGCGCACCGGAATCCGCGTGCGCGTAGCCGCTCGCGACGGCCAGCACACCGCTCGCTGCCGCAATCGTGATCAGGCCCTTTTTCCCGACCTGTCGCATAGGTTTGCTCTCCCCTGCCTTTGACCTGCCGAATGGCCCGCGGAACGCCTGGCGTCCGCGGGCCGGAACAACCGTCGGCTCCGGAGTGCATGGCGCGCACTCCGGAGCCGACCGGGTTTACAGCCTTACGGGTTCAGGCACCGCGTCAGTCGTTGACGCAGGTGTTGCCAAAGGCAGGGTTCAGCAGCCCGATGATGTCAATCGTGTTGCCGCACAGGTTGATCGGCACGTGGATCGGGACCTGGACGGCGTTGCCCGAAATGACGCCCGGGGAGTTCAGGGCGGCGCCCTGCGTCCCCGCGTCGGCGACGGCCATGCCCGCGCCGGCGAGCACCAGACCACCGGTGGCAGCCGCGGCGGCGACGACCTTCTTGATCATTATTCCTCCTTGTTGGCAATGCGGTCCCAGCCGCGGACCGCACCCTCTGCAACGAGGAGAAGGTGATGAAGCTACGAGCCTATGACGCCATTCACTCGTTCCGGCTAAATACGTACGCCTGGGCGATTGCCCGCACCGCGTGCGAGGCCGGGCGGGGGAAGTCCCGTGCGCCGGCACGGGAATTCGCCTCAGCTCTGCTCGATGAACCGGTCGAGCACACGCGTACCGAACTTCAGTCCGTCCACCGGCACCCGCTCGTCCACGCCGTGGAACATTCCGGCGAAGTCCAGCTCCGGCGGCAGCTTCAGCGGCGCGAAGCCGAAGCACCGGATTCCGAGGTCGTCGAACGACTTCGCGTCCGTACCGCCGGAGAGCATGTACGGAACGGCCCGCGCGATCGGGTCCTCGGCCTTCAGCGCCGACTGCATGGCCGCCACCAGGGGACCGTCGAAACTGGTCTCCAGTGCCTTGTCGGCATGAATGTCCTCACGCTTGACCCGCGGGCCGAGAATCCGGTCCAGATCGGCGAGGAATTCCTCCTCGTGCCCGGGCAGGAACCGGCCGTCGACGGCCGCGGTCGCCTGGCCCGGGATGACGTTGACCTTGTACCCGGCGCCCAGTTGGGTCGGCGCCGCGGTGTTCTGCAGCGTAGCGCCGATGATCTTGGCGATGCCGCCCAGCTTGGCGAGCGTCTCCTCCATGTCCTCCGGGTCCAGCTCGGTGCCCAGGGCGTCCGACAGCTCGTCCAGGAAGGACCGTACGGTCTTGGTCACGCGCACCGGGAACTTGTGCCGCCCGAGCCGCCCGACCGCCTCGCACAGCTCGGTGATCGCGTTGTCGCTGTTGGTCATCGACCCGTGACCGGCGGTGCCGTCCACGGTGAGCCGCATCCAGTGCATGCCCTTCTGGGCCGTCTCGACCAAGTACAGCCGCAGGTTCTCGTTGACGGTGAAGGAGAAGCCGCCGACCTCGCCGATGGCCTCCGTCACGCCCTCGAAGAGCCCGGGGTGCTTGTCGACGAGGTGGCGGGCGCCGTAGACGCCGCCGGCCTCCTCGTCGGCGAGGAAGGCCAGCACGATGTCGCGCGGCGGCTTGCGGCCGGAGCGCAGCCGGTCGCGGACGACCGCGAGCGTCATCGCGTCCATGTCCTTCATGTCGACCGCGCCGCGGCCCCACACGCACCCGTCCGCGATCTCCCCGGAGAAGGGGTGGTGGGTCCAGTCCGCCGCGTTGGCGGGCACCACGTCGGTGTGGCCGTGGATGAGCAGCGCGGGCCGCGACGGGTCCGCGCCCTCGATGCGGGCCACGGTGGAGGCCCGGCCCTTGTGCGACTCGATGATCTGCGGCTCCAGCCCGACCTCGGCGAGCTTCTCCGCCACGTATTCGGCGGCGGCCCGCTCACCCGGCCCGGAGTGGTCGCCGTAGTTGCTCGTATCGATCCTGATCAGGTCCCGGCACAGGTCGACGACCTCGTCCTCGCCGGTGACCGTACGGGCCGGCTGCGATTCGCTCACACTGCCTCCTCATGGTTCACGGCCGCGCCGTCCTCCCGAAGGGGCCCGGACCGCGGCGGGGGTCCACCGCCATCCTCCCCCTCGGCGGCGCTGCGCCCAAGGCCGCAATGCTCCCGACATCCGCTGGTCACAGGCGCGCCCCCGACGCATCCCGGCCGTGATCGACCACCCCTGAACGTTTGCTATTGTTTTCCATGTCGGAACGGCCGAGGGCCGGACCGGCAGACACCTGGTCCGGGTGGCGGAATGGCAGACGCGCTAGCTTGAGGTGCTAGTGCCCTTTATCGGGCGTGGGGGTTCAAGTCCCCCCTCGGACACCACGGAGAAGACCCCAGTTCACCTGGGGTCTTCCGCTTTTCCCAGGCAAGATCCGGCTCGACCCGACTCGTGTCCGGCCCGTTCCACGCCCGTTCCCCGCCCGGCCCCGGCTCGATCCCCGCCCGGCCCCGGCTTGACCACTCGATCCCCGCTCGATCCCAGCTTGATCCCGGAACGTGACCGAGATCGTCGTTGGCCGCCCGATCCGCTCGCTAGCCTTCGCGCATGGGTGTTCACGTCGTCATAGGTTTCGGCCCCGCCGGGGCGGCCACGGCTCGGCTGCTGGTCAAAAAGGGGCGTTCTGTCCGGGTCGTCACGCGGTCGGGCGGTCCCGCCGAGCCGGGGATCGAGCATGTCGCGCTGGACGCGGCGGTGCCGGAACGGCTGGCGGAGGCCGCGCGGGACGCGACCGCGCTCTACAACTGCGC
The DNA here is from genome assembly GCF_008634025.1 of Streptomyces albofaciens JCM 4342. NCBI lineage: Bacteria > Bacillati > Actinomycetota > Actinomycetes > Kitasatosporales > Streptomycetaceae > Streptomyces > Streptomyces albofaciens. The sequence continues at coordinate 3,036,626 of NZ_PDCM01000001.1, read as the reverse complement.
CTCGCCGCCGTACCACCGCTGGACGCGCGACTGGCCGCCGCTCGCCGCGTCGGTCAACCACGCGGCCGAGCGGACCGGCGCGGTCCTCGTCCTGCTGGGCAACCTCTACGGGTACGGGCCGGTCCCGGGTGAGCTGACCGAGGACCTGCCGCTGGCCGCGACGGGAACCAAGGGACGCGTCCGGGCCGACATCTGGGAGCAGGCGCTGACCCTGCACGAGAAGGGCCGCATCCGGGTGGCCGAAGTACGCGCGTCGGACTTCTTCGGTCCGGGCGTGACCGACGGCGGCCACCTGGCCTCCCGGGTCGTCCCGCGCCTCCTGGCGGGCAAGCCGGTCTCCGTCCTCGGCGACCCGGACGCGCCGCACAGCTGGACCTACCTCCCCGACGTGGCGAGGACCCTGGTCGAGGTCGCGGAACGGGAGAGCGCCTGGGGCCGCGCCTGGCACGTACCGACCGTGCCACCGCTGTCCGTCCGGGAGATGACCGGCCGGCTCGCGGAACAGGCGCGGGTGCGGCCGGTTCCGGTACGGCGGCTGCCGTCGGCGGTGCTGCGCGCGGCATCGCTCGTATCGCCGCTGCTGCGGGAACTCCAGGAGGTCCGTTACCAGTTCGACCGGCCGTTCGTGATGGATTCGTCCGCGTACCGCGAGGCGTTCGGCGCGGACGCGACACCGCTCGATCACCAGCTCGCGGCGACCGTGGACTGGTGGCGGGCGCGCCTGGAGCGCGCGTGAGCCGGGCCTGCCCGGCGGGAGAGGACGGCAGAAGAAGGGAGAGGCTTCCTCGGCTCATCGCGCCGGCGCCGTGCGACCGTGGCGACCGGCCGCCGCCGCGACGAGCTCTCCCTCATGCGGACACCCCCGTCGTCCGCTTGAGTGGACAAGGAAACCACTCTGTTCATCTCCGCTAACGCGATCCCGACGTTAAGTGCAAGTCAGGGTCCTGTCAACTAGGATGGGTTGGCACTCCGAGGCAGCTCACCCCGGCGCATGAGAAGGAGCCCCGATGTCGTCACTGGCCGGGAAGGTCGACAAGCTGTTCACCACGATCCGCGCGAACGGCCGCGAGTACACGTACGAGGAAGTCGCGCGCGGGTGCAGCGAGTTGAGCGGCGGTACGTTCTCCAAGACGTATGTCTGGCAGCTGCGCACCGGTCAGCGCACCAACCCCACCAAGCGTCATCTGGAGGCCCTCGCGGCGTTCTTCCGGGTGCCGGTGGCGTACTTCTTCGACGACGACACCGCCGACCGCGTCGACTCCCAGCTCGCCCTCGCCTCGGCGATGGGCAACGCCGAGGTGCGGGACATCGCGCTGCGCGCCATGAGCATGGACGACTCCGGCCGCAAGTCCCTGGCCCGCATCATCCGCGAGGTCAGCAAGATGCACGCCACCACGGCCGCGGCGCGCGGCCGTCAGCCGAACGAGCCGGTCGACAGCGAGGAGTAGTGCTCCGGATGCCTTTCCCCTGGCGTGGCCGCCACGGCAGAGGGCCTTCCGGGCTGAAGGCCCTGCGCCGGCAGTGCCGGGAAAAGCTGGCTTCGTACGGGCTCCCGCCCGCCTACGACCTCCCGCTGCTCTGCGACCACCTGGCCCGGGTGCGGGACCGGGAGATCCAGCTGGTGGCCATGCCGATGGACACCTCGGGGCCGTGCGGGCTGTGGCTGTCCTTCCCCGGCACGGACTACGTCGTCTACGAGGCCCACACCAGCCGGCACCACCAGGAGCACATCATCGCCCACGAACTGGCCCACATGATCTGCGGCCACCACGGCGTGGGCGTGCCCGGGGACGACTCCGGGACCCAGCTCTTCCCGGACCTCGACCCGTCCCTCGTGCAGGACCTGCTGTACCGCGAGAACTACTCGGACGCCCAGGAACAGGAAGCCGAGGTCATGGCCTTTCTCCTCGGGGAGCGGCTGCGGGCCGGCACCCGCGGGGGCGCGGACGCGCCGGACCCCAACAGCGTGCTGGGCCGCATCCACGGTTCGCTGAACTGGCGCCGCGAGGACGGTTCATGAACGGCATCACCCACATCCGGTACCCGATCGCCGCGCTGGCCTGCTGGATCGCGTTCGCCTACACCCTCGTACCGCTGCTGCGCGGGCACCGCCGCAACGCCGGACTGATCGCGCTGTGCGCCTCGTTCGGGTGCCAGGGCATGTACCTGTCCATGTCCACCCCGGTCCGCTGGACAGGCACCCTGTTCGGCACCATCACCTGGTACAACGTCTCGGTCCAGCTGTGGATCATCGCGGTGCTGGCCTGCCAGCAGATCCTCCTCATCCACTGGATACACCCCAGGGCCGAGGCGCGCGTGCGGGCCCGGCGGCGGCTGCTGCTCCTCGCGACGGTGCCGGTGACGATGGTGGTGCTGTTCTTCCTGGCGACCCTTCAGGGCCCGCCCCGCAATGTCTTCACGCGCCCCGGCGACCAGCCGTTCTTCGTCGCCTACCAGGCCGCGTACCTCACCGCGTTCGTGGTCGGCAAGGTCCTGGTGGCCCGCGCCTGCTGGCACTTCGCCAAGCTCACCGACCACCGCTGGGTGCGCCGCGGGCTGCGCATCGCCGCGGCCGGCGCCGTCATCGAACTGGTCTACCCGGCCGGGCGCTACGCCGACGTCTTCCTCGCGCAGTACGGCTGGAACCCGATGCGCTGGTCCGACGTGTCCCGTACGACGCTCACCATCGGCATGGTCCTGAACATCGTCGGCTGGACCGCCCCGCTGTGGGGGCCGCGGGTCTCCGCCGCCCGCAGCTGGCTGGCCGACTACCGCAGTTACCGGCTGCTGCGCCCGCTGTGGCAGGCGCTGCACCAGGCACATCCGGAGATCTCCCTGCCGTCCAGCACCGGCAGCGACCTGTCGGCCCTGTACGACCTGCGCTTCCACCTGCACCGCCGGGTGATCGAGATCCGGGACGGCTGTCTGGCGCTGCGCGGGCACCACGGCGATCCGGGCGCGGTGCTGATGCCGGGGCAGGGGGCCGCGGCGGAGCGGCACGCGGAGGTCGAGGCGGCGCACATCGCGGCGGCGCTCGCGGCCGGGCCACGGCCGCCGGGCCCCGAGGCGGACGGTCCGGCCGGCGTGGACGGGCCGTCGGGACCGAACGGGGTGCCGGTGCCCGCCGCGGCGGGCGGCCCGGACTTCTCCGCCGACGTGGCGTGGCTGGTCGAGGTGTCCCGCGCGTTCGCCCGGGTCCGGCCCGCGGTGGCACAGACCGGGCGGTGACCGTACGCCTGCGGGCGGGAGGGGGCCGTACGCCTGCGGATCGGAAGGTGGCCGTACGCGTACGGGCCGGACGGTGACCGTACGCGTACGGGCCGGGCGGTGGCCATACGCGTACGGGCCGGGCAGTCACCGTGCGGCCCCCGCCTCACCCGCGCGCTACCCCGCGAACGCCGTCCCCGGCAGCCCCTGCCCCACCCCGGGCACCACGAACAGATTGCCCGCCTCCGGCTCGGCGTCGCCCAGGTCGCGGCGGGCCGAGGTGACGTAGAGGTCGGTCAGGTCCGGGCCGCCGAAGCCGCAGGCGGTGGTCAGCGAGGCGGGGAAGGTGATCTCGCGGTCCAGCCGGCCGTCCGGGGCGTAGCGGCGGACCGCTCCCCCGCGGAAGAGCGCCACCCACACACCGCCGTCGGTGTCGGCGCACATGCCGTCCGGCACACCGTCGGTGCCGGTGATCTCGGCGAACACCCGGCGGTTGGCGGCCTTGCCGGTGTCGAGGTCGTAGTCGAAGACGTCGATGCGGCGGGTCGGGGTGTCGACGTAGTACATGCGGGTCGCGTCCGGGCTCCAGGTGATGCCGTTGCTGAGCCGTACGCCGGTGGCCGCGGTGTGCGTCGTGCCGTCGGCGTCGATGCGCGCCAGCCAGCCGGGCGCGGTCTCGCCGGCGATGGTGCCCAGCCACAGGCGGCCGCGGCCGTCGACGCTCGCGTCGTTGCCGCGTACGCCCTGCTCCGACCACTCGGCCAGCCAGCGGCGGGTGCCGTCCGGGCCGGCGACCGCGACGCCGTCGCGCAGGCTCAGGACGAGGCCGCCGTCGGCCCGGGGCAGCGCCGCGGCCACCGGCTGGTCGACCTCGGTGACGGTGTCGGTGCCGTCGGCGGGGCGATAGCGGTGGATCCCGCCGTTGTTCATGTCCACCCACAGCAGCGTGCCGTCGGAGGCGTCCCAGGTCGGGCATTCGGCAAAGTGCGCCCGTACGGCCAGGGCGACTTCAACACTCACAGTGCACATTCTCCTCGGGAGCGGGAATCATGGGCCGGGCGCCGCTCCCGGAACCGGCCGGGAGCGGTCCGGTTCATCCGGTCAGTACGGGTCCGAGCGCGTCCATCAGCACCGCCGTGCCGTCCCCGTCGAGCACGTCGACGACGGGCAGGCCCAGGGGGCGCAGGCTGTCCACGTTCTCCCGGCCGCGGGTGGCGACGGCGACGACCGGGGCGCCGCCCAGCTCCTCCACGATACGGATCTCGCTGCGCGGGTCGTGCACGGGCAGGTGCTCCCAGTGGTAGCGCCGGGAGCGGCGCGGGTCGTGCACGAAGACCACGGCGTCGGGCTGCGAGCCCTGGAGGATCGCGGTGGCCAGGCCGCCGAAGGCCGGGTGCAGCACGGACGCCTGGCCCTTGATGATCAGCAGGTCGTGCCGGGGGTCGGCGCGCTGCACCAGGTGTTCGACGAGCCCGGCCGCCTGGAAGACGGGGGTGCGGTCGATGATCGCGCCTTCCGTGCAGCCGGCCAGCAGGCAGGTCTGGCCGGTGCCCACGTATCCGGCGTCGATACCGCGCGCCCGTGCCTCCCGGTGCAATTGGAGGGCGACGGTCCGCTTTCCCACGACACAGTCGCTGCCCGCCACGTGCACCAGTTTGGCGCGGGACCGCCGGAGACGGCCGGAATACTTCGGCAACTCGTCGTACGGGCGGCGGACATCGACCAGTTGTTGGCCGTCCGCCGTCTTTTCGGCGAATTCCGTGTGGCGCAGCTGGAGGTGGAGGCAGGAAATGACGTGCAGGCCGTTGCGTACGGCGGTGGCGATCTGCTCCCACCAGAATTCCGGGAGGTCTCCGGGCTGCCGCGGCGCGTGCTTCACCTCACCGTCCACCACCTCGACGTGGTCGGACTCGGTCATCGCGATGACCAGCGCTTCCGGCTGGAAGCGCAGCGCCTCCTCCAGTGAGGAGACGACCGGGACATCGGTGCCGGGCACCACGGACGCGGTGCTGTCGGAGGTGTGCAGGCGGTCGACGACCGCCACGGCTTCGAGAACGGTGCTGTGCCGCAGCACCCCTTGCGCCGTCTTGCCTTCGAGAAGGCCGAAAACTCCGTCGGCGAAGAGCACGGAACGAAGCGGAAGCCGCGGAAACCCGGAAAGGACCATACCCGAAACCCTACCCACCCGGAACTCGCCCGTGGAATGCCGAAGGTGGCCTTGACACAAGCGGGTTGGTGTCCCGGCAAAGGCAAAGGGGCCGCCCGGCCGCCCGCTTTCCCGCGGTGTCCCGCATACCGTGACGGCGCGCGTCACCGCACCGGCCCGCGCAGCGCCGCCTCCCCGGCGAAGGTCTTGGACTCCATCAGGAACTCGGCCAGGGCCCCGTCGTGCGGCAGGCCCGGGCGGGACCAGTGGGTGGGCACGGCGCCCCAGTGGGTGTTGCGGATCAGCGGGCTCGCCACGCACTCGCGTACCAGGTCCGCGTCCTCGCTCAGCACGGTGAGGGCCAGGGTCCGGCCGAACGCGGCGGGGCGCAGCCCGGGGCCCCAGGGCGCCACGGCCGCGTACGGCAGGGGCAGTTCGACGCCGAACCGCGGGTCCTCCGGGCTGTCGAGCGGGACCACGACCGGCCGCAGGACGGCACTGCCGTCGCCCAGGTCGGCGAGGAACCGTTCGCCGGGGAACCGTTCTGCGGGGTCCTCGCCCGCCCCCGCCGACCGTGGGCCGACGCTCTCGTGCAGCTGCTCGGCGAGGCGCCGGGCCTCGCCGAGCGGCCGTACGGGCAGGGCCGCGTCGGGGTGGTCCGGCGCCAGCAGCGGGAGGCGGGCGAGCCGTTCGGCCAGGGTGTGAGCGAGGCCCGGCGCGTCGTCCTCGCACAGGACGGCACTTGCGTTGAGGCACTGCACCCCGGCGTCGGCGGCGACCGAGTCGGCGACGGTGTCCAGGTGGGACCGCCAGGACACGTCCCGGGTGAGCAGGACCTTCGAGCGGCCGGGGCCTTGCGCCAGCACCCGCCGGCTGCCGGCGTAGCGGGCGACGACGGGGTCACCGCCGTAGACCAGGCCGAGGTCGGCCCGGTCCACGAGGGCTTCCGCGTGCTCGTGGGTGGTCGGCAGCAGCGCCACGTACCCGGGCGCGAGGCCGGCCTCCCGCAGGGCCCGGACGAGCCGTCGCGGGGTGAACGGGTCACGCTGGGAGGGGCGTACGGCCACCCGGTATCCCAGGGCGAGGGCGCCCAGCCACTCCACGTGGGTGGCCGGGTGATTGCCGGGCGCCAGGACGCCGAGGACGTCGCCCTTGCGTACCCACGCCACGGCCGCACCGGCGCTCGTCCGCCCCGCGGCGGCCAGATCGCCGAAGGACAGGTCCCCGAGCGGTACGGCCCCGGAGGGGCGCTGCGCGGCCAGGGAGTCCGCCGCGGCCCGCCCGGCCCGCGCCACCCGGTCCAGGGTGCGGCGGGCGACGGCGACGGGCAGCCCGGAGACCAGCGCCTGGCGGCGGCAGTACGTGCCGGGGGTCTCGCCCTCCAGGGTCGCCGTGGCGAACAACTCCCCCGCCCGTGCGAGGGCCGCGAGGCGGTCGTCCGCCGCCTGTCCGGGCGCGGCGCGCATCTCGTCCATCACCTGGCGGATCAGCAGCGGCGGCGCGAGGGAGAGTTCGCCGACCGGGCGGCCGGTGACGTCGGTGAGGGGGGTGCGGTTGGCGGAGCGGTACGGTCCCGTGGCCCGCTCGACGTCGATGGCGCAGCCGGTGCCGTCCGGAGCGGCCGCCGTGTCGCCCGCCATCTCAGTACACCCCCTCGATGATCTTCGCGCCGCCGTCGGTGAAGGGCCGCACGTCGGCCACCCCGTCGCCCGAGTAGCCCGCCACCGGCGCGACCCGGACCGCGGTGTCCCGTTCGAGGACGTACGGCAGCAGCACCTCCGGGCTCAGCTGGCGCATGCACACCCGGCCGCGCTCGCCGTACGCCACCTCGCGCGACGGGTCCTCCGGGTCGAGCAGGGACAGGTGCACGTACGGGTGGAAGGGCTGGAAGACGCACGCATGGGTGTCACCGGGAACGGCGGGCCGCTGTGGCGCCCCGCCCATCATCGTGTTGCCGTACAGACCGCTGAGGACCGCGCCGGGGAAGACCTCTCCGGACAGCAGCCGCAGCGTCTCGGGGTCCATCGAGGTGCCGCCCCACATGATCCCGCGCACCTGGTCGCGGACGAGCCCGGCCAGGCGCGGGCGTTCGGCGATCGCCTCCAGGAGGGGCGGTGTCGCGTACAGCAGGGAGACGTGCTGCGAGGCGAGCACCCGCTCGGCCTGGTCGAGGAGGTGGTCGACGTAGTGCCGGGCGAGGTCGGTGTGGCCGTCCCGCAGGCACCGGCGCACCCAGCGCGGGTCGAAGTCGACCGGGAAGAACACCGCGCCGCGCAGCCGGGCGAGTTCACGCAGCGCCTCGGCGACGACGTGCGGTCCGGTGGGGCCGAGGAAGAGCAGGTTGCCGTCGTGCGCGGGGAAGCCGTGCTGGTCGAGGACGTCCGACCACCAGCGGGTGTTGCGGGCCCACTGGCCGAGGTCGACGGTGCGCTTGGGCGCGCCGGTGGTGCCGCCGCTCTCCCAGACGGCGGGCGGCCGGCCGAGGCCGCGCAGGCCCGCGGGCAGCAGGTCCTCGACCGGTATGTCCCGCCATTCGCCGCTGACGTCGGGGAAGCGGTCCAGGTCGGCGACGGTGGTGATGTCCTTGCGCGGGTCGAAGGGCAGCGAGGCGGCGCGCTCCACCCAGAACCGGGAGCCGGTGGCGGGGTCGAAGTGCCACTCCATGGCCGCCGCCACGACGGCGTCGGCGGAGGGCAGTTCGTGCCAGGGCGTGCCGAGTACGGCATCGACGTCGCGCATACTGAGTCGCCTTTCTGACTGTTTGTGCCGGTTCGTACAATCTTTCCCGTGGTGAGCGGACGGCGGCGCCCGGTGGGTGGCGTCCGGCGGACCCGATCCACCGGATCATGGGATGATTGTCGGTGCAATGCGGCCCGGGACATTCCGGCTTGAAGCGCGCGGCGGCTGGCCGGAACCGTATCCCCGCTGCTGGAGGGATGGGGCGCGGGCCCACCGCCCCATCCCCGCGGATTCCGCTTCCGGACGGCATCACACCGTACGCCGCGCCCCCTCAGGCTTTGACCGCCCGCAACGCGAACAGCAACGGGATGCGCGGCTCCTCCGGCGGCAGCCGCCACCAGCCGTTCTCCGCCTGCTCCATCGTCTCGAAGCGCTTCCAGGGCAGCAGGTCCGTCTCACGCAGCAGATCCACCGTCAGCCCCGCGCCGACCAGCGCGCCGACCGTCTCCCCCAGGCCGTGCCGCCACTCGTAACTGGTCGTCGCGCCCTCGACGGGCGGCCCGTCGGTGTAGGTGTACGGCGAGTCGCTGCGGATGGCGCCCCGGCCGGCCAGGTAGTCGTGCGCGAGCACCAGCTGCTCACCGCCCGGCGCACGGTCCGGGTCGGGAACAGCACCCAGGGAGTTCAGCAACGGGTGGAACTCCACCACGTACAGCATGCCGCCCGGCCGCAGCAGCCCGGCGATCACCTGGGCCCACCGGGACAGGTCGGGCAGGTAACAGAGCGCGCCCTTACCCGTGTAGACCACGTCGAAACGACGACCGCCCAAGGCCTCGGCCGCCTCGTGCACATCCGCCTGGACGAACTCGACGTCCCGCCCGCTGTCCGCCGCCAGCCGCCGCGCCTGCTCCAGCGCCGCGCCCGAGAAGTCCAGGCCGACGGTGTGCGCCGCGCCCCGCTCGGCGAACGCCTGCGTCTCGGTACCCAGGTGGCACTGGAGATGGAGCACGTCCCGGCCCGCCAGGGGCCCGAGGTCGTCCCACTCGAACGGGGCGAACCAGTCGTCGGCGGTACGCGAGCCGTCCAGGCCGTAGAAGGCGCTGGCCACGTGCACCGGGGTACGGGCGTCCCAGTTCGCCTGATTGGCGCGGAGCATGGCGTCGGTCGGAGCACTGTCCTCAGTAGTCACAGCGGCCTCCCTACCCGGCCGCGCCCGAACAGATGCCCACCGCGGGAACACGGGCCGCGGTGGGTCAGGCACGGGGCGTCGCCGTGCGTCCGTACCGGTGAGGAGGTGTGCGGTGTATCCACCGAGGAACTTCGACATCGGCTGGCCGGATCTCGTGTACGGGATGGTGGCCTGCGGGCGCGACGGCGACGCCGACCGGTGGGCGGCGACCGTGGAACGGCGGTTCGCGGAGGGGGGCGTACGGGCGACGGAGGACGTACGGGCCACGGGTGGCATGTGGGCGACGGGTGGCGCGGACCGGCCGCCGGCCGGCGAAGGCGACCCCACCCCCTCCCCCTGCCTGGCCACCCTGTCCGTACGCAGCGCGCTCGACCTGGCCCTGACCGCCGCCTCGCTGCCACGCGGCAGCGAGGTGCTGATGTCCGCCGTCACGATTCCCGACATGTGGCGCATCGTCACGGAACACGGCCTGGTGCCGGTGCCGGTGGACCTCAACGCGGACACGCTCCTGCCCACCGCCGAGCGGTGGGCGGCAGCCGCCACCGAGCGCACACGCGCCGTCGTCGTCGCCCACCTCTTCGGCACCCGGTCCCCACTGGGCCCGCTGGCGGAACTGGCCGCCCGGCGCGGCTGGCTGCTGATCGAGGACTGCGCCCAGGCGTACAGCGGGCCCGGTTTCCGCGGCAGTCCGGAGGCCGACGTGTCACTGTTCAGCTTCGGCCCGCTCAAGACCGCCACGGCGCTGGGCGGCGCGGTGGCCGTCGTACGGAATCCGGGTCTGCTGGCGGCGATGCGCGCGCTGCACCGGGAGTGGCCGGTGCAGACACGGGACGCGCAGGCCCGCCGGGTTGCCAAGTACGCCTTACTCGCACTGCTCACCACACGGCCGGTCTACACCGGCCTGGTGGCCGCCGCCGGCGCACTGGGTCACGACCACGCGAGCGGCCTCCAGAACACGGTCGGCGCCTTCGCCGGTGCGGACCTCATCCCGGCGATCCGGCAGCGCCCCGGCCCCGCACTGCTGGACCTCCTGGACCGGCGGCTGCGCGCCCCGGACACCGCGCGGGCGGTGGCCGAACGGGCGGAGGTGGCACGACGGCTGGTGACCCGCCTGCCCGACCCGTCCCTGGTCTACGGCGCGGCCGCCCCCGTGCACACGTACTGGCTCTGCGCCGTCCCCACCCCCGACCCCGACGCGACCACCGCCCGGCTGCGCTCCGCGGGCTTCGACGCGGCCCGCCCGACCTCCCTCGGCGCCGTACCCGCCCCGCCCGACCGCCCCCAGGGCGCCCGCACCGCAGCACACCTCATCCGGCACGCCGTCTGCCTCCCCCTGCGCCCCAACATGAGCGACCGGACCCTGGACCGAATGGCAGCCCTCCTGGACCCGGAGGACTGGGGCACCACCCGATGACCCGCCTCAGCCCGTTTCCTCCGCCGCACCGCCCTTCCCCACCCAGAACAACACATGCCCGCCGTCCCCCTCCGCCACGAACTCCTCCCCTTCCACGGAGAGCCCGGCCGCAGTGATCCACTCCCGGTACGTCTCCCGGCCGGGATGGCTCCACCACATCGGAGCCCCACCCCCGAGCCAGTCCTCCTCGGTCCCGGTCCAGGCGCCGTCCCCGGCGATGACCAACGCGGTGCCACCGGGGCGCAGCCACCGGGCGACGCGGGACAGCAGTACCGGCTGCTCGGCGAGCGGCAGATGGATCAGCATGTAGAGACAGACGACCGCGTCGAAGGAAGCGGCGGGGAAGTCGATGTCCATCGCATCGGCGCGATGAAACGTGGCACGCGGCACGAGCCCACGAGCCCGCCTCACCTGCACCTCGCTCAGGTCCACCCCCGTAACGGCATGCCCGGCAGCGCTCAATGCCCGCGCAACTGGCACACCACACCCGCATCCAAGATCAAGCACATCCGCCCCGTCCGGCAACCGCCCCAACAGAGCGGCGATCCAGGGCGCGTAGGTGTCGTCTCCGGCGTCATCGGCACGGTAGACGTAGGAAACGGCGTCATAGCCCCGACGGACCATGGCTTTGGGGGCGGAGGGTTCGAGACCGGCGGGCTCGGGGGCGGCTGGAGGCGTCACGGTTGGGACGGTAGGGGGCGCTCGTGGGCCGGGGCGAACCGTTTTCGGCTGCTGTGCCACGCCGGCCTCGTAGTGGCGCACACAGCTCGCCGTCAGCCCGCCCGGCGCCCCGTCCTCCGATACACCGACCGCAGCAGCTGGTCCTTCGCCGGGCCGGCCACCCTCCACGTCAGGTGCCACTCCCCTTCCGAGACGACCGTGAATTCGCCCCGGTAGAGGTCGGCGGCGCAGGGGTGGTGGGTGGTCCAGTGGCCGGAGTGGAGGTTCAGGTCGTGGAAGGGGCGGCCGTCGGTGAAGGTGATGGTGGCGGTGCCGTCGGGGTGGGGGTGGAGGCGGAGGGTGCGGGTGGCGGGGGTGGTGGTGCCGTTCCAGGTCAGGTGGCCCTCTTCGACGTGCAGGAGGGTGGTGCCGCCGTCGGGGTCTTCCGGGCGGAAGTGGGCGGTGCCGTGGAAGGTGCCCTGCGTATCCGTACGGATGTCGAGCACGGTGCGGTCGATGGTCCACCAGCCGGCCAGGTAAGCGGTGGCGTCCGGGACCGGGTGCCGGCCGCCGGGTGCGGGCGGGCCGTCGTGCTCTGTCGACATGGCGCCATTGTGCCCGGTGGCGGTGCAGGCGCCGCGGGCGGGCGGGCCGCCGGACAATTGCCGTGCGACCGCGTCCGCCGGGTCAGTAGGGTGCGCGGGGCCGGGTACCCCGGCCCGGGGCGGACGACGGAGCGGACGAGGAGAACGGTGTGAGCGCAGTGGGCGGCGGGGTGCGCCGGGCGCGGCAGGTGCTGGTCTTTGACGCCGACGACACGTTGTGGGAGAACAACGTGATCTTCGAGCGGGTCATCGAGGAGTTCCTGACCTGGCTGGACCATCCGGAGCTGGGCCGGGACGGCGTACGGGCGCTGCTGGACGAGATCGAGGCGGCCAACGCCGCGGTGCACGGCTACGGCAGCAAGGTGTTCCTGCGCAGCCTCGGCGAGTGTGTGCGGCGGGTGCGGCGGCGGGCGGCCGACGAGGCGGAGCTGGCCCGGATCGCGGGCTGGGCGCGGGCCTTCGAGGCGGACGAGGTGGAGCTGATCCCGGGGGTCGCCGAGACGCTGGCGGAGCTGGCCGGGCGGCACCAGCTGCTGATGCTGACCAAGGGCGACGCGGCGGAGCAGCGCCGGAAGGTGGAGGTGTCGCGGCTGGCGCACCACTTCCGTGACGTACGCATCGTGCCGGAGAAGAATGTGGGGACCTATCAGGAGCTGGTGCGGATGTACGCGCTCGCGCCGTCGGCCACCTGGATGATCGGCAATTCCCCGAAGTCGGACATTCTGCCGACCCGGGAAGCGGGCCTGAACGCGGTCTTCATCCCGAACGACAACACATGGGTGCTGGAACACGGCGTACTCGACCCGGCCGATGAGAAGGTGCTGCGGCTGGAGAGGTTCGCGGAGTTGTCGCGGCACTTTTGAGGGGGCGGGTAGGCAGTTCTGACGGGTCGGGTAGGCACTTCTGAGGGGTCGGGTAGGGAAAGGGGAGGCGGCGATGGCGGGGTTTGCGGGAGGGCCGCGGGTTTCGTGTGTGTTCTTGTGTCACGACGGCGGCGGGAAGGTGCTGCTCGCGCGGCGGGGCGCGGGGGCCCGGGACGAGCCGGGGACGTGGGACTGCGGTGCCGGGGCGCTGGAGTTCGGTGAGAGCTTCGAGGCGGCCGTGACGCGTGAGGTGTACGAGGAGTACCGCGCGACGCCGCTGGAGATCACGCAGCTCGGGGTGCGCAATGTGCTGCGCGGCGAGCCGGTGGAGTCGCACTGGGTCGCCGTGGTCTTCGCGGTCCGGGTGCGCCCGGAGGAGGTGCGGATCGGGGAGCCGCACAAGTTCGACGAGCTGGGCTGGTTCGCGCCCGGCGCGCTGCCGTCGCCGCTGCACTCGCAGTGCGCCGGGACGCTGGCGCTGTTCCCGCAGGGGTGAGGGGCGGCGTACGGCGCGGGTCGCGCGCCGTACGCCGCCCGGCCGGCACTACATCGGTTCGGTGTCGGTCAGTTCGCCGTCCAGGGCGAGCCAGCGGGTGATACCGATCTCCCGGAGGAACGCCAGGTCGTGGCTGACCACGATCAGTGCGCCCTGATAGGACTCCAGCGCCGTGACCAGCTGGCGGACCGACGCCATGTCCAGGTTGTTCGTCGGCTCGTCCAGCATCAGGAGCTGGGGCGCGGGCTCGGCCAGCATCAGCGCCGCGAGGGCGGCCCGGAAGCGCTCGCCCCCGGAGAGCGTGCCCGCCCGCCGGTCGGCGCGGGCGCCCTTGAACAGGAACCGCGCCAGGCGGGCCCGTACCGCGTTGTGCGTGGCGTCCGGGGCGAACCGTGCGACGTTCTCGGCGACGGTCAGCCCGTCGTCGAGGACATCGAGCCGCTGCGGCAGGTAGCGGTGCGGCACGTGGATCTCCGCCGTGCCCTCCGCGGGCGGGATCTCGCCCGCGAGCGTCCGCAGCAGCGTGGTCTTGCCGGAGCCGTTGCGCCCGGTCAGCGCGATCCGTTCGGGGCCGCGCAGGTCGAGGTCCGCGTACGCACCGTAGCGTGCCCGCAGCCCTCGTACGGTCAGTACCTCGCGGCCCGGCGGCACCGCGGTGCGCGGCAGGTCGACGCGGATCTCGTCGTCGTCCCGTACCGCTTCGGCGGCCTCGCCGAGCCGTTCCCTGGCCTCCTTGAGCCTGTCGGCGTGCATGGCGCGGTGCTTGCCGGCGGAGACCTGGGCCGCGGCCTTGCGGCTGTTCATGACGATCTTCGGCTCGCGCTTCTGGGCGTACATCTTGTTGCCGTAGCGGACCCGGCGCGCCAACTTCAGCTGTGCCTCGCTCAGTTCGCGCCGCTGCCGCGCCACGTCGGCCTCGGCGACGCGCAGCATGCGCTCGGCCGCTTCCTGCTCGACGGCGAGCGCCTGTTCGTACGCGGTGAAGTTGCCGCCGTACCAGTGGACCTCGCCGCCGCGCAGGTCGGCGATGCGGTCCACCCGGTCGAGCAGTTCCCGGTCGTGGCTGACCACGACCAGGGCGCCGGACCAGCCGTCCACCGCGGCGTAGAGCCGGCGGCGGGCGGCCAGGTCCAGGTTGTTGGTCGGCTCGTCCAGCAGGAGCACGTCCGGACGGCGCAGCAGCAGCGCGGCCAGCCGCAGCAGGACGGACTCGCCGCCGGAGACCTCGCCGACGGTGCGGTCGAGGTCGATGGCGTGCAGGCCGAGCTGGTCGAGAGCGGCGCGGGCGCGCTCCTCGACGTCCCAGTCGTCGCCCACGGCGGTGAAGTTGGCCTCGCTGACGTCGCCGTTCTCGATGGCGTGCAAAGCGGCGCGGGTCCCGGCGATGCCGAGGGCCGCGTCCACCCGCGTCCTGGTGTCCAGGGCGGCGTTCTGCGGCAGGTAGCCGATCTCGCCGGTCACCTTCACGGTCCCCTCGACGGGGTGCAGTTCCCCGGCGAAAAGCTTCAACAGGGTCGATTTCCCCGCTCCGTTGAGGCCGACGAGGCCGGTGCGCCCGGGGCCGACGGTCAGGTCGAAGTCCTCCAGGACGGGGGTGCCGTCGGGCCACGCGAAGCCGAGACCGGCGCAGACGATGGCGCCGGAGGTGGCGGAAGGGGCGGAAGAGCTGGAGGAACTGGAAGAGGTGGAAGAGGTGGTCATACGGGTCTCCTCGGTGCGCGCGAAGGTACGGGGGCGGCGCGGGAGACACCACGGGAGGTCCACGGGAGAGCCGGACCGGCGTCACGGGAACCGTCGCGGGAACGGTGGAGCCGGGCGGAGGGCGGGCCGGACATCGCGGATCGCCGAGGTCGTGGACAGGGCCGCACAGCGGGTGCCGGGCGCGCTCTTCGCGCGTCTCGCACCTCACGCCGCGGGCGTGGTGTCTCATGACCTCAGACGAGCAACGGCCTTCTCCTGTCGACGGCAATGGGGCCGAGAAGAACGGTACGGGCACCGCCGCCAAAACGCAAACGCTATTTTCGTTGCGTTTGGTGGTGGAGGGGCGATGGTGCCCCTCCGCTCCGGACCAAACCGTCGGCCGCGCCGCTCGGTCCCCGGCCCCTCCGCTCCGGCTCCGCCCCTCCGCCCGGCCCCGGCTCCGGCCTCAGCCCGCCTCCCGGGACCGGGACCGTGCCCGCGACCGCAGTCGCACCCGCCCCGGCCCCGCCGCCTGCAACGTGATCCCCGCGGTGAGCGGGACCTCCCGGTCGACGGCCGTCAGCTCGTACGAGCGCAGCAGTACCGCCGCCGCCAGCACCGACTCCAGCATCGAGAAGTGCTGCCCGATGCACGCCCGGGGGCCGCCGCCGAACGGGAACCACGCGTAGCGGTGGCGCGCCGCCTCCCGCTCCGGCGTGAACCGCCGCGGGTCGAAGCGCTCCGGGTCCTCCCACAGGCCGGGGTGCCGGTGGGTCACCCACGGCGAGACGATCACGTCGGCGCCGTCCGGTATCCGGTGGCCGCCGATCTCGGTGGCCGCGACGCCGCGCCGGCTCACCACGGGCGCCGCCGGGTAGAGCCGCATGGCCTCCTTGAGGGCCATCGTCAGCCGCGGCAGCCGCTCCAGGTCGGCGGCCTCCGGCTCCCGGTCCCCCAGTACGGCGTCGACCTCCTCCCGTACCAGCGCCTGTTCCTCCGGGTGCCGGGCGAGCAGGTGGAGGGTGAAGGCCAGCGAGGTCGCGGTCGTCTCGTGTCCGGCGAGCAGGAAGACCAGGACCTGGTCGCGGACCTCGGCGGCGTCCAGGCCGCCGTCCGCCGCGTTGCCCGCGCGGGTGAGCAGGGACAGCAGGTCGGTGCCGTCGCCCGGTTCGCCGGCGGCCCGCCGCCCGGCCACGATCCGGTCGCAGACCGCGTGCAGTTCGGCCGTCGCGGCGGCGGCCCGGCGGTTGGCGGGGGTGGGCCAGTGGCGCGGCGGGTTGCGGGGCGAGAAGCCACGCCGTACGACGTACGAGTTGATCACCGGGAAGCAGCGGTGCACGGTGGCGACCGCGGCCTCCACGTCCGTGCCGAACAGGATGCGGGAGACCGTGCGCAGCGCGAGCCGGTTCATCTCGCCCACCAGGTCGACCGTGCCGCCGGGCGCGGTCCGCCAGCGCTCGGCGACCGCCCGGGCCTCCGCCGCCACGGCCGACGCGTAGCCGTCCACCCGGCGCTTGGTGAACAGCGGCTGCACGATGCGCCGCTGCCGCAGGTAGTCGGCGTCCTGGCTGGTCAGCAGGCCGTTGCCGAAGGACTGCCGGACCTCTTCGTAGAACGGGTGGTCCTTGCGGAAGTTGGCGGCCTCGGAGGCGAGGATCCGCTGGCTGCCCTCGGGCGAGAACACCCCGTAGAAGACGCTGCGCAGGCCGGGCGGGCCGGCCGTGAAGCGCACCACGTCGCCGTGGTCGCGGCGGGCGCGCGTGAACGTGTCGAGCGTGCTGCGCCGCAGGTCGAACATCGAGCCCAGGAACGGTACTCCCCGGGGACCCGGTATCGCCGGGCCGGAACGTGTGGTGAGGGTCATGGGGGCGATACCTACCCCGCGTAGCATGGGCCGAATGATCAACAAGCGTGCCGGCCGCCAGCCCGCCGAAGCCCCCTGCCGCGTCACCGTCTGCCGCGGCTGCTGCTGCGGCGACCCGCGCAAGATCCCGGGCGTGGACCACGCGGCGCAGATCCCGCGGCTGCGGGCCGCGCTGGCGGGCGCGGCGGAGGTCCGCGCCTCGGAGTGCCTGGACGTCTGCGACCAGGCCAACGTCGTGGTGGTCCAGCCGTCCCGCGCGGGCCGCGCGGCGGGCGGACGCCCGGTGTGGCTCGGGCTGGTCAACGACGACGCGGCGCTGGACGACGTGGCCGCCTGGATACGCGCCGGCGGCCCCGGCCTCGCGGAGCCGCCCGGCGTACTGGACCTGTACGCGTTCACCGTGTCGCGGCGGGTGCGGGAGGCGTTGGAGGGCTGAACGGCTGGCCCGGGGGCGGCGGGGCTGAACGGCTGGCCCGGCAGCGGCGGGGCTGAACGGCTGGCCCGGCAGCGGCGGGGGCTCAACGGCTGTTCCGGGGCGGCGGGGGCTTCGGTCCGCTGGCGACGAAAGCCCGCCACCCAGGTGACCGCATGGCGGCCCCGCAGAATTACCGGAGTCTTACGGGCCGGCTCCACGTGCCCCGCCCGCCCGCTCCGCGCGCTTGGCTGGACGCATGGAACCCCTCGCACCCCGCCGCTCGCCGCTGCTGCGCCGCGCCGTCGTCGTCCCCGCCCTCCTCGTGGCCGTTGCCGTCGCGGCCGTCGCGCTCTACCTCTTCCAGCCGTGGAAGGCCCTCACGAACACGACGGTGGACGAGGCCGTACCGTCCGCCACCTCCTCCCCCACGGAAAAGACGCGCGACGCGGACGGCATGGACAAGCCGGCGGCCGATGGCTCCTTCGTCTCCCACGAGCACGCCACCAGCGGCACCGCCCGCACGCTGGGCCTCGCGGACGGCGGCCGCGTGGTGCGGCTGGAAGACCTCAGGACGTCCGAAGGGCCGGACGTACGGGTCTACCTGTCGCACCGCAGCGCCGCCGACGCCGAGCGCGGGCTCGGTGCGGGCGCCGTGGAACTGGGCAAGCTCAAGGGCAACCTCGGCAAGCAGAACTACGCCGTGCCGGCCGGCACCGACCCCGCCGCCTTCCGCAGCGTGGTGATCTGGTGCCACCGCTTCTCCGTCTCCTTCGGCGCCGCCGACCTCCCGGCGGCGGCCGCGATGGCACGCTGATCCCGTGAGCCGAACCACCCCGCCCGCCGCCCCGCCGCCCGGCCCGGTGCCCGCCGCACCGCCCCGGCGCGTCCTCGTCGTCGAGGACGACCCGACCGTCGCCGAGGTCGTCACCGGCTACCTGACGCGCGCCGGCTATCTGACCGAGCACGTCACCGACGGCTGGGCGGCCCTCGACCGGGCCGCCTCCTTCCGGCCGCACCTGGTGGTGCTGGACCTGATGCTGCCGGGCCTCGACGGCCTGGAGGTGTGCCGCCGACTGCGCGGCGCGCACACCGCGGCTCCCGGGCCCGCCCCCGCCCCTGTACCCACCCCCGTTCCCGTCGTGATGCTCACCGCCCGCGGCGAGGCCCCGGACCGCATCCTGGGCCTGGAGCTGGGCGCCGACGACTACGTGACCAAGCCGTTCAGCCCCCGTGAACTGGTGCTGCGCATCGGGTCGGTGCTGCGCCGCGCGGAGGCCGCCCCGCCCGCCGCCACCCCGGTCCCGCCCGTACGGGCCGGCGACCTGACCGCCGACCCCGCCGCCCGGCACGCCGTACGGGCCGGACGTCCGCTGTCCCTGACCACCCGCGAGTTCGACCTGCTGCTCTTCCTGATGGGCAATCCGGGGCGGGTGTTCGCCCGGGAGGACCTGCTGCACCAGGTCTGGGGCTGGGAGTTCGGCGATCTGTCCACGGTGACCGTGCACGTGCGGCGGCTGCGCGAGAAGATCGAGGACGATCCGGCGGCACCGCGGCTGATCGTCACGGTGTGGGGCGCCGGGTACCGCTTCGACCCGGCGGGCGGTATGGACGACGACGGCGCGGCCCCGGACGCCCCGCCCGCTCCCGCCGAAACCCCCCGCCCATGAACGACTTCCTCGTCATCGTCGCGCTGGCCGCCCTCGGCGCCGTGGCGGCCGGGCTGCCGGCCGCCGCTGCCGTGCGGGTGCTGCGCCGCCGATCCGTCGCGCTGTCGCTGTTCGCGGCGGGGGCCCTGGCGGTCGTCACGATGGCGGCCGGAACGGTCGCCGTCGCCCAGGCGATGTTCCTTTCGGCGCACGACCTCGGTGTGGTGATGGCCGTGGTCGCCGCCTCCGGGCTGGTCTCGCTGGCCGCCGCGCTGCTGTTCGGCCGCCGGATCGCCGCGGGGAGCCGGCAGCTGGCGGACGCGGCGCGTACGGTCGGCAGCGAGGGCGGGTTCGCCGCGCCCGCCGATCCGCCGACGGCCGAACTGGCGACGCTGGCCGCGGCGTTGGAGGAGACCAGTGCCCGGCTGGCACGGGCCCGGGACCGCGAGCGCGCGCTGGACGCCGCGCGGCGCGACCTGATCGCGGGCATCTCCCACGACCTGCGCACGCCGCTGGCGGGCCTGCGGGCGATGGCCGAGGCCCTGGAGGACGGCGTGGTACGCGGCCCGGACGCGGCCCGCTATCACGCCCGTATCCGGGTGGAGGTGGACCGGCTGGCCGGTATGGTCGACGACCTCTTCGAGCTGTCCCGTATCCAGGCGGGGGCGCTGACCCTGACGCCGTCCCGGGTGTCGGTGTACGACCTGGTGGACGACGCGCTCGCGGGCGCCCGGCCGCTGGCCGCCGCGGGCGGGGTGCGCCTGGTGGACGGCGGGGTGGCGGCCGTGCCGGTCCGGGTGGACGCGCAGCAGATCACCCGGGTGCTGGGCAATCTGCTGGTCAACGCGATCCGGGCGACGCCGGACGGCGGCACGGTCGCGGTTGCGGCGCGGCAGATCGGCGCCCGGGTGGTGCTCGCGGTGGAGGACGGCTGCGGCGGCATCCCGGAGGCCGACCTGCCGCGCGTCTTCGACACCGGCTGGCGCGGCGCGCCCGCCCGTACGCCGCGCGCGGACGGCGGGAGCGGCGCGGGGCTGGGCCTGGCGATAGTCCGCGGCATCGTCGAGGCGCACGCGGGGCGTGCCACGGTGCGCAACACGGAGCGCGGCTGCCGGTTCGAGGTCGAACTCCCCGGCGGATGAACGGCGGGCGACCGGCGGGCGAACAGCGGGTCAGCGCACCCGTGCGGCGGTACCGGCCTGCCGTCACGCCATCGCGGCGGCGGACTGCGGCATGATGGTGATCATGACGGAGGAACGCCTGCCGGACGCGGCAGAAGTGGCCCGGCTGGTCCAGGACGTCGTGCCCGGGGTGCGTGCCGCGGACATCCGGCCCATCGGTGAAGGCGGCGACCACGCGTCCTGGTGGGTGGGCCCGGACCATGTGGTGCGGTGCGCGCTCGACTCCGGCGGATCGGAGCGCCTGCGCCGGGAACTGGCGCTGCGCGAGCTGGTCGGCGAGCGGACCGGCGTTCCCGTGCCGGAGAGCGTCGCGAGCGGGGACTGGGTGCGGGGGCGCGCGTTCACCCTCGACACCCGGCTGGACGGGGTCTCCGCCGAGCTGCGCCCGGTTCCGGCGACGGGCGAGGAGGACCTCGTACGGATGCTCGTCGCGCTCGCGCGGCTCCCGGTGGCGGACGCCGAGGCGCTGGGCGTACCGCCGGAGGCGCCGCGCAACATGCCCGGACTGCTGCGCCGGGCCGCGACGGCGGCGGAAACCGTCGCGGCGCGCGGTGAGTTCGACGCCGCGTGGCTGCCGAGGCTGCACGTACGGGGAGCGGAGGCCGCGGCGGGACCGGCCACCCTGGTGCACAACGACCTCAAGGGCGAGCACCTGCTCGTGTCCGACGACGGCCGGATCAGCGGCGTACTGGACTGGACGGACGCGGTGACCGGGGACGCCGCCGAGGATGTCGCCGGGCTCGCGATCTCGGTCGGTGCCGTGGCGGCCGTACGCGTCGCGACGGCCGCCGGATTCGACCGCGGCGCCTGCGCCCGCGCGCTGCAACTGGCCCGCTGCGACACACTGACGCTCCTCTCCGACCGGCTCGGCGGCCGCGACGACAGCCCGCTGCCGCTGCTGCGCGCGCAACTGCGGCGTGCATGGGAGCCGACCGCTCTGGACCGGGCGGAGGAGACGTAGGCGGTCGCGTTCGAGCCGCCGGTCGGACGGGCGACGGGCGGACGGCGACGGCCGGACGGCGACGGGCGAACGGCGACGGGCGGACGGCGACGGGCGATGAGTTGCTCCGCGATCCGCGATGTCAGTGGTGGCTGGTCTACTACAGCCGTGAAGCCGGCGCGGCGTGCACCGGCCGAGCCTGCCGAGACCCGGCCACGAGACAGGTAGGAGACCCTGGATGCGTACTCTGATCAGCACTGCTTTCATCTCACTCGACGGCGTCGCGGAGGCTCCGGGTGGCGAGCCCGGTTACCGGAACTCCGGATGGACCTTCAAGGACGTCGAGTTCCTCCCCGAGGCGTTCGGCATCAAGGGCCGGGAGCAGCAGGAAGCCACCGCGATGCTGTTGGGCCGGGTCAGCTATGAGGCGTTCAGCCCGGTGTGGCCGGACATGGAGGACTTCGTCGGTTACAAGGTGATGCCGAAGTACGTCGTCTCCACCAGACTCACCGAGGACGACCTGGTGTCGAACTGGGGCGAGACGACCATCCTGCGCTCGCTGGACGACGTCGCCGCGCTGAAGGAGACCGAGGGCGGGCCGATCATCGTGCACGGCAGTCTCTCCCTGAACCAGGCCCTGTCGGACGCCGGCCTGATCGACCGTTACCACCTGCTCGTCTTCCCGCTCCTGCTCGGGGCGGGCAAGCGGCTCTTCAGCGCCACGGACAAGGACGCCCAGAAGCTGAAGCTGGTCGAGCACGAGGCCTACGCCAACGGTCTGCAGAAGAACGTCTTCGACGTCGTCCGCTGACGAGGCTCACGGGGCCGCCCGCCCCAGACAACATCACGACTACCCCCACCCCCTGCGACTCTCCCACCCCCTGCGACTCCCCCACCTCCTACGACTCTCCTCCTCCTACTCCCTCTCCCCCTCCGGCTCCCACAGCGGATGCTCCCGCCGTGCCCATTCCGCGTCGACGGTTCCGGTCCGCATGCCCCGGCGTGCTTCCGGGTCGCCGTACGCCCGCCATACGTGGCCTGCGATGACGACGATGACCGCCAGCGCCAGCCAGTCGTGGACGAAGGTCGCGCCGGTGCGCCACAGGAGCGGGGCGAGGTGGGTGAACCACATCAGCAGGCCCGTTCCGGCCATGACCAGGACCGCGCCCGCCAGCCAGGCGGCGTAGAGCTTCTGGCCCGCGTTGAACTTGCCCGCCGGCCGGTCGGACCCGCGACGCAGCGCGGAGCGCAGCCAGCGGCGGTCGTGCGGCCCGTACCGGTTGAGACGGGTCAGGTCGGTGCGCAGCGCGCGTGAGGCCAAACCGAGCAGCAGTGGTACGGGCAGCAGCAGGCCGGACCACTCGTGGACGGTGACCATCAGCGCCCGGCGGCCGACGAGTTGGGCGAGGAAGGGCAGGTAGAGGCAGCCCGCGGTCAGGACGCAGACGGCCATGAGGGTGGCGGTGGCGCGGTGCACCCAGCGCTGGGCGGGCGTGAAACGGCGTACGCGCGCGCCGGCCACCGCCCGTACCGACGCCTGCGTCTGTGCCTGCGCCTGCCTCCGCGCCTGCGCCTGGGCCCGGGCCTGTCCCCGCTCCTGCGCCCAGGCCTGTGCCTGTGCCCGCACCTGCGCCCAGCCCGCCGCGCGCTCAGACGGTCGGCGCATCGTCGCGTCCGTTCGAACGGCCGACCCACGCGTCCACGTCGTAGCCGCGCTCCTCCCAGTAGCCCGGCTCGACCCGCTCGGTGACGGTGATGCCGGAGAGCCACTTCGCCGACTTGTAGAAGTACATCGGCGCGGCATACAGCCGCACCGGCCCGCCGTGTGCGTGCGGCAGCGGCTTGTCCTGCATGGTGAGGGCGATCAGTACGTCGTCGCGGCGGGCCTGTTCGAGCGTGAGGCTCTCGCTGTACGCGCCGTCGAAGCAGGTGAAGCGGACGGCTCCCGCCCCGGGCCGTACCCCTGCCGCGTCCAGGAGGCGGCGCAGGCGTACGCCGGTGAAGGGCGTGTCCGGGACCCGCCAGCCGGTCACGCACTGCACGTCGCGCACCAGGCGCGTCTGCGGCAGCGCGCGCAGGTCGGACAGGCGGTACGTGGTGGGGCGTTCGACCAGGCCGTCCACCGTGAGGCGGTAGGTGCGGGCGTCCTTGGCCGGTACGGAGGCGGTCACCGAGTAGTAGCGGAAGCCGCCGCCCGCCGGGAGCAGTCCGGTCAGGCCGGTGGGGTCGTTCCGGGCGGCGGCGCCGAGCGAGTTGTCGTACGCGCGTTGCAGGTACGGGGCCGTGGCGATGCCCGCGGCGCCGGTCAGGAGCATGCCGAGGACCAGGCGGCGGCCGACGGGAGTGCCGTGTCCGTCGGCCGCCCGGCCGGTGCCTTCCTGGCCTTTCCCGGTGGCGGGCGCTTCGCCGGGGCGTGGCGTGTCGTCGTGCGGGGTCACGTCTCGATTCGAGCACCGCGCCGGGGGCCCGGCCAGTCTTACGGGCGGGACGTCAGGCTTTCGTCATCTTTCGGGTCTGGGGCCGGGGCCGGGGTCGGGGCCGGGGCCGCGGGCGGAGGCAGGGGCGGGTCCGGGGACGGCCGTTCACGCCCCCGAGGCGTGGCAGTGCCCTGCCCCGCCGCTCTCGCGCGGCAGGTCCAGCGTCGGGTTCCGGTCGAAGAAGCCGGTCGGCCGGAGGGTGAATCCGCAGCGGTCGACCGGCATGACCGGCCAGTCCTCCAGGCGCGGCAGGTGGGTCGGGCCGAAACAGTGCCAGAGCGTGAGGGCGGTGTTCTCCAGGGATTCGCCGGGGCGCGACCACGCGGTGACACCCGCGCCGCCCGGATGCTGGTTGGGGTGGTCGCCGTCCGGGAAGCGGCGGTCGGCGGCGCTGCGGGTGATCCACAGGTGTTTGGTCGCGTAGGCGACCCGGGCGGCGACCGGGGAGCCCGGCCGGGCGAGCAGGGTGGGGCCGGACGGCTGCGGGGTCAGGGTGTACGCGACGGGCCGGCCGGTCCGGTTGCGGACGGACGGGTTGGTGATCCGCCAGCGGCGCCCGGCGGCCGGGTCGGCCAGCCGCCCCGCCTCGCCGGAGTCGGTGACGGCGGTGGCACGGACGGTGAAGGCGTTGCCGTGGGGGTTGTCCGGGCCCATCGGGAGCGGAACGACATCGACCTCCTCCACCGTGTTCGCGTGGCCGTCCACCGCCGGGTCCAGCCGGGCGCAGAACAGATGCTGGTGGTACGGCGCATGGAGGCCGGGGGCGATCTCGGTGGCGTACGGGGAGACGGTGCCCGGCGCGGACGCCGAGGTCTGCACCAGGCCGGTCGACTTGACCTCGAACTCGATGCCGCCGTCCTGGTAGAGGTACCAGTAGAAGCCGTAGTCGTAGTTGCCGAGCGTGGCGATGTACGAGACGACCAGACGGCGGGAGCGGCGGCTCTCGGCGGTGAAGTCGTCGAACATGTTGGTGTGCTTCCACAGGAGGCCGTGGTCCTCCTCGTGGATACAGATGGCGTTGGGCAGCGTCTGCGGCACCCCGTGGTCGTCGGGGACGACCGCGTCCACGTACACGATCTCGCCGAGGCAGTCGCAGCCCAGCCGCAGCGCGTTGGCGTTGCGGCCGAGGGTGTACTCGCCGACGTCCAGGTAGCAGATCCAGTTGCGGTCCGCGCCGGGGTCGGCGTACGGGACGGCCATCTCGGCGAGCGAGGCGCGGTGCAGCACGGGCCGTACGCGGTCGCCGTCCCGGACGCGGACCTCGTGCAGGACCAGGCCCTCGCGGGCGTTGAAGTCCAGCCGCAGCGACCAGTTCTGCCAGGTGAGGCGGTGTCCGTCCAGGGTGAAGGAGGGGCCCTCGGGCTGACTGATCTCCAGGGGCCTGAGGTCGCTGCGCGCCGGGCCGTTGAACTCGGCCTCGTAGCGCCCGCATTCGGCGGGGACCGGGACCGCGCCGGTGTCCACGAGCCGTACGACCCGCCGCTCGGTCAGGTCGACGTCGGCGACCAGGCCGCCGACCGGGTGCGCGAACGGGTTGTCGGTGGCCTCGCAGCGCAGGAACGTCAGCGAGCGCAGCATGCGGCGCCCGGTCTCCTCGGCGCGGCCGAAGTTCCCGGCGGCGAGCGGGGCGCAGACGGCGAGGGTGGTGTCGGTGATGCCGCGCTCGGCCATGGCCTCGCGCCAGCCCGGGTCGGCCTTGACGATCTGGTCGCAGCGCTCGTACTCCTCGAAGAGGATGGGCGGCTGGCCGTCCGCCGCCGGGTCGAGGGCACGGTGCGCGAGCAGCGTGCGGGCCGTCACGTCGACGACCGCCTCGGTGCTGGCGCCTGTCGCGGTGTCCAGCAGGGTGACGCGCAGCCGGCGGACGACCGGGTCGCCGGGGCGGTGCGCAGTGACGGTGTGCCGGTCCGGCTCGTCCAGCAGGACGAGGGGGAAGCGGGTGGTCTCCGCCACCAGGCCCTGGTCGCTCAGGATTTCGCGGGCGGCGGTGATCTCGTCGGCGGTGAGCGGGGCCAGCGGGTGCGGTGCGGGTGCGGGCGTTTCCGGGGCGGTGGACGTTCCGTCCGCGTCCCGGGGGTCCATGGCGCTGTGTGCCATCGGTCAGCTCTCCTCACGCGGCGTCGACGAGGACGGCACACTCGCCGCCTTCTCCAACTGGAACGCTTCGTTCCCCAGGCCGATACGGGCGTGCGTCCGGGGGCGCCGGGCGCGCAGCACGCGTCCGTGGACCAGCCCGACCAGGGCCGCCAGGCCGATGACGCCGGGCAGCACCCAGCTCAGCGCCGAGCCCTCGGCGCCGACCAGTACACCGAAGTCCTTGACCGCGTAGACCAGCACGGTCAGCAGGCCGAGCGCGGCCAGCCCGGCGGCCAGCAGCCGGCCCGCCTGCGCCCGGCCCGCGCCGCGCCGTACGAAGAAGGCGATGACGGCCACGGACGCGGTCGCCATCAGCAGGATCACACCGAGCGCGCCCACGTTGCCGCCCCAGGTGAACAGCCTGAGCACCGGGGTGGTGGGGTCGCCGGCGGGCGTCCGGTCGGTGAGCGCGAAGACGGTCACCACGGCGAACGAGACGACCGACTGGAGCAGCGAGCCGAGCGCGGGCGCGCCGCTGGACTTGGCGGTACGGCCGAGGGCGGCGGGCAGCAGTCCCTCGCGGCCCATGGCGAAGGCGTAACGGGCCACCACGTTGTGGAAGCTGAGCATCGAGGCGAAGATGCCGGTCACGAAGAACACATGCAGGATGTCGGCGAAGGTGCCGCCGAGCCGGGTCCCGGTGAGGGCGAAGATCAGGTTGGGACCTTCCTTGCCTGCGGTGGCCACGACGTGGTCCGGGCCGGTGGCGACGCCGACCAGCCAGGAGCTGAGCGCGAAGAAGACCGCGACGAAGCCGACGGCCAGGAACATCACCCGGGCCACCACCGTCTGCGGCCGGCTGGTCTCCTCGGCGTAGACGGGGGCCTGTTCGAAGCCGACGAACGCGGCGACGGCGAAGCACAGCGCGGTGCCCAGGCCCGCGCCGGCGAGCGTGGCCGGGTCGAAGGCGTGCAGCGACAGGCCCTGCGGGCCCGGCTGTGCGGCGAAGGCGATGTCGAAGACGACGATCAGGGCGACCTCGACGGCGAGCAGCACGCCGAGCACCTTGGCGTTCAGGTCGATCTTCAGCGCGCCGAGCACGCCGATGACCAGCACGCCGAGCAGGGCGGGCACCCACCAGGCGACGCCGACGCCCAGGTGCTTGTCGAGCAGCCCGGACACCTCGAAGCCGAAGATGCCGTAGATGCCGAACTGCAGGGCGCTGTAGGCGGCGAGGGCGACGAAGGAGGCGCCGGCGCCGGCCGTGCCGCCGAGGCCGCGTGCGATGTACGCGTAGAAGGCGCCGGCGTTGTGGACGTGCCGGCTCATCTCCGCGTAGCCGACGCTGAACAGCGCCATCACCACGCCCAGGATGACGAACAGCAGCGGCTGACCGACGATGCCCATGACCTGGTACGTGGTGACCATGACGCCGGCGACCACCATCAGGGGCGCGCTGGCGGCCAGCACGGACAGCAGCAGGCCCGGCGTGCCGATGCGGCCGGCGCGCAGGGCCCGCTCCTGGCCCTTGAACGTGCTGATCTCCCCGGGGCCGCCCGGCCTGCCGGTCCGTTGCGGATTGCCCGTGTTTCCCGTACTGCTCGTCAGCATGGCGCGGTGGTGTCCTTTCCGTGGAGCGCGGGCGGGGTGCGCTTCGTGCGGGGGCGTGCGTCGTGCTCGGCGTGGTGCCGGTGCTGCGTGCGTGGCGCGTGGTGCTGTGTGCGTGGCGCGTGGTGCTGTGTGCGTCGTACGGGCGCCCGGGGCGGCCGGGGACCGGCAGCCGGGCGCCGGGGTCAGGCGGTGTTGAAGGCGGTGTCGCGGGCGGCCTTGAAGGCCTTCCGGGCGTCCCGGTCCGGGTACGACCAGGGCGCGGCGGTGACGTGCGGGCCGATGCGGTGGAAGAGGGCGGCGGCCTCGGCCATCCTGCCCTCGTAGTACTTGGCGTGGGCGAGGAAGTTGAGGTCCACCTTGCGGCGCGGGTGGCCCTCGCCCTCCCACTCCAGCCACCAGTCGAAGGCCGCTTTCATGACCTGGCGCGCGCGGCGGGTTGACCAGTGCCCGGAGGCCGCGGGGTCCGCCGGTTCGAGGCCGGCTGCGGCCAGCGCGCGGTAGCGCTCCGCGTGCGCCACGACAGGCAGGATGGCCAGCGGCGAGTCGGCGGGGGCCTGTTCGGCGGCCCAGTACGCGAAGTCGTAGACCTGGTGCAGCGGGTCGGCGGCCCCGCCCTGCTGCTGCTCGGCCAGGCAGGCGGCCATCAGGTGGTGGGCGTGGTGGTGGTCCGGGTGCCGGGCGCGTACCTGGTCGAAGGCGTGCTCGCGCTCGTCGGGGGTGCCGGTGCGGCGGGCGAGGATCAGCATGCCCAGCCACGGTGTCGGGTCGCGGGGCGCCATGGAGGCGGCCAGGCGGCAGGCATCGCGCGCCGCGTCCCCGCTGCTCTTGCCGCGCAGCGCCTGGAAGACGAGGGCGCAGGCCAGCAGGGTCGCGGCGTCGGCGCTGTCGGGGTCGGCGAGCCGCCAGTCACCGGCCCAGGCGGCGCTGGCCGGACCCTCGGCGAGCACCACCAGCCGGTGGCCGCGCAGGTCCCAGTCCGTGCCGGTGTCGGCGAGCAGCGTCCGTACCCGGACCCAGCGGCCGTGCGCCAAGGCGTCTACGGAGGCGGCGAGTTCGGTGTCGTCCAGGGCCGGGTCGAGGAGCAGCGCGTCCTTGCGGCGGGAGCGGCCCAGGGGCGGGGGTGGCGGCGGGGTCACTGGCAGGAACACTCCACGACGCGCTTCACCTCCGGACGCGCCGCTTCCGGACGCGTGTGTGCAGAATCGGTGGACTGATCGACACCGGTTGGTCACGCACAGCAAAGCGGCAGGCACAGCATCGCGTCAAGGCCGTTCCGAGAATGACCGGAAACCCAACTGCCTTGCCCGTCAACACACTTGTCAACAAGCGCGGCACGGGCAGCGGGACTCCGTAAGGTGACCCGCCGGTAAACTCCCGACCCGGCACCCGGCACCCGGCACCCGGCACCCGGCACCCGGACCCAGCCTCCATACCCGGTGCCACGCCCGGCCCCCGCGCCCGGCGCCCCCCGGACCCGGCCCCCCCGTGCCCGGCCCCCGCGCCCGCGGCCCCCGTACCGCCCCGCACTCCCCCCGACCCGCACCCACCCCACCCGCTCAGCCCACCGCCTTGGCCGCCGCCCGCCCCGCCGTACGGCCCGAGAAGATGCAGCCGCCCAGGAAGGTGCCCTCCAGCGACCGATAGCCGTGCACCCCTCCGCCGCCGAAGCCCGCCGCCTCCCCGGCCGCGTACACGCCGGGCAGGGCCTCGCCGCTCTCGGTCAGCACCCGCGAGGACAGGTCCGTCTCCAGGCCGCCGAGCGTCTTGCGGGTGAGGATGCTCAGCCGGACGGCGATCAGCGGCCCGGCCTCGGGGTCCAGCAGCCGGTGCGGGGACGCGGTGCGGATCAGCCGGTCGCCCAGGTACCTGCGGGCGCCGCGCATGGCGGTGACCTGGAGGTCCTTGGTGAAGGAGTTGGTGATCTCGCGGTCCCGGGCGACGATTTCGCGCCGCAGCGCCGCCTCGTCGAGCAGCGGTTCCTTGGTCAGCTGGTTCATCCGCCGTACGAGGTCGCCGAGCGAGCGCTCGACGATGAAGTCCGCGCCCCGGTCCATGAACGCCTGGACCGGGCCCGGGGCGCCCGGCAGCGCCCGCCCGATCACGTCCCGGACGCTGCGCCCGGTCAGGTCCGGGTTCTGCTCGGACCCGGAGAGCGTGAACTCCTTCTCGATGATCTTCCGGGTGAGCACGAACCAGGTGTGGTCGTGGCCGGTGCGCATGATGTGTTCGAGGGTGCCGAGGGTGTCGAAGCCGGGGAAGAGCGGCACCGGCAGCCGCCTGCCGCGCGCGTCCAGCCACAGCGGGGACGGCCCGGACAGGATGCGGATGCCGTGCCGGGGCCAGACCGGGTTCCAGTTGTCGACGCCCTCGGTGTAGTGCCACATGCGGTCCCGGTTGATGATCCGGCCGCCGGCCGCCTCGGTGACGCCCAGCATCAGACCGTCCACGTGGGCGGGCACTCCGGACAGCATCCGCTCCGGCGGCCGGCCCAGCCGCTCGGGCCAGTTGGCGCGCACCAGGTCGTGGTTGCCGCCGATGCCGCCGGAGGTGATGATCACCGCCTGGGCGCGCAGTTCGAAGGCGCCGGCGACCTCCCGGCCGCTGGGCGTGCCGCGCTCGGCGTCCGACGGCTCCAGGACGTCGCCGGTGACGGTGTCGACGGCGCCCGCGCTGCGCGCCAGGCCGGTGACGCGGTGCCGGAAGCGCAGCTCCACCAGGCCGCGCGCCGCCCCGGCCCGCACCCGCCGGGCGAACGGCTCGACCAGGCCGGGGCCGGTGCCCCAGGTGATGTGGAAGCGGGGTACGGAGTTGCCGTGGCCGGTGGCCTCGTAGCCGCCGCGCTCGGCCCAGCCGACCACCGGGAAGAACCGTACGCCCTGCCGGTGCAGCCAGGCGCGCTTCTCCCCCGCCGCGAAGTCCACGTACGCCTCGGCCCACTTGCGCGGCCAGTGGTCCTCCGGGCGGTCGAAGCCGGCCGAGCCGAGCCAGTCCTGCCAGGCCAGCTCGTGGCTGTCGCGGATGCGCAGCCGCCGCTGCTCGGGCGAGTCGACGAGGAAGAGGCCGCCGAAGGACCAGTGCGCCTGGCCGCCGAGACCGCTCGCCGGCTCCTGCTCCAGGAGGATCACCTTGCGGCCGGCCTCGGCCAGCTCCGCGGTGGCCGCGAGACCCGCCAGCCCCGCTCCGACCACGATCACATCAGCGTCGTAGGCGCCATCGGTCATGTCTGCCCGTCTCTTCTGCTCGCCGCGGCACCGGGGGCCCGGCCGCCGTCGTGGCTACCGATCCTCAGCGCGTCCGTACCGCGCGTCAACCGCGTGTTCGGGTGTCGCCCGGACGGGTACCCGGGCGTGCCCGGTGCCCCCGGGCGGGCGGCGGGCCGCCGTACGGCTCACTATGCTCGGCCAAGTCCCCGTCTCCCCTGCCGACTTGAGGTGCGTGACGTGACGGTGTTCCTGCTGGCCGTGAGCGCGGCCGGCTGCCTGGGGTCCGGATTCGTCCTCCAGCAGGGCGCGGCCCAGCGGGCCCCGATGCAGGACTTCCTCTCCCTGCGGCTGCTGCTCGACCTCGCCCGGGTGCCGCGCTGGCTGGCCGGTATCGGCTTCATGGTGGCCGGCATGGCGCTGGGTGCGGCGGCGCTGGGCATGGGCGAGGTCAGCCTCGTCGAACCGCTGCTGGCCACGAACCTGCTGTTCGCGATGGCCCTGTCCCGGCGCCTCACCCGTCAGCGGCTGGGCCGCCGGGGCTGGGGCGGCCTGTGGCTGCTGGCGGGCGGGGTGACGGCGTTCATCGTGGCCGGTGAGCCGCACGGCGGCCGGAGCCCGGCCGGTCCGCTGCGGCACTGGCTGGTCATGGGCGCGGTCCTCGGCCTCGCGCTGCTGCTGGCGGCCTGCGCCAGGCGGGCGCGGATGAGCCGGGAGGCGGCGCTGCTGGGTGTCGCGGCGGGGCTGCTGTACGGCCTCCAGGACGCCCTGACCCGGATCAGCGGTGAACGGTTCGGGAGCGGCGGCTGGCCGGCGCTGCTCACCGGCTGGGAACCGTACGCGGTGCTCGCGCTGGGCGTCGTCGCGCTCGTACTGATCCAGAGCGCCTTCGAGACGGCGCCGCTGCGCATGTCGCTGCCCGCCCTGACGGCGGCCCAGCCGCTGGCGGGCATCGCCTGCGGAGTGGGCTTCCTGGGCGACCGTGTGAACCTGACCACCGGAGCGCTCACCTGGGAGGCGGCCGGGCTGGCGGCGGTCGTGACCGGCATCGTCCTGATCGGCGGCCATCCGGCGATGCCGGCGGGGGTGGCCGGACGGCCGGAGCGGGTGCCGGCGGTACGGGCGGGGTGAGGGACGGCGGACGGGTGCGGGGGCGCAGCGCGGCCGGGCGGGATTGTCATGATCGCGACAAAACGACTCCGTACACCGCGCCGCGAGATACCCCTTGACCAGGAGAAACAAGACCCGGCACCCCTTCCCCTTCAGCAGCCCGGCGCGCTTTCCTCTTCGTACGAACCCCGTACAAGCCACCCGAAGAGTGAGGCATGCCGTGAACGACGCCCGCGCCATCCCGGAACACGCCCGGAACGCCTGGTACGTGGACGACCGCTGCACCAACTGCGATGTCGCCCGGCAGCTCGCCCCGGAGCTGATCGCCGAGACCGGCGGACGCTCCGCGATCGTCCGGCAGCCACGTGACGCGGCGGAGGAACGGCTGCTGCACGCCGCCGCGTTCGCCTGTCCCACCCGCTCCATCCGGCACCCGTCCCGCCGGCTGGCCCCGGAGCTCGATCCGTTCCCGATGCGGCTCGACGACACCGACGTGCTGCTGTGCGGGCACAACTCGCAGCACACCGCCGGGGCCAACTCCTACCTCCTGCGGCGCCCCGGCGGCACGCAGATGATGGTGGACACACCGCGCTGGAGCGAACCGCTGGCCGCCCGGTACGAGGCGCTGGGGCCCGTCACCGATGTCCTGCTCACCCACCGGGACCACGTGGCGCACGGCCGCCGGTACGCCGACCGCTTCGGGGCCCGGCTGTGGATCCACGAGGGCGACCTGGACGCCGTACCGGACGCCGACCGCGTGCTGCGCGGCACGCGGAGCGCGGAGATCGCCGACGGCGTGTACGCCCACCCGCTCCCCGGCCACACCCGGGGCAGCGTCCTCTACGTCGCCGACGAGCGGTACTGCTTCAGCGGCGACAGCTTCTACTGGTCGCGCACGACCGGCGACATCGAGGTGGCGGACAGCGTCACCTGGTACTCCATCGAGGAACTGGCCGCTTCCCTGGCCCGCACCGCCGTCGGGCTGCGCTTCGAGTGGCTGCTGCCCGGCCACGGCGACCGTACGCACCTGCCCGCCGCCGAGATGGCCGAGCGCGTACGGCGGCTGGCCGAGCGCACGCGTGAACTGCGCCCGCGTCCGGTGGACTTCACGGCGGTGCGGTGGTGAACCGGACGGTGTCGCTGACACGCGCGGCCGGGGCCCACCGCGCCCCGGCCCCGGCGGGCTGATTGCATGGGGGCATGGACCCACAACAGCAACTGAGCGCGGACGAGATCGTCGACATCGTCAACGAGAGCGACGAGGTCGTGGGGCAGGCCCGGCGCGGCGACGCCTACGCCCACCGGCTGCGGACCCGGTGCGCGTTCATCCTCGCCCGCGACGCCGAGGACCGGGTCTTCGTGCACCGCCGCACCGCGCAGAAGCTGGTGTTCCCCTCGCACTACGACATGTTCGTCGGCGGGGTGGTCGGCGCGGGCGAGACGTACGACGAGACCGCGCTGCGCGAGGCGGAGGAGGAACTGGGCGTGAGCGGCCTGCCCCAGCCGGTCCCGCTGTTCAAGTTCCTGTACGAGACGCCCGAGCACACCTGGTGGTCGGCGGTCTACGAGGTGCGCTGCACGCTGCCCGTACGGCCGCAGGAGTCGGAGGTGGACTGGTACGCCTTCCTCACCGACGCGGAGCTGGAACAGCGCATTCCGGAGTGGGAGTGGACGCCGGACGGCATGGCCGCCTACGAGCGGCTGCTGGCGTGGCGGGCGGAGCGGGACGGGTAGCCGCCGGGCCGTGCGGGACAGGGGCCGCCGGGCCTTTTGCGGGCATGACAGGTGGCCGCCGGGCCGTGCGGGACAGGGGGCCGCTGAACGGCACCGGCAGCGCGGCCGTCCGTGCGGCACCGCGTAGGGTTCTGGCCATGATCCTCACCGACAGGCTGCGGTCGATCGGCGCGGGCGTCCGGCTGTGGTTCACGCCCGCGCGCGTCCGCGAGGAGGGCACGACCCCCGACTACCGCTTCTCGCTCGCCAACGAGCGCACCTTCCTGGCCTGGCTGCGGACCGGGCTGGCGCTGGTGGGCGGCGGGTTCGCGGTGGACCAGTTCCTGCCCCGGCTGCACGACGCGCTGCGGGTGACGTGCACCGTCGTGCTGCTGGTGGGCGGCGCGCTGTGCGCGGTGCGGGCGGTCAACCACTGGGTGCGCTGCGAGCGGGCGATGCGGCGCGGCGAGGATCTGCCCGCGTCCCGCTTCCCGGCCGTGCTGGCGGTCGCCGTGGGCCTGCTGGCGGCGGCGATGGTGGTGCTGGTCGCCATCGGCTGGACGCGCTGACCGATGGCCGGCCCGCCCCGCCGTGAACAGCCGTGCCCGGACCGGGACCCGGGTCTGCAACCGGAGCGCACCCGGCTCGCCTGGCGGCGCACCACCCTGTCCTGCACGGTGGTCGCGGTCCTCGCGGGCCGCCAGGTGGTGCAGCACCGCGACCCGGGCCCGGTCGTGATCGTGGCGGTCGCGCTGGTGCTGCTGGTGTGGATCGCGTTCATGGCGGCGGCGCACGTACGGATGCGGGCGATGTGCGACAGCCGTCCGCCGGTCCTGTCCGCCCGTACGGCACTGGTCCTGGTGGCCTGCACGTGTGCGCTGGCGGTGCTGGGCGGGACGATCCTGGTCTGAGCCGGTGTCCACGGCGATCCTGGTCCGAGCCGGCGTCGGCCCGCCCGGGCGCCGGTCCCGGACCTCTCCGCCGCCCTCCTGGCGCCGTGGCCGAGATTCCCCCGCCACCCCCTGGACGCCATACCGACTAGTCGGCATGATCGTACCGGCCGCCCGACCGGGGCGACCGCCCCTTTCCGTACGGAGGAGCACGATGAGCGACGGCACCCCTCCCCCGCGGCCCCCGGCGCGGCCGGGCCCACCGGGGCTCGATCTGGAGCGGCTGCGGGAGCATCTGGACCGGGAGCGCCCCGGCACGGTGCGGGGCCCGCTGGACGCCGAGCTGATCGAGGGCGGCCGGTCCAACCTCACCTACCGGATCACCGACGGCGCCGGCCAGTGGGTCGTCCGCCGCCCGCCGCTCGGCCATGTGCTGGCCACCGCGCACGACATGCGGCGCGAGTTCCGGGTGATCAGCGCGCTGCACCCGACGGCGGTGCCGGTGCCCGGGACGCTGCTGCTGTGCGAGGACGAGGCGGTCGTCGGGGCGCCGTTCTACGTGATGGAGCTGGTGGCGGGCACGCCGTACCGTACGGCGGAACAGCTCGCCGCGCTGGGCCCGGAGCGGACCCGTGGTGTGGTGCTCTCCCTCGTGGACACGCTGGTGGCGCTGCACGCCGTGGACCCGGCGGCGGTCGGCCTGACCGACTTCGGGCGGCCGGACGGCTTCCTGGAGCGGCAGCTGCGCCGCTGGGGCAAGCAGCTGGCGGCGTCGCGCAGCCGCGACCTGCCGGGCATCGACGCGCTGCACGAGGCGCTGGGCGCGGCGCTGCCCGCCTCCCCCGCGCCCGCCGTCGTACACGGCGACTACCGGCTGGACAACGTACTGGTGGGCGCGGACGACCGGATCACGGCGGTGCTGGACTGGGAGATGTCCACCCTCGGCGATCCGCTGACCGATCTCGGCCTGCTGGTGATGTACAGCGAGCAGGAGGACGTGCCCGGCTCCCCGATCGCCACCACCCGCGGCGCGCCCGGCCATCCGGAGCCCGCCGAGCTGATCGAGCGGTACGCGGCCGGGTCCGGCCGGGACGTGTCCGGCATCGCCTGGTACACGGCGTTCGCGTACTTCAAGCTCGCGGTGATCCTGGAGGGCATCCACTACCGCTACACCCTCGGGCAGACCGTCGGCGCGGGCTTCGACCGGATCGGCGAGCTGGTGCCGGTCTTCATCGACCGCGGCCGGGCCACGCTCGACACCCTGACGACGACCGCCGAGGAAGGCTGAGGCACGCCGATGGACTTCGCATTCGACGCCCGCACCGAAGAGCTGCGGGACAGGCTGCTGGCCTTCATGGACGAGCACGTGTACCCGGCCGAGCCGGTCGCCGACGAGCAGCGGGCGGCACTCGCCTCGCCGTGGGACACCCCGCAGGTCGTGGAGGACCTCAAGGCCGAGGCCCGCAAACAGGGGCTGTGGAACCTGTTCCTGCCCGACGACGAGTACGGCGCCGGCCTGACCAACCTCCAGTACGCGCCGCTCGCCGAGATCACCGGCCGCAGCCCGCAGCTGGCGCCCACCGCGCTGAACTGCGCGGCGCCGGACACCGGGAACATGGAGGTGCTGGCGCAGTTCGGCTCGGAGGAACAGAAGAAGCAGTGGCTGCGGCCGCTGCTGGCGGGCGAGATCCGGTCGGCGTTCGCGATGACCGAGCCCGATGTGGCCTCCTCGGACGCCACGAACATCGAGACCCGCATCGAGCGTGACGGCAAGGATTACGTCATCAACGGCCGCAAGTGGTACATCTCCGGCGCGATGCACCCGCTGTGCCGGATCTTCATCGTGATGGGCAAGACCGACCCGGACGGTACGGACGTACGCCGCCAGCAGTCGATGGTGCTGGTCCCGCGCGACACCCCGGGCCTCGAAGTCCGCCGCGCCATGCGGGTGTACGGCTACGAGGACCACTACCACGGCGGCCACGCCGAGGTCGTGTTCCACGACGTCCGAGTGCCCGCGGCGAACCTGATCGGCGAGGAGGGCGGCGGCTTCGGCATCGCGCAGGCCCGGCTCGGGCCCGGCCGCATCCACCACTGCATGCGGCTGATCGGGATGGCCGAGCGCGCCATCGAGCTGATGTGCCGACGCGCGGTGTCCCGTACGGCGTTCGGCAAGCCGCTGGCGCGCCAGGGCGTCGTCCAGCAGTGGATCGCCGACGCGCGGGTGGCCGTGGAGCAGCTGCGGCTGCTGGTGCTGAAGACCGCGTGGCTGATGGACACCATGGGCAACAAGGGCGCGCACACGGAGATCCAGGCCATCAAGATCGCCACCCCGCGTACGGTCGTGGACATCCTCGACCGGGCCGTGCAGCTGCACGGCGCCGGCGGGGTGAGCCAGGACTTCCCGCTGGCGGAGCTGTGGGCGGCGGCCCGCACGCTGCGGCTCGCGGACGGGCCGGACGAGGTGCACCAGCGGTCGCTGGCGCGGCGGGAGCTGAAGGCCCATATGTGACGCTGGACCCGCATCCGTTCCCTGACTAAAGTCAGAGAATGGATGCGGCACAGATCGAGCAGGTGCGGCGCTTCAACCGCACCGTCACCGAACGCGTGGGCGTGCTCCACGACCACTACCTCGGCCGCGACCGGCCCATCGGCGAGGCGCGGCTGCTCTGGGAGATCGGCGAGCACGGCCAGGACGTACGGCACCTGCGCGAACGCCTCGGGCTCGACTCCGGTTACGTGAGCCGGCTGCTGCGCGCCCTGGAGGCCGACGGTCTGGTGACGGTCCGGCCGCAGCCCCGGGACCGGCGGGTACGCACCGTCCGGCTCACCGAAGCGGGCCGCGCGGAGCACGCCGCGCTGGACGACCGCAGCGACGAGCTGGCCAGCTCCCTGCTGGCACCGCTCAACGCCGGCCAGCGCGCCCGGCTGGTCGCCGCCATGGCCGAGGTCGAGCGGCTGCTGACCGCCACGACGGTCACCCTGGACGCCGTCGACCCGGCCCACCCCGACGCGCGGCACTGCCTGACGGCCTACGCCGCCGAGATGCGGGAGTGCTTCGAGACCGGTTTCGACCCCGCCCGGAGCCTGCTGCCCGACGCGGGTGAACTCCGGCCGCCGAACGGCCTGTTCCTCGTCGCCCGGCTGCACGGAGCGCCCGTCGGCTGCGCCGGCCTCAAACTGCCGCCCGGCGCCCCGGCCGAGGTCAAACGCATGTGGGTGGCCCCCGAGGCCCGGCGGCTCGGCCTCGGCCGCCGTCTGCTGGGCGAGTTGGAGGCACGGGCCGCCCAGCACGGCCGCGGCCTACTGCGCCTGGACACCAACAAGGCGCTCAGCGGCGCGATCGACCTGTACCGCTCGTACGGCTTCGCGGAGGTCCCGGCCTTCAACGACGAGCCGTACGCGCATCACTGGTTCGAGAAGCGGGTCGGCGGGGGCTGAGCGCCCTCGGAGCCGGTCCCGGACGGCTCTCACGGCCGCAGTGCCCGCAGCAGCAGGTCGGCGAGGTGGTCGGCGACCTGCTGCGGGGTGAGCGGGCCGTCCTCGCGGTACCAGGTGCCGAGGTGGTGCACCGAACCGAAGTGGTAGTCCACGACCAGGTCGGCCGGGGTGGCGGTGCTGAACACCCCGGTGCGCTGGCCCTCTTCGACCAGTGCGCGGAACCGCTCGTGGTAGCGCCGCCGCTCGGCCCGTACCTGCTTGTCCTTCTCGGGCGAGAGGTGGTGCATCGAGCGGAAGAAGATCTTCGTGTCGTCGAGGTTCTCGATGGTGGTGACCACGACGTCCGCCGCCGCGTCGCGCAGCCGCCGTTCCACCGGCGCGTCGGCGTCCGCGAAGTGGTCCAGGCGCTCCTGCTGGAGCCGCAGCACCCGTCCGTAGACCTCGTGGAGCAGGTCGTCCTTGGAGCCGAAGTAGTGGTACAGGGCGCCCTTGGTGACGCCGGCGGCCTCGACGATCTCCTGGACGGAGGTGCGGTCGTAGCCCCGCTCGGCGAAGAGCCGGGTGGCGGTGGCCAGCAGCCGCTGCGCCACGGGTCTGGCGCTCCCGGAACTCCCGGCGCTCCCGGTATTTCCGGACGTTCCGGTACTCCCGCCGTCCGTCGTGCCGGCCATCGCCCTCACCTGTCCCTCGTGCGTCGTCGTACGTCGTGTGCTCGCGCGGTGCCCCCGCGGGCGCGGTCAGCCGCGCCCGCGCAGTTCCCGCCTGAGGATCTTGCCACTGGTCGTCTTCGGCAGCTCGGGCAGGATCTCCACCTGGCGCGGATACTTGTACGCGGCCAGCCGCTCCTTGCAGTACCCGGCCAGCTCGGCCGGCTCCGCGTGCCGGCCCGGCCGCAGGCTGACATACGCCTTCACCGACTCGCCCCGGTAGGCGTCCGGCACACCGACCACCGCCGCCTCGCGCACCGCGGGATGGCCGTACAGCACGTCCTCGACCTCCCGGGGCCACACCTTGAAGCCGGACGCGTTGATCATGTCCTTCTTGCGGTCCACGACGTACAGCCAGCCGGCCAGGTCCATGAAGCCGATGTCGCCGGTGCGCAGTTCACCGTCCGGCAGGGCCTCGGCGGTGGCGTCCGGGCGGCGCCAGTAGCCGGGCACCACCTGCGGGCCGCGCACCGCGATCTCGCCCTGCTCCCCGAACGGCACGTCCCGCCCCTGGTCGTCGATGATCCGGATGACCGTGTCCGGGCCCGGCACGCCGACCGCGAGGGTGCCGGAGGCCGGGTCGACGGGCGCCTCGCGGCCGGGCGGGACGCTGGCGCAGGGGGCGGTGCACTCGGTCAGCCCGTAGCCGTTGTGCAGGTACGGGCCGAAGTCCGCGCGGAACTTCTCGACCAGCGCGGGCGGCAGCGGCGCCCCGCCCGAGGAGAGGGAGGAGAAGGACGCGAAGTGGTCGCGGGTGACCGCCGGGTGGGCCGCAAGCGCCATATAGGCGGTGGACGGGCCGACCGTGTACGCGGGCCGGTGCTCCAGGAAGGCGTCGAGGACGACGCCCGGCTCGAAGCGGTGGGCGAGCGCGAGGGTGCCGGCGTTGGCGAAGCAGGCGGCGAGTTCGCAGACCATGCCGGTGATGTGGAACAGCGGGGCCAGCGCGAAGTAGGTGGCGCCGGCGGGCAGGCCCAGGCCGGTGCGCTGCCGCTCGGCGTTGTAGGCGATGTTGCCGTGGGTGTTGGTGGCGCCCTTGGGGGTGCCGCTGGTGCCGGAGGTGTAGCTGATGAGGGCGGTGTCACCGGCGTCCGGCCCGGCCACGCCGGGCGGCCGTCCCTCGTACGCGCGGGCCGCCGCCAGCAGGTCGTCGGCGCCCTCGCGCGGCCCGAGCCGCTCACCGCGCAGCACCCGCGCGTCGTCCCGCGTCTGGAGGTCCCGCTCGCAGGCGGTCAGGGCGATCCGCACGGAGGGCGCGGCGGTGGCCGTCGTCCGCAGGAAGGCGTCCCAGGTGCGGTCGGCGCAGACGACCGCGGTGACCTCGGCGTCCGTGAGGATGTGCGTCATCTCGGCGGACTTGTACATGGGGTTGACGGGGACGACGATGCCGCCCGCCTTCCAGGCGCCGAGCAGCGCGAGGGCGAAGTGCGGGGTGTTCTGGAGCATGATCGCGGCGCGGTCCCCGGGCCGGAAACCGCGCGCCGCCAGGTGCCCGGCCACACCGTCGCTGAGCGCGTCGGCCTCGGCGTACGACAGCCGGCCGTCGAAGTAGGCGAGGGCGGTGCGGTCCGGTGCGCGGCGGGCCGCGTCCCGGAAGGCGTGCAGGGCGGAGGGGGGCGGGTGCACGGGGGCGCGCTGGGCGTCGGTGAGCTGGGCGAGCCAGGGCTTGTCCTGGTAGGAGGTCATCGGGCCGTCCTTTCGGCTGTGGAGGCACCGGTTGTGGGGGCGTCGGCCGTGGGGGCGTCGGCCGCCGGGACACCGGCCGCGGGTGCGTAAGCCACCGGGGCACCGGCCGCGGGGGCACCGGCCGCGGGCTCCGCGACGGCCTCCGGCCGCCCGGCGCCTTCCAGCTTCCGCTGGAGGCGGTTCATGCCGCCCAGCCACCGCTCGGTGTCGCCCGCCCGCGCGCTGTAGTACTCCCCCACCTCTGGGTGCGGCAGCACCAGGAACCGCTCCTCCGCCATCGCCGCGAAGAGCGCGTCGGCGACGGCGGCGGGCTCGATCGCGGTCGGGGTGAGCACCAGTTCCCCGGCCGCGCCGGTGGCCGCGAGCATGTCGGTGCGCACTCCCTGCGGACAGATGGCGTGCACGGCTATCCCGCGGTGCCGGTACGTCAGCGACAGCCACTCCGCGAAGGCGTACGCGCCGTGCTTGGTGACGCTGTACGGGGCCGCTCCCACCATGGTCAGCAGGCCCGCCGCGGACACGGTGGACACGAACCGGCCCGCGCCGCGCTCCAGCCACTCGGGCAGCAGCGCGCGGGCGGCCCGTACGTGGGCCATCACGTTGACGTCCCAGGCCAGTTCCCACGCGTCGTCCGGCGCCTCGGGCCCGCCGCCGGTGCCGACCCCGGCGTTGGCACAGAAGATGTCGACGGTCCCGCCGAGCGCTTCACGGGCGGCGGGCACCACGGTGGAGGCGTCCCCGGGCACGGCGACCGCGCCGATCTCCCGCGCGGTCGCCCCGGCCTTCGCGGCGTCCAGATCGTTGACCGCCACCCGCGCCCCTTCGGCGGCGAAGCGGCGGGCCAGTGCGGCGCCGATGCCACCGCCCGCCCCGGTCACCACGACTGTCCTGTCCCGTACGGCTTCCACCTGCGGTCTCCTTCGGTCGCCCGTGATGGGTCGGTCGTGATGGGCCGGTCGTGACGGGGCGCCCGTGACCGGTCGGTTGTGATCGACGGCCCGCGACCGGTCGCCCCGGATCCGTCGTCGTGGACCCGCCGTCCTCGACCCGTCGTCCTCGATCCGTCACCCCTGACACGACTGCCAGGCAGACTAACCAGTCGGTATGGCACAGCGGAAGGGCGCGGGCCCGTCCGTGCGCCGGACACGCCGGACGGCGCGCGGCACGCCGTCCGGCGCGTTCCCCCGGCGGCCGCCGGGCGTTAGCGTGCGCACGACACTGGCCGGACGGCGGAGGTGGACGCATGACCCTGTCCAGACGGAATCTGCTGACCGCTACGGCGGTCACGAGCATGGCGGGTGCGATGGGTGCGACGGCGATGACGGGCGAGGCGGCCGCGGCGTACGGGGGCCCGGACGCCGGTGTGACGGGAGCCTTCGGGCGAGGCCCCCGCCCCCGGGTCCGCACCGGCTTCGACCGCCTCGCCGCCGACGGCTACGCCCTCCTGTCCGGCCGCCGGACCGGCGTCGTCACCAACCCCACCGGCGTCACCCCGGACGTACGCCACATCGTGGACGTGATGCACGCCGACGAACGGGTGGACCTGGCCGCCGTCTTCGGCCCCGAGCACGGCTTCCGGGGCACGGCGCAGGCGGGCGGCTCGGAGGGCAGCTACGAGGACCCGGCCACCGGCCTGCCCGTCCACGACACGTACGGCAAGAGCGGCCGGGCGCTGGCGGACATCTTCACCCGGTCCGGGGTGGACACGGTCGTCTTCGACATCCAGGACGTCGGCGCGCGCTTCTACACCTACATCTGGACGCTGTACGACTGCATGGTCGCGTCCGTCCTCGCGGGCAAGCGCTTCGTCGTCCTCGACCGCCCCAACCCTGTGACGGGCCGCGCCGCCTCCGGCCCCGTGCTGGACCGCGCGCAGGCGTCCGGCGTGGGCCGCGAACCGATCGCCCTCGCCCACGGAATGACCGTGGCCGAACTCGCCGCCCTCTTCAACACCGAGTTCGTGCCCCGCGCGGCGGGCCGGCCGGCCGACCTCGAAACCGTCCTGATGAAGGGCTGGCGGCGCTCGGACTTCTTCGACGCGACCCGCCTCCCGTGGGTCCCGCCCAGCCCCAACATGCCCACCCCGGACACCGCCCTGGTCTACGCGGGCACCTGTCTCTTCGAAGGCACCAACCTCTCCGAGGGCCGCGGCACCACCCGCCCCTTCGAACT
This sequence comes from Streptomyces albofaciens JCM 4342, assembly GCF_008634025.1. NCBI lineage: Bacteria > Bacillati > Actinomycetota > Actinomycetes > Kitasatosporales > Streptomycetaceae > Streptomyces > Streptomyces albofaciens. The sequence continues at coordinate 2,994,558 of NZ_PDCM01000001.1, read as the reverse complement.
GCTCGGCGCGGACGGCATCGACCGCCGCTGGTCCGCCGCGATCAACACCCTCGCCGCGGACATCGGTCTCCCCGGCGTCCGCTTCCGCGAGGCGTACTTCGCCCCCGCCTTCTCCAAGTTCCAGGGCAAGACCATCGGCGGCGTGCAGCTCCACGTCCACGACCGCGAGAGCTTCGACCCGGTCCGTACCGGCATCGCCCTCCTGATCACCGCGAAGCGGACCTGGCCCGGCTTCGCCTGGCGCCCGGACCGCTGGATCGACAAGCTCACCGGCACCCCACGCGTCCGCACGATGATCGACGCGGGCGCCGGGGTGGAGGAGGTGGTCGCGGCCTGGCAGGAGGACTTGGCGGGCTTCCGGCGGACGCGGCGGGAGTACTTGCGCTACCGGTGAGCCCGCGACGCCCCCACGGTCCGCGCACGTGGCGCGCGACACGATGCCCACGGGTGGCACGCTCGACGCAATGCCCATCAGTGGCGCTCGACGCAATGCCCACTGGTGGCGCCCGAGACGTACGGCCATGGTGGAACCCCGACCGCCGCTTCCGGAAGGACCGCCCCACATGGCCCCCGCACCCCAGCGCCCCGCCGTCCAGCTCACCGAACACGCCCTGGCCTACCTCCACTCCGCCGCGCTGCGGGCGGCGGCCCTCCTCGGCGTCGCCGACCACCTGGCCGACGGCCCCCGCACCGCCGGGGAACTCGCCGCCGCCACCGGCGCCGACGCCGGGTACCTGCGCCGCGTCCTGCGCCTGCTGGCGACGCGCGAGGTCTTCCGCGAGGACGCCGCCACAGGCGCGTTCCACCTCACCCCCGCGGCCGACCCGCTGCGCTCCGACGCCCCGTCCTCCATGCGAGACGCCGTGATCATGCTCACCGACGACCCGTTCTGGCGTCCGGCCGGCCGCCTCGCCGACACCGTCCGGTCCGGCCGCACCGTCTTCGACGAGATCTTCGGCGTGCCCTACTTCGCCCACCTGGAGCGCGTACCGGAAGCGGGCGGCGTCTTCGACACCGGCATGGCCGGCCTCGCCGAGAGCGAGAACGACCCCATCGCCGCCGCGTACGACTTCCCCGCCACCGGTACGGTCGTGGACGTCGGCGGCGGACGCGGCGGCCTGCTGCGCCAGGTCCTACGGCGCAACCCCGGCCTGACCGGCGTCCTCTACGACCAGGAATCCGTCCTCCGCCACCACACCCTGGACCTCCCCGACCTCACCGGCCGCTGGCAGACCGCCGCCGGGGACTTCTTCACCGCCGTGCCGCCCGGCGCCGACGTCTACCTCCTCAAGCGCATCCTGCACGACTGGAACGACGCCGACTGCCTCCGCATCCTCCGCGCCTGCCGCACCGCCATGACCCGCCCCGGCAGCCGCCTCCTGGCCATCGACGCGGTCCTCCCCCCGGGCAACTCCCCGCACCCCGGCAAAACGATGGACGTCCTGATGATGACCTCCCTCAACGGCCGCGAACGCGACGAACCCGCCTTCCACCAGCTCCTCACCGAAGCGGGCCTGAAACCGGGCCGGACGATCCCGACGGAGTCGACGCTGTCGGTCGTGGAGGCGGTGGCGGGGTGACGGAGGGCGGGGACGGTGGGGGGGTGACGAAGGGATGACGGCGGGCGCTTCGGGGCAGCCGTCAGGACGCCCTCCGGAAGTCGATCCCCAGCGCCGAGTCCGCGGACACCGGTACGTGGAGGCCGTCCCGCGCCCCGTCACCGTCGACCACCAGCTCGATGGTCGCGCCCTTTCCCGGCCCCGTGCCCACCTCGACCTGAATGTACTGTTCCGCCAGGGAGTTCGTCGCTCTCCGCAGCGTCCACGTGCCCTCGCCGCTGAAGGTGTCGACCGGGTCGTAGCCACTGTGGTCGCTCGGCATTTCCGTCGCGGTCGCCGAACCGTCCGCACGCAACGCCACCCGCGCGCCGTGCGGCCCTGCCCAGGTACCGACGACATCGCCGGGCTTCGCCCTTCCCGGCAGCCACCCGACGTACAGACTGATGTAGACCACGCCGGCCAGCATCAGCACGACGACCACCACCGAGGCCGCGATGGCCACCCGAGCCGCGATCTTCATCAGGCCGGCGCCTTCCCCGTGAACATGCCCATGTCCCGCTCTCTGCGCAAAATCGTACTCATCAGGAAAACCGGCACACGGCCGCCCCTGCCGGCCGGCCGCCCCCGCCCCCGGTCTCAGTGGCCAAGACACCGCATCCCACCTATTGACTGTCCCGACCATCGCGCGTGACAGTGCGGCTCGTGCACAGTGACGCGACATCAGCAGCCGATCCGGCGGAGCCGTTCCCGGTCGCAACGGTTTCGGGCCCGGGCGGGGACACCGCCGCCCCCGAACGCCTCCGCCGCGTGGCCGTGGCCTCGTTCATCGGGACGGCCATCGAGTTCTACGACTTCTACATCTATGGGACCGCCGCGGCTCTCGTTCTCAACCAGGCGTTCTTTCCGACCCTCGACCCGGTCAACGCGACCCTCGCGTCGTTCTCCACCTATGCGGTGGCGTTCGCGGCGCGGCCTCTCGGGTCGGTGGTGTTCGGGCACTTCGGGGATCGGGTGGGGCGGAAGTCCGTGCTGGTGGCCTCGTTGCTGCTGATGGGGCTGTCGACCGCGTTGGTGGGGCTGTTGCCGGGGTACGGGACGCTGGGCGTATGGGCGCCGCTGCTGCTGGTCCTGCTGCGGTTCCTCCAGGGGATCGGGCTCGGTGGCGAGTGGGGCGGGGCCGCGCTGCTGGCGGTGGAGCACGCGCCGAAGCGGCGGCGCGGGCTGTACGCGGCGTTCCCGCAGCTGGGGCCGTCGGTGGGGTTCTTCGCGGCGACGGGTGTGTTCTGGCTGCTGTCGGCGGTGCTGGAGGACGGCGCGTTCCGGTCGTGGGGATGGCGGGTGCCGTTCCTGCTGTCGTTCCTGCTGGTGGCGGTGGGGCTGTTCGTACGGCTGAAGATCAGCGAGACGCCGGTCTTCGCGAAGGTGATGGATGCGCGGGAGGCGAGCAAAGTGCCCGCGCTGGAGGTGCTGCGGCGGTATCCGCGGGAGCTGCTGCTCGGGGCGGGCGGCATGGTCGTGGCGTACGGGCTCTTCTACACGGCGACCACGTACTGCCTGGCGTACGCCACCGGCACGCTCGGCGTCCCGCGCGACACCATGCTCGCGCTCTCGCTGGTCGCCTGTCTGTTCCTGGCGGCCGGCACCTGGCTCGCCGCCACCCGCTCGGACGGCGCGGGGCGGCGCAAGCTGGTGCTGGCCGGGACGGCCGCCTCGGCCGTCTGGGGGCTCATCCTCTTTCCGCTGCTGGACACCGGCCGGCCGGTGCTGATCGCGGTGGCGATCGGCGGTGCGCTGTTCTGCATGGGTGTGGTGTACGGGCCGATGGGCGCGTACCTGCCGGAGCTGTTCGGCACCACTGTGCGGTATTCGGGCGCCTCGCTGGCGTACAACCTGGGCGGGGTGCTGGGCGGCGCGGTCTCGCCGCTGGTGTCGACCCGCCTGCAGGCGGCCTTCGGGTCGGGCTCCGTGGGGTGGTATGTGACGGCCATGGCGGTGGTGTCGCTGGTGTGCGTACTGGGGCTGCCGGAGACGCGGGAGCGGGAGTTGCCGGGCTGAGGGGCCGCGCCCGGTCACGGGCCCCGGCTTTCGGCCCCGCGCCTCGGCACGGCGCGTCAATCGGCCCCACCTGACGTATGGCCGGATCCGCCCCTTCGCAGGACGATGCGCTGCACAACGCGGCGCGGCCCGGAATTCCGGCCCGGCAGCGTGGCCCGGCGCGCCGCTCAGGGGGACGTCATGATGGGTGGTTCGGGCAGCTCCGGCGCGGCGGCCGGGGGCATCGGTGTGGAGCCGTACTGGGAGCTGACGTTCGACGCCGACGGCGATCCGGACGCCGGGCAGCGGGACCGGCTGCTGGCCGGGGCCGCGCGGCAAGGCCTCACCGACCTGCTGGTCTTCGCGCACGGCTGGAACAACGACCGGTCGATGGCCACACGCCTGTACGGGCGGTTCTTCGCGCCGTTCCCCGCGATGGCGGGGGCGGGGGTGCGCCTCGGGTACGCCGGGGTGATCTGGCCGGCGATGCGGTTCACGGACGAGCCGATCCCGGACTTCGACCCGGTGGCGGCCGGCGCGCCCGCCGCGCCGGCCGGTCCGCCGCTGCTGGAGGACGCGACGCTGCGCGCCCTGGCGCGGTGCTTCCCCGGCCGGGACCTGACGCTGCGGCGCGTCCAGGAACTGCTCGCCGGGCGGCCCGCGGCACGGTCCGCCTTCGACGAGTACGCGCGCCTCGTACGCGACCTGGTGTCCGTACGCGCGAACAGCCCGGCGGAACGGCTGGCCGAGGACATGGGCACCGGCACGCCCGCGATGCTCACCGACGACCCGCTCGGGGTGTGCGAGATCTTCACGGCGGCGCTGGAGAAGTGCGGGCAGCAGGAGCTGTTCGGGGACGGCCTGAAGCGGCTGTGGAACGGGGCGAGGGAGTTCCTGCGGCAGTCGAGCTATTACGGGATGAAGCGGCGGTCGGGCGTGGTGGGCCAGCTGGGGCTGGGCCCGGTGCTCGGCGCGCTGGTGCGGGTCGTGCCGGGCCTGCGCGTCCATCTGGTCGGGCACAGCTTCGGCGCCCGGCTGGTGTCGTACGCGCTGCGCGGCATGCCCCCCGGCGCCACCGGGGTGAAGTCAGTGACCCTGCTGCAAGGCGCCTTCTCGCACTACGCCTTCGCCGCCCGGCTGCCGCACGACCCGGACCACGGCGGGGCGCTGCGAGGGGTGCAGCAGCGGGTGGACGGGCCGATGGTGGCCTGCTACTCGCGGCACGACTCGGCGCTGAGCATGCTCTATCCGCTGGCCTCCAAGCTCTCCGGCGACTCGGCGAGCTTCCTGGGCCTGTTCGACCGCTGGGGCGCGATCGGCCACGACGGCATCCAGGCGGTGGACGGTGCCCGGAACGCGCGGTTGGGCGGCGCGGTTCCGGACGCCGGCTGCGTGAGCATCGACGCGTCGCCGGTGGTCCGCACCGGCCCGCCGCCCGCGGGCGCGCACAGCGACATCTGCCACCGGGAGCTGGCCCGGGTGGTGCTGGGGGCGGGGCGGGTGGTCGAGCGGGGCGCCGGGAGCTAGGCCGCCGCCCCGGCGCGGGCACGGGCTCGTACGGGCTCGTACGGGGACGGGCCGTACGAATCCGGCTCGCACTGCTGAACGGGCCGTACGAAGCCCGTCCGCACACGACCGGCCGGATGCCGCCAAGTCCGGCGCCCCGCGGATCGATCGCCCCGCGTGTGGGTACCAGCAGTCACCGGTGCCCCTCGCATCGAGGGCGCCGGTATCGCGCCGCAGTCGGAAGGTGGGCAACCTTAACTTTCTCAAATCCCCACAGATGTACGGTGGATGACGCACACGAGGCGCGCCGGGCGCCGCGGGGGCATCGGGAGCGAGGGCCGCGACCGGTGCGGCGCGAGTGCCGCCACCAGACACCCGCAAGACAGTTCGATGGATCCGGTGGGCGGTCCGCTACGTCCATTCTCTGTCCAGTCGGGTCCTCCCCACGGAGGTGGGATGAATTGGCCGGTTTCAGAGCTCTCGCAGAACAGGTGCGCAACCCCCGTCTCGTCGCCACCCAGCGGCGTACGGCCCTGCGCAAGTGCCTCGAACGCTTCGCCCCGTACGGGCATCGCGCGACCTGGCACCATCTGTGCACCAGGGCGGGCATCGCGACCGAGGACCGCGAACCCGACCCGGCGCGGCTGGTGGCCGCGCTGGAGGAACTGGAGGAGGCCCGCGCCGTCTGGCTCGGGTACGAGCAGGAGTTCGCGGCCCGCAGGCGCCGCGAGAAGCACGACGGCATCCGGCAGCCCAGCGCGCTCGACGACTGGCACCGGCGCACCTGGGGCGGCTGTGACATCGTGCCGTGCGAAGCGCCCCACCGGCATCCCGCGGCGCCGCTGCCCGCGGTGCTGCGCAGCATGATCCGCGCGATGGAGGCGGGCACGCCGCGGGCGGACTGCCCGGTCTGCGAAACGCGGCGGTTCGTCTGGCGCACGGATCTCGAACGCTTCCCGATGGCGGGACCGGTGTGCCAGGAGTGCGGGATCGTGGCGCCGCTTTCGGTGCTGACCAGGGAGACGCTGGCGCAGGCGCGGCAGTCGTCCCGCGAGCGGCGGCTGTTCGTGGCGGCCTGAGGGACGGCCGGGACGCGCGCCGCCGGGGCGGCGGGAGCGATCCGGGCGCGGCGCGGACGCGGTGCGGGCGTACTTCCCGGAAGTAGGTGAACGCTGTACGTTCCGCCTCATGCGTGCGTCCGGCCGTACCCGTACCGTCGTCGCGCCGCCGGGCTGGAGCCGCCTGCTCGTGCCGCCCGCGGCGCTGTCGATCCACCTCGCCATCGGGCAGGCGTACGCGTGGAGCGTGTTCAAGCCGCCTCTGGAGGCCGCGCTGGGCCTGTCCGGGACGGCCTCCGCGCTCCCCTTCCAGCTGGCCATCGTCATGCTGGGGCTGTCCGCCGCGTTCGGCGGCACCCTCGTCGAACGCAACGGCCCCCGCTGGGCGATGGCCGTCTCGGCGGTCTGCTTCTCGTCGGGCTTCCTGGTGGCGGCGCTCGGTGCGGCCACCCGGCAGTACTGGCTGATCGTCCTCGGCTACGGACTGATCGGCGGCATCGGCCTGGGCATCGGCTACATCTCCCCCGTCTCCACGCTCATCAAGTGGTTCCCGGACCGTCCGGGCACGGCCACCGGCATCGCCATCATGGGCTTCGGCGGCGGCGCCCTGATCGCCTCGCCCTGGTCGGCCTGGCTGCTGGGCGCGCTGGGCACGGACCCGGCCGGGATCGCCCGCACCTTCCTGGTGATGGGGCTGGCGTACGCGGTCTTCATGACGCTCGGCGTACTGCTCGTACGGGTGCCGCCCGCCGAAGCGGGAGTCCGCGACGGTGCGGTTTCCGATGCGGAAGCCCCCGATGTTGAAGTCCCCGGTGCGGAAGCCCCCGACGCGGAAGTTCCCGTTGCGGAAGTCCCTGACGCCGGGGCCCCGGCCGCGGCCCGGCCGCCGGTCACCGCCGCGCGGGTGTCCGCCCGTAACGCCCTGCGCACCCCGCAGTTCTGGTGTCTGTGGGTGGTGCTGTGCACGAACGTCACGGCGGGCATCGGCATCCTGGAGAAGGCGGCGCCGATGGTCACCGACTTCTTCGCGCGCGGCCCGGCGCCGGTGAGCGCGTCGGCCGCCGCGGGCTTCGTCGGCCTGCTGTCGCTGGCCAACATGCTCGGCCGGATCGTCTGGTCGGCCACCTCCGACCTGGTCGGACGGAAGCACGTCTACCGCCTCTACCTGGGCGTGGGCGCGCTGATGTACCTGCTGATCGCACTGGCGGGCGACGCGTCCAAGCCCTTGTTCATCGGATGCGCCGCGGTGCTGCTCTCGTTCTACGGGGGCGGGTTCGCCACCGTGCCCGCCTATCTGAAGGACCTGTTCGGTGCGTACCAGGTGGGCGCGATCCACGGCCGGCTGCTCACCGCGTGGTCCACCGCGGGCGTCCTCGGGCCGCTGATCGTCAACGCCGTCGCCGACGCCCGCAGGTCCGCCGGGCACACCGGCCCCGAGCTGTACACGACCTCCTTCTTCCTCATGATCGGCCTGCTCGTCGCCGGGTTCGCCGCCAACGAGCTGGTGCGGCCCGTGCATCCCCGGTACCACGAACCACCGCCGGACGGGGCCCGGGCCGCCTCCCGCACCGCCCCGAAAGGAGCCGCCTCATGACCGCCCGCCGCACCGCCCTGCTCGTCGTGGCCTGGCTGTGGGTCGGCCTCCCGTTCGGGTACGGCCTTTACGAACTGGCCCTGAAGCTGAGACAACTCTTCACGGGCTGACCCAGCACCGCCGGTCCGCCCGGACCGGCCCCCACAGCGCACCGAAGGCGGACCCGCATGGCCGAACTGCACGATCTGACCGCCCTGGAACAGGCCGCCGGAGTACGGACCGGCGAACTGTCCCCCGTCGAGATCACCGAGCACTACCTCGCCCGCGCCGAGGACCTGGACAGCAGGCTCGGCGCGTATCTCACCCGTACCCCCGGCATCGCCCGCAAGCAGGCGGCCGCGGCGGAGGACGAGGCCACCGCGGCGCGCCGCGAGGGCCGGGAACTTCCGCCGCTGTTCGGGGTCCCGGTGCCGGTCAAGGACCTGACCCAGGTCGCCGGGGTGCGCTGCACGATGGGCTCGCGGGCGTTCGCCGACCTGGTGCCGGAGCGGGACGACCATGTCGTCACCAAGCTGCGCCGGGCGGGCACGATCCTGCTCGGCAAGACCAACACCCCCGAATTCGGCCTGCCCTGCTACACGGAGAACCTCCTCGCGCCGCCCGCCCGCACCCCCTGGGACCTGGAGCGTACGGCGGGCGGTTCGAGCGGCGGGGCCGCCGCGGCGGTGGCCGGCGGGCTGGCTCCCGTGGCGCACGGCAGCGACGGCGGCGGCTCGATCCGTATCCCCGCCGCGCTCTGCGGCCTGTACGGCATCAAGCCGAGCCGCGGCCTGATCAGCTCGGGACCGCTGCTCCACGACGTCTCCGGCCTGGGTACGGCGGGCCCGCTCGCCCGTACGGTCGCGGACGCCGCCGCGCTGCTGGACGCGATGGCCGGCCCGATGCCCGGCGACCCGTTCGCGGCGCCCGCACTGCCGCCCGGCGAGACGTACGCGGCCTGCGCCCTGCGCGACCCGGGGCGGCTGCGCGTGGGCTGGCTGACCGACGTGCCCTTCCCCGGCGTCGAGGTGCACCCGGACTGCCGGGCCGCCGTCACGGAGACGGCCGCGCTCCTCGCGGACCTCGGACACGAGGTCGACGCGCTGGCCCTGCCCGCCGACGACAGCTACCGCCTCGCCTTCACCCGCGTCTGGTCGGTGATCGCCGCCGGCCGCCCGGTGCCGCCGGAGCGCGAGGCGGAGCTGCTGCCGCTGACCCGCTATCTGCGCGGGCGCGGCGCGGAGATCCCGGGAGTCGAATACGCCCGCGCGCTGTACGCGTTCCGGATGCTGGGGCAGCTGATCGCCGACGGGGTGATGGCGCGGGACGGCGGGTTCGACGTGGTGCTGACGCCGACGGTCGCGACGCCGCCGCCGCGCGTGGGCGAGCTGCGCAACGACGCGGACCCGAAGGCCGAGTTCGCCGCGGTCGGCGCCTTCACCCCGTTCACGCCGCTCTACAACGCCACCGGCCAGCCCGCGGTGAGCGTGCCGCTGCACTGGAACGCGGCCGGTCTGCCGATCGGCGTCATGCTGGGCGGGCGGTACGGGGAGGACGCGACGCTGGTCGCGCTCTCGGCGCAGTTGGAGCGGGCCCGGCCGTGGGCGCACCGCAAGCCGGAGGTCTGGTAAGGCTCGGCCGGCCACCCGAGCCGGAAGTTCGGTGAGGCGCAGCCGTCCGCCCGAGCCGGAGGCAGGGTGAGCCCTAGCAGTCCGCGCCGCACTCGTCCGACGCGTCGGTACCGGTGCCGGTGCGGGTAGCGGTACCGGGCGCGGCCGCGCCCGTCCGGGCCGGCCCGCCGCCCCGGTCCACGCGCAGCCGCCGCGCGCCCGGCCCCTGCGCGCCGAGTTCGTCGTAGGGGTTGGACAGCGCGCACTTCTGGAGGGAGAGGCAGCCGCAGCCGATGCAGTCGGTCAGCCGGTCGCGCAGCTCGACGAGCTGGCTGATGCGCTCGTCCAGCTCGCCGCGCCAGACCTCGGAGAGCCGGGCCCAGTCCTCCCGGTTGGGGGTGCGCCCGTCGGGCAGTTCGGCGAGCGCGTCGCGGATCACCGCGAGCGGGATGCCGACCCGCTGGGCGGCGCGTACGAAGGCGACCCGGCGCAGCGCGTCACGGGTGTAGCGGCGCTGGTTGCCGGCCGTACGGGTGCTGCTGATCAGCCCCTTGGACTCGTAGAAGTGCAGGGCGGACACCGCCGCGCCGCTCCGCGCGGAAAGCTGGCCGACGGTGAGTTCGTGGACCTTGAAAGGAAGCTGGGGCACGGCACAACCCTATCCGTGGGCACGCGCGGTGGGCTGCGGGGATGTGCCGTGGGCGAGGCCGCGCACGGCGCTCCGTCACAGGAGGAAGCGGCTGAGCGTCTCGGCCACGCACACCGGCTTGTCGCCGCCCTCGCGTTCGACCGTCACCGCCGTCGCGAGCTGCACGCCGCCGGTCACCTCCGTCACGTCCGCGATCCGGGCGGTGGCCCGCAGCCGCGAGCCGACCGGGACGGGAGCGGGGAAGCGGACCTTGTTGACGCCGTAGTTGATGCCCATCTTGACGTTGTCGACGCGCAGCAGCTGCGGTACGAGCGCGGGCAGCAGCGCCAGCGTCAGATAGCCGTGCGCGATCGTGGCGCCGAACGGCCCGGCCGCGGCCCGCTCGGGGTCGACGTGGATCCACTGGTGGTCGCCGGTGGCGTCCGCGAACAGGTCGATCCGCTTCTGGTCGATCTCCAGCCAGTCGCTGGTGCCGAGGTCCTCGCCGACCGCGTTCCGCAGCTCGTCGAGCGAGCCGAACACCCGGGGCTGTGCCATGTCCGTATGCCTCCTCAGGCCGCGCGGGCGGGCGCGGACCGTGCCGTCGTCGACCAAGCGCTTGCTCAGCATGCTCAGCGGCCCCGGGAGCTGTCAATGCCCGGCCGGCGCCCGGCCGGACGGGTTCACGGACGCCGCGCGCCCACCATGCGCAGCACGAGATCGGCGTACAGATCGCCCACCTCCTCGGGCGTACGGGCGCCCTCCGCGGAGAACCAGCGGGCCACGTCCACGCACAGCGACAGCACCGCGAGGGTGGTGCCCGGCACGTCGCCGACGGTGAACTCCCCCGCGTCCGCGCCGTCCTGGAGGATGCCGCGCAGCGAGCGGTCGGTACGGCGCCGCAGGTCGGCGATCTCGGTGTAGTGCTCCTCGCTGAGCGCCTGGAGTTCGTACTGGATGACCCGGGCGGTGGTGTGGTGCCGCGCGTGCCAGCACGCGAAGGCGCGGACGGCGGCGCGGAGCCGCTCGGTGGGGCCGCCCTCGACGGCGGCCGCCTCCTCCATGATCCGCAGGGCCTTCTCGTGGCCGACGCCGCTGATCCGGTAGAGCAGCTCTTCCTTGGTCCTGTAGTGGATGTAGAGCGCGGCGGGGCTCATGCCGGCGCGGCCCGCGATGTCGCGGGTGGTGGTGGCGTGGTAGCCGCGCTCGGCGAATGCCTGGACGGCGGCACGGACCAGGCGGCGGGCCGCCTCCGGGGACACGTCGGCCCAGTCCTCCGCCGGGCCGTCCGCCCGCTCCGCCTCCGTGACCATCGCGCACCCCGATCCTCGGTCCGCCACGGACTCTCCGCGACGGACCGAACACCTTACCGCGCCGGTGAGCAAGCGCTTAGGGCCGCGTGGTGCGGCACGTCCGCCCCGGGAAGCCCGGACCCGGCCGCCTCAGTACGCCGACCTGTCCGTCCCAGAACGCCCGGCCCGGCCGTCTCAGAACGCCGACACCCCCGTCAGCGCCCGCCCGATGACCAGCTTCTGTATCTGGCTGGTGCCCTCGTACAGCGTCATCACCCGGGCGTCCCGCAGCAGCTTGCCGACCGGGTACTCGTCGATGTAGCCGTAGCCGCCGAAGACCTGGAGCGCGTTGTTCGCGGCGCGCACCGCCGCCTCGGACGCGAACAGCTTCGCCTTGGACGCCTCGGTGGCGAACGGCTCACCGCGGTCGATCAGGTCGGCGACCCGCCAGGTCAGCAGGCGCGCGGCGTCCACGTCCACGGCGATGTCGCTGATCAGCTCCTGTACGAGCTGATGGTGGGCGATGGTCCGGCCGAACTGCTCGCGCTCGGTGGCGTACCCGACGGCGGCGTCCAGGGCCGCCCGGGCGATGCCGACACAGCCCGCGGCGACCGACATCCGGCCCTTGGCCAGGGCCGACATCGCGACGGAGAACCCCTTGCCCTCCGGGGCCAGCATCGCGTCGGCGGGCACCCGCACGTCCTGGAGCACCAGCTCGGCGGTGGCCTGGCCGCGCAGCCCCAGCTTGCCGTGGATCTCCCGGCGCTCCAGGCCGGGCGTGTCCGCGGGGACGAGGAAGGCGCTGACGCCCTTGTGCCCCGGCGCGTCGCCGGTGCGCGCGAAGAGCAGCACCACGTCGGCCCAGGTGCCGTTGGTGATGAACATCTTGCTGCCGTTGATCACGTACGAGCCGTCACCGTCCCGTACGGCGCGGGTCGCCAGGCTGCCCGCGTCCGAGCCGGTGCCGGGCTCGGTGAGGCCGAAGCAGCCGACGGCCTCGCCGGAGGTGAGCGGGGGCAGCCAGCGCCGCTTCTGGTCCTCGTCGCCCCAGGCCGCGATGGTCTTGGCGACCAGGCCCAGCGATACGGAGACGATGCCGCGCACCGCGGAGTCGCCGCGGCCCAGTTCCTCGGTCACCAGCGCGTAGGCGAGGTGATCGCCGCCCGAGCCGCCGTACTCCTCGGGGACGGTCAGGCCGAGGAAGCCCAGCTCGCCCAGCTTCTTCACCACGGCCCGGTCGACCCGCTCGGCGCGGTCCCAGGCGGCGGCGTGCGGCACGATCTCGCGGTCGACGAAGTCCTCGGCGAGCTGCCGGACGGCAGCCTGCTCCTCGCTCAGCTCCAGGTTCATGAAGGCCCCTCGCGGCGGAGGACGGCCGCCGGGCCGCCCGGTGCAGCCGTCCGCCCCCTTAACTACCACTGCTAGTTTTCGGGCGGCGGCCTCTACTATGTGCGGCATGGCCCGACCCCGCAAGCCCCTCCTGAGCCGGGAGCGCATCGTCACCACGGCGCTCGCGCTCATCGACGCGGAGGGCCTGACGGCACTGTCCACCCGGCGGCTCGCCGCCGAGCTGGGCGTCAGCGGGCCGTCCCTGTACAACCACTTCACGACCAAGGACGAGATCCTGGACGCGGTCGCCGACACGGTGATCTCCGAGGTGGACGTGTCGGCCTTCGGCGCGGGCGCCGACTGGCGGACCGGGCTGCTGGCCTGGGCCCGCTCCTACCGCGCGGCCCTCGCCGCGCACCCGAACATCGTGCCCTTCCTCGCCCAGGGCCCCGGCCGCCGCCCGGCCGGCCTGAAGATGGCCGACGCGGCGTTCGGCGGCATGGTGGAGGCCGGCTGGCCGCCCGCCCAGGCCACCAGGATCTGCGCCATGGTCCGCTACTTCGTCGCGGGCTCCGCGCTGGCCTCCTTCGCGCGCGGCTTCGTGGCCGACCCGAGCGCGTACGACCCGGCCGACTACCCGCACCTGGGCCAGGCGCACCTGCTGGCGGAGCACCAGCAGCGGGTCGACGAGGGGGCGTTCGAGACGGGACTGCTGGCGCTGGTCGACGGGCTGGCGCTGCGGCACCCGGACACGGCCCCGTCACAGAAGTAGCTGTAAGGTGCATCCGCCCGGGTGGTCCCGGTGCGGAGCGCGTACGGCCCGACGGCGTGCTCCGGCTGCCTGAGGGGAGACGACGTGCGAGACCCGATCGCCACGCTGAGGGACCGGACCGCCTCCTGGACCCGGCGCGCCTCAGCTCGGCCCCCTTGGACAGGGCGCCCCTGGATACGGCTTCTTCGCCACGTCCTGCGCGGCCAGGCCCAGGTCGACTTCCTGCCGAGCGCGGTCACCGGCGCGTTCTTCTCGGTCGCGCTGTTCGCCGCGGGCTGGGCGTACGGCCTGTACGGGCTCCTGGGCACCGCGACGGGCACCGCCACGGCCCACCTGCTCGGCGTGGCCCGCGACCGGATCGCCGCGGGCCTGGAAGGCTTCAACGCGTGCCTGGTGGCGGTCGGCGCGGCCGTCTTCCTCGGCCCCGGGCACCCGTCCACGGCCCTGCTCGCGGCGGGCGGCAGCGTGGTGGTCACGGTCGTCACCGCCGCCGTCGCCCGCGTACTGGACACCTGGCAACTGCCGACGCTCACCCTCCCGTTCTGCCTGGTGGCGACCGCGCTGACGACCGCCGCACCGGGTTTCGCACGCGTCTGGCACGGGGCCGGGCCCACCGCGGCACTCCCCCGGCCCGCCGGATCACCCACCGGCCCGGCCTTCACCGACCTGTGGCACGGCCTCCTCGCCAACGTGGCCCAGATCTTCTTCATGCCGCAGTGGTACGTCGGCGCGCTCTTCCTCGCCGGCGTCTTCGCCGCGAGCCGCACGGCGGGCGTGATGGCGGTCGTCGGCAGCGCGACCGGCACCGCCACCGCGTGGGCACTCGGCGCACCGGCAGCACAGCTCGCCTCCGGCGCGGCGGGCTACAACGCGGTGCTGGTCGCGATGGCGCTGTGCGGCGTCTTCCTGCCCGCCGGCCGCCGGACCGCGGCGTACGCGGTGGCCGGGGCGGCGGCCGCGACCGTCCTGACCCCGGCACTGACCGCCCTCACCGCCCCTTCCGGAGGCCACGCCTTCACCTGGCCGTTCGTCCTGACCACCCTCGTCTTCCTAGTGGCGGCGCGGGCCTTCCCGCGCCTGGAGGCCGGTTCGCCGTAAGCGGCGGCCGACCTGCCGAACTGGCGCGGACCCGGTCCGGCTGACGATGCCGTCCGCAACCGTTCCGTCGACGGCAGGTTCGCGGCGGTGCTCCCGTTGCGGCGAGGTGACCCATCGGCGGTTCTGTGCGCCACCCACCCGTCAACTGCCGTACGAGTCGGATCAGTTCGGGAAAAAACGCGCCGTGATCACACCGTCGCGACCGGCCCCCATGAGCGCCACCTTCATCACAGCGGCAGCACCGGAACCCAACGATCCGGCGAAAAGGTGCACTGATGGCGGATCAATCCCATCTCATCCCCACTTGACTGCTAACTGGCGAGTCGTTAATAGTTCACCCCTATCCACCATGTACATGCTCGGATCGTCCGTGCGGTGGGACTAGAGGGGCTCCTGCACACCGGAATGATCACGAACAATGTCGCCTCCGCGCGTACGCGGCAGGTCATCACGCGTGCGACCGTCACAGCCACCGCCTCGGCCGCCGTCACCGGCATGGCCGCGCCGGCCGCCGCCGTACCGCCGGGCGCGGTGGCGCTGCCGGCCGGTGCCGGCACCCGTGACGAGCGCCCGGTCGCCGTGGACGCGATGCGGCGGGTCCGCACCCCCTCGCGCGCTGACCACCCCCGATGAACGCATCCACGTCACTGACTGAGGAAGTAGGGAACCCCACGATGTCTCGGAGCATCCGAGCCGCGCTGGCCGTCGCCGGCAGCATCGCCGCGCTGGCCGGCGGCGTGACCACCGCCCACGCCGACCAGGCCACGCCCCGCGCCGCCGCCGCGTCCACCAGCGTGCAGTTGCAGCTCGCGCTCACCGGCAAGTGCCTCACCATCAACAAGGGCAGCTTCGCCAACGGCGCCAACGCGGTGCAGCAGACCTGCGCCGACGACCTGGACAACCAGGTCTTCGAGCTGGTGCCCACCGGGGAAGGCGCCTTCGAGGTGCGGGCCCGCCACAGCGGCAAGTGCCTCGAAGTGGAGAACAGCGGCAAGCAGGCCGGTGCCAACGTCCAGCAGTGGTGGTGCACCGGAAACCCCCAGATGCAGTGGGAGCTGAACATGGTCGACATGGCCAAGGAGCTCTACGAGCTGCGTCCCACGCACGTCGCCGACCGCTGCCTGGACATCGACCACGCCAAGACCGACAACGGCGCGAACGCACAGAGCTGGTACTGCAACGGGACCGACGCCCAGCTGTGGCGCCTCCTGCCGGTCAAGGCCTGAGGACTCCGTCCGGCATCACCCGGAACGCGCGGAACCGGCCCCCGGTGACCGGCTCCGCGCGGCCGGGCAGAGCGCAATGCCCGAATGTTGCGGGCACCGACAACTATCAGAGGAGACGAAACCCACGATGTCCCGGAGCATCCGAGCCGCGCTGGCCGTCGCCGGCAGCATCGCCGCGCTGGCCGGCGGCGTGACCACCGCCCACGCCGACCAGGCCGCGCCCCGCGCCGCCGCCCCCGCCGCGGGAACGGTCGTACAGCTGAAGGTGGCGCACAGCGGCAAGTGCCTGGACCTCGACCACGGAAAGAAGGACAACGGCGCGGAGGTCCGGCAGTACACCTGCAACGCGACCGTCGACCAGAAGTGGCGTGCGGTTCCCGTCGAGGACTCCGCTTTCGAGCTGCGGGCCGTGGCCAGCAACAAGTGCCTTGAGGTCGAGAACAGCGGCAAGCAGGCCGGAGCCCGCGTCCAGCAGTGGGCGTGCAGCGGCAGCCCCAACATGCGCTGGCGGTTCTTCCTCGTCGACCCGGTGAAGCACCTCTACCAGCTGCGCCCCCTGCACGTCGAGAACGAGAAGCGGTGCCTGGACATCAAGGGCGCCGCGAAGGGCGACGGCGCCAAGGCCCAGCAGTGGTACTGCAACCAGACCGAGGCCCAGCTCTGGCAGTTCCTGCCGGTCGCGTGACCTCGCGGCCCCGCTGCGCGAAGGGCGGCGGACGGGACCTCGTGAGCCTTCGAAGGCCATAGCCGCCAAAGGGCAGTGCCGCGCAAACGGCACTGCCCTTCCTCCGTGTCTCCTGTCGATCCGCAGGACCGTGCGCAGGGGGTCCGTGCCGGGCGCGGGGACAGGACGGGACACGGTGCCGGTCTCCGGACGCGGTGCCGGTCTCCGGCCGCCACCCTGGCACGGCGGGCCCGCCGGCTCAGAAGACGACCAGGGCGCGGCCTCCCCTGCCCTCGCGCATCGCCTGGAAGGCGGCGGGAATGCCGTCGAGGGAGATGCGGTCGGTGACCATGCCGGACAGGTCGAGCGCGCCGCTGCGTACGTGTCCGGCGATGCGCGGCAGGTCGGCGGCGGGGTCGCTGTTGCCGTAGACGCAGCCGGAGAGGGTGCGGCCGAAGTAGAAGAGTTCCAGCGCGGAGAACGTGACCTGCTGGTCCTGGCCGCCGATGCCGACGACCGTGGTGCGGCCGCCGCGCCGGGTGGACGACCAGGCCGTACGGATGGTCTCCGCGCGGCCTACGCACTCGATCGCCACGTCCGCGCCGTGCCCGCCGGTGAGGTGGCGGATGCGTTTGGCGGTGTCGTCGGAGGCGGTCAGGAACTCGGTGGCGCCCGCGGCGCGGGCCAGTTCTTCCTTCGCCGGGGAGACGTCGACGGCCACGATCGGGCCCGCGCCCGCGATCCGTGCGGCCTGGAGGGTGGCCAGGCCCACGCCGCCCGCGCCGAACACCGCCACCGACTCCCCGGCCCGTACCCGCGCGCTGTGCTGCACGGCGCCCCACCCGGTCAGCACGGCGCAGCCCAGCAGCGCCGCGTCGGTGAGCGGGATGCCGGTCGGCAGCGGCAGCGCCGCGTGGGCCGGTACGACCGTCTCCTCGGCGAAGACGGCGGTGCCCAGGCCCGGGTAGAGGTCGGTGCCGTCGGCCGCCAGCCTGGCGTACGGGGTGCCGGCCGCTGTCCCGGCGTCGGCGCACAGCCAGGGTTCGCCCAGCCCGCAGAAGTGGCAGTCGCCGCAGGACGGCGCCCAGTTCAGGACGACCCGGTCGCCCGGCTTGTGGGTGTCGACGCCCGCGCCGACGGCGGTGACGGTGCCCGCGCCCTCGTGTCCGAGGACGGCGGGGACGGGCTGCCGCAGCGTTCCGTCGGACAGGGACAGGTCGGAGTGGCAGACGCCGGCCGCCGCGAGCCGGACGCGCACCTGCCCGGGCCCGGGACCGGGCAATTCGATCTCGGCGACCTCCAAGGGGGCGCCCACGGCGGTCAGTACGGCGGCACGGGTCATGCGGATGCGGCTCCCTCTTCTCCCGGCCCACCCTTTCTGCGGGGCGGCGCCGGGACGGTTACGGACGGGCGTCCACAGGCAGTTGCCTGCGGACAGGCGTCTGCGGACAGGCGCCGAGCGTGGCGCTCAGAGCTGAAGCGACTTGGTCTGGAGGTATTCGCTCAGGCCGTGCGGGCCCAGTTCCCGGCCGATGCCGGACTGCTTGTAACCGCCGAACGGCGCGAGCGGGTTGAAGCGCCCGCCGTTGATGTCGACCTGGCCGGTGTCCAGGCGCCGCGCGAAGGCGACCGCCTCGTCCTCGTCACCGGCCCAGACCGCGCCCGCCAGGCCGTAGACCGTGCCGTTGGCGATGCGTACGGCCTCGTCCTCGTCCCCGTACGGCAGCATGGCGACGACCGGGCCGAAGATCTCCTCCTGCGCGATGACCATGCCGGGTGTGACGTCGGCGAAGAGCGTCGGGCGGACGTAGTAGCCGCGGTCGCGCCCTTCGGGGGCTTCCGGGCCGCCCGCGACGGCCCGGGCGCCCTCCTCGATGCCGCGCTCGATGTAGCCGCGCACGCGGTCGCGCTGGGCGGCACCGGCGACCGGACCGAGGCGGGTGGCACCGTCCAGCGGGTCGCCGGGTACGTACGTGGCGAGGGCCGCGGCGGCCAGTTCCACGGCTTCGTCGTACCGGTCGGCGGGCACCAGTACGCGGGTCCAGGCGCTGCACGTCTGGCCGGAGTTGGCCATGACGTTGGCGATGCCGACGCCCACCGCCTTGGCCAGGTCGGCGCTGGGCAGCACCACGTTGGCGGACTTGCCGCCGAGTTCGAGGGCGCAGCGCTTGACGGCGGCACCGGCGATGGCGCCGATCTTCCGGCCGACTGCGGTCGATCCGGTGAAGGAGACCAGGTCCACGTCCGGGTGCTCGGCCAGCGCCTGGCCCGCGACCGGGCCCAGGCCGGTGACCATGTTGAAGACGCCGGCCGGCACGCCGGCCGCGTGCACGCACTCGGCGAAGAGCCGGGCGGTCAGCGGGGTGTTCTCGGCGGGCTTGAGGACGATGGTGCAGCCCGCGGCCAGCGCCGGGGCGACCTTGGCGACGATCTGGTGGAGCGGGTAGTTCCAGGGGGTGATGGCACCGACGACGCCGACCGGTTCGTGCAGGACGGTGGAGGTGCCGATCTTCTCCTCGAAGGGGTGGCGGGCGGCCAGTTCGGCGTACGAGCCGCACACCGCGACCGGGACGGCGGCCTGTACCGCCTTGCTGAACGCGAGCGGCGCGCCCAGCTCGGCGGTGATCGTCCCGGCGAACTCCCCGGCGCGTCCGGCGAGCTGGTCGCGCAGCGTGGCCAGCCGGGCGGCGCGCTCGGCGGGCGCGGTGCGGGACCAGGCGGGCAGGGCGGCGCGGGCGGCCCGTACCGCCGCGTCCACGTCCTCGGCGGTGCCCGCCGGGACGGTGGCGATGACCCGCTCGTCGGCCGGGTTGACGTCCTCGATGGTGTCCGTCCCGGCGGCGGGCCGCCAGCGTCCGTCGATGTACATGGCGTCGTGCTGCTCCACGTTGTCGCCCTCCCGTGCCGCCTGCGGTCCCGTGAGCCCCGAAGGTACTCGCCCGCCCCAAACTAGCGGCGGTAGTTTTCCGCCGCCAGCCCCCTCCCCGGCCACCCTGCTCCGCGGTCTCCCCTGCGGACCACGGCGCGAACCCGCCTTGCGGCGGGCGCTGTCGCGGAGCGACGCTGCGCGCATGAGGTGCCGGACCCGGTACGCACACGCCCCCGCCACCCGGTACGCGGCGCCGCTCGCCTCCGTACTCGCCCTGTCGCTGACGACGGGATGCGACTCGGGCGGGGAAGCGGCGAAGGGCGGCGGGCCGCCCGGGACCGCCACGTCGCGGGCGACGGCGACCGGTACGGGCGGGTGCCGTCCGGCCGCGTCCCTCCACCCCTACCGCGGCGTCGGCGAACTCCGCGCCGAAGGCACCGGCGGCCTGCGGGTGTGGGGGCTGGTCTTCCAGGAGACCCGCGAGAGCGGGCCCGCGACGTTCACCACCCGCGACGATTACAAGATCGTCTGGCGGGTGACCGGCACGGGGCCGCTGCGCCTCACCCTCATCGGCCCGGACGGCCGCACCCGGCGCCCCGAGCGGCTCGAAGCGCACGGCGATTCCAGCTACCGACGCCCCGGCGACGAGTGGGGAAGCGGCCTGCGCTTCCCCACCCCCGGCTGCTGGCACATCCGCCTCACCCGCACCACCGGAACCGCCGACATCCCGGTGACCGCCGTCCGCTGACCGGCCGCCGCACACCTCGGGCGACAGCCGCGCACCTCGGGCGGCCACCGCGCGTCCCGGGCGGGCGCCGGCGCCTCAGGCGTACGCCCCCCGCATCGCCTCCGTCACCCGCACGAACTCCGACTCCCCGTGCCCGGCCGCGATCGCACAGTCCATCAGCGCCTTGAGCGCTTCGAGCACATCGCTGTTGACGCCGCGGTCCCGCGACGCCTCGACGATGTGCGCGATGCCCGCCGCCTCCATGACGATGTTGCCCTCCCCCGCGCCGTCGAGCCGGCCGCCGACGAGGTCGTCGGCCATGCCCTTCGCGATCGGCGGGAAGATGCCCGTGATCACGTCCAGGAACGGCGCCAGGGCCGGGGCGGTGACCCCCTCCTCCCCGGCCAGCGTGAAGGCGTGCGCGATGCCCGCCATGCCGGAGTAGAAGAAGCTGAGCATCGCCAGGTCGTACACCGCGGCGACGCCGTGGTCCGTGCCGAGGAAGGGCGCCTCGCCGCCCAGCGCCTTCAGCGTCTCCTCGTACGTGTCGAAGGCCCGCCGCGAGCCGCTGTAGAGGACCGTGGCGCCGGGTGTGCCGATGACCGGCGTCGGCACCATGATCGCCCCGTCGAGGTAGTCGATACCGTGTCCGGCGGCCCACTCGGCGGCGCGCCGGGCGCGCTCCGGGGTGTCGGAGGTCAGGTTGACCAGCACCCGCCCGGCCAGGTCGGCGCCGACCGGCTCCAGGATGCGGTGGCTGGCCTCGTAATCGACGACGCAGACGACGGTCAGCGGGCCGGCGGTGACCGCCTCGGCGACGCTCCCGGCCCGTACGGCGCCGCGGGCGACCAGCTCGTCGGCCTTGTGCTCCGAGCGGTTCCACACGGTCGTGGGGTGTCCGGCCTTGAGGAAGGCGCCGGCCAGCGCCCGGCCCATCGCGCCGAGGCCGAGCACGGTCACCGGGGTCTTGCCCGCGGCGTCGGCGGCCGGGGTGGCGGGGGTGGTCGAGGTGGTCTTCATGGGTGCCGCTCCAACGGTTCGGCGGGCCGGCCCGGTGCCGGGCCCGTGTGCTGTCACCACCCTGCCGAGCAGCGCTTATGGATCACTTCGGGTTTGCTTCGGGTCCGCTTCGGGGACTCCCGGAAGGGCCTCCGGTGCTCAGCACCGGGCCGTCAGCAACGGCTGGAAGTAGCCGCTGTCCGCCGGTTCGTGCCACGCGAGGCGTTCGAACCCCGCGGCCGTGACGAAGCCGCTGACCTGCTCCCTGGTCAGGGCCCACGAGGTGGTCCGCCGGCTGCGCACCTCCCAGGTGCCGCCGCGCGGCAGCAGCTGGATCAGGTCGAAGTCGTAGTGCTCGCCGTCCTCGTGCCACTCCCACAGTTGCAGCGTGACCGCCCGGCCGCCGTCCGGCAGACGCGTGACGCGGGCGGGCAGCGCCTCGGGGCGCTCGCGGCGGGCGTCCTCGTACGCGCGCATGCCGAGCAGGAGCTGACCGCCGGGCCGCAGGACCCGCCGCATTTCGGCGAGGGCCGGGCGCACGTCGTCGGGCGTGGTCAGGTGGGCCAGGGAGTTGTCGGCGCACACCACCGCGTCGAACCGGGCGTCGTGGAAGGGCAGCCGGCGCATGTCGGCGGCGGCCGCCGGCAGGCGCAGGCCGCGGGCGGCGGCCTCGGCGACGGCGCGGGCCGCCGCGACCGGGCTCAGGTCGGTTCCCATGACGGCGTGCCCGGCCGCCGCCAGGCCGATCGCCTGGGTGCCGATGCCGCAGGCGCAGTCGAGGACGGTGTGCGGCCGGTCCCCGAGCGCGTCCCGTACCTGGGCGTCGAGGGCGCGGCCCTGCTGGGTCACCGCGGCCGGCCAGTCCGGGTACAGCAGGTCGTAGGTCGCGGCGAGTTGGTCGAAGAACCGGGCTAGCGACGGGTCCGCCATGGAGGCACCGTAGTACGGCGGATTCCGGCTTTCACCGGGAGGCGCGCGTTCCGCCGTCGGGGCCGGGGCGGGGAGACTCGCCGAGCGCGGGCCGGGGCCGTGCGGCCGAGGACGGTGCCGCCGCGTCGCCGCCGCCCCTTTTCGGGGGCGCCGCCCCGCCTCCCTTCCCCGCCGGCCGGACCGCCGTCGCCGCCGAGGCCAGCAGCAGTACGGCCAGCATCGCGAACGGCGCGGCGGTGCCGGCCAGTCCGGCCAGCAGGCCCGCCGTGGCGGGGGCCGCGACCTGGCCGAGGCGGTTGCCGGTCAGGCGCAGCGCCAGCGCCGTGCTGCGCGCGGCTTCCGGGGCGGCCTGGACGACCGTGGTCATGGACAGCGGCTGGCCGACGCCGAGGCAGAAGCCGAGGACGGTGAGCATCGACGCGAGCGCCCAGACCGGTGCGGGCAACGCCAGTGCGGCGCAGAGGAGTCCGGCCAGCGCGCAGCTGCCGGCCATCAGGGCGGTGCGGCCGAGCAGGCGGATCATCGGCGTCATGACCAGCCGGCAGGCGATGGTGGCCGCCGCGCGCAGGCTGAGCAGCACCCCGACCGTGGTGGGTGCGATGCCCCGGTCCTCCCCGATCACGGGCAGGTAGGCGGTGAGGATGTCGGTCGCGGAGAGCACCGCCAGGCTCATGAAGATGCCGGCCGCGACGCCCCGGGTGCGCAGGATGGCCCGTACGGAGGCAGGGGGTGACGCTTCCGTACGGTCGCGGGCGGGCCGCGCGGCTCCGGGGGTCGCCGCGCGGTGCTCCAGCCGCCACAGCGACCCGTACGAGACGGCGGCCAGGCCCCCGGCGACCAGGAGCGCGGTGGTACTGGTGGACGCCGTCGCACCGTCGCGTCCGGAGACCACCAGCCCGGCGGCGGCCGGGCCGATGAGCTGGCCGAGGGAGGCGCCGATGGTGAAGTGACCGAAGTTGCGGTCGCGTTCGTCGGGGGCGCTGCGGCGCGCGACGATGGACTGGGCGCCGATGACGAAGCAGAGGTGGCCCAGGCCCATCACCCCGCTCCAGGCGGCCATCGCCGGGAGCGAGCCCGCCACACCGCTCAGCGCGCAGCCGCCGGTGATCAGGGCGACGCCCAGGACGAGCAGCGGCGCGCAGCGGCCGTGGTCGGTGCGGCGGCCGAGCGGTACGGCCACCAGCAGCGGCAGCAGCGCGTACACCGCCGTGATCACGCCGATGGCCCGTTCGTCGGCGCCCAGCGCCAGCGCCCGGTAGGAGACGGCGGGCCGGGCCATGCTCACCGCCGACTGGGCGCAGGCGAAGGTGAGGACCAGGCGCAGCAGCCAGCCCCGGCCGGGCGTCACGGTGCCCACCGGTCAGATGATCCCGTACAGCAGGCCGGCCGCGAGCACCACCAGGGAGGTCAGCGCCGCCCACTTCACGGTGAACCGGGTGTGGTCGCCGAACTCCACCTTCGCCATGCCGACCAGCACGTAGACGGCGGGGACGAGCGGGCTGGACATGTGCAGCGCCTGGCCGACGAGGGAGGCGCGGGCGATCTCCAGGGCACCCACGCCGTGGGCGGCGCCCGCCTCGGCGAGGATCGGCACGATGCCGAAGTAGAAGCCGTCGTTGGACATGAAGTACGTGAGCGGGATGCTCAGGACGCCGGTGACGATGCCCATGTGCGGGCCGAGCCCGTCCGGGATGCCGTCGACCAGCCAGCGGGCCATGTGCTCGACCATGCCGGTGCCGGTCAGCACGCCGGTGAAGACGGCGGCGGCGAAGACCATGCCGGAGACGTTCAGGACGTTCTCGGCGTGCGCGGCGATGCGGGCCTTCTGGTCGGCCATGTGCGGGAAGTTGACGGTCAGCGCGAGGGCGGCGCCCAGGAGGAAGAGCACCGGGATGGGCAGCGTCTGGAGGACGAGCAGGACCAGCAGCGCGACGGTGAGGGCGGCGTTGAACCAGTAGAGCCCGGGGCGCAGCGTCGGCCGGTGCGGGTCCAGGCCCTGGAAGTCGTCGGCGGGGGCGGGCTCGGCGGGGGTGGCGCCGGTTCCGGTCCCGCCGCCCGCCGTCGGGCCGCGGCCCTTGCCCGTACGCGTCGACACCGTACGGAACACGGTCGTCCGCATCCGGGCCCCGAAGCCCCCGCCCGCCCCGGCGAGCACCGGCTCCTCCGCCCGCTCCGTCGCGGTTTCGGCCCCGGCCCCGGCCAGCGTGAGCAGTCCCAGCCGCTTGCGCTCGCGGCGCCCGAGGACGTACGCGAGCAGGAAGACCGCGACCAGGCCGGTGGCCAGCGCCGGGACCATGGGGACGAAGATGTCGCCGGCGTCCAGTTTGAGGGCGGTGGCGGCGCGGGCGGTCGGGCCGCCCCAGGGCACGGTGTTCATCACGCCGTTGGCGGTGGCGGCGACGCCCGTCATGACCACCAGGCTCATCTTCAGGCGGCGGTAGAGCGGGTAGAGCGCGGACACCGTGATCATGAAGGTGGTGGAGCCGTCGCCGTCGAGGGAGACGATCGCGGCGAGCAGCGCGGTGCCGACCACGATGCGGACCGGGTCGGCCTTGCAGAACCGCAGGATGGCCCGGACGACCGGGTCGAAGAGCCCTACGTCGATCATCACCCCGAAGTAGATGATGGCGAACATGAGCATCGCGGCGGTGGGCGCCAGATCGCCCACGCCCTTGAGGACGTATGCGCCGAGGTGCGCCCCCTTGCCCACCAGGACGCAGAACAGCGCCGGGACCAGGATGAGCGCTGCCATCGGCGACATCTTCTTCATCATGATCAGCACCAGGAAGGTGGCGATCATGACGAATCCGAGGATTGTCAGCATGGGGGTACCTCACGTTCGCCCTTGAACACGCCCGGGACGGCGGTGAAGCGACGGTAGGTGGCCGAAACTTTCGTTAACAAGGTCTTGACGTGTGAGCAATACGAGCAAAACACGGGGCTGCGGAAGCGGCGTACGGCCAGGCCGCGGCGCCGCGCGCGGGGCCGGGCCCCTCCGCCGCGCGCGCCGCACATGGCCGAGAGTTTCCGTTGACGGGCCGGGGCCGCAATCCTAAGGTCCTCCATAGGATTGCTGGATTCCTCGATCGGCGGGAGCGCGCGATGACAGGCACGGGCAGCGAGCGGGCGAGAAAGACGGCCGAGGGGCTCGCGTACTCCTCGGGCTTCGGCAACGAACACAGCTCGGAGGCGGTCACCGGCGCCCTGCCGGTGGGCCGCAACTCCCCCCAGCGCGCACCCCTGGGGCTGTACGCGGAGCAGCTGAGCGGTTCGGCCTTCACCGAGCCGCGCGCCCGCAACCGCCGGACGTGGCTCTACCGCATCCGCCCGTCCGCCGCCCACCCGCCGTTCGAGCGGGCGGACAACGGCGCCCTCCGGGGCGCGCCCTTCACCGAGACGGCGCCCGACCCCAACCGGCTGCGCTGGAACCCGCTGCCCGCGCCCGAGGCGCCCACCGACTTCCTCGCCGGACTGTGGACGCTGGGCGGCAACGGCGACGCCGGCCGGCGCACCGGCATGGCCATCCACCTCTACCACGCCAACGCCTCCATGGAACGGCGGGTGTTCAGCGACGCGGACGGCGAGCTGCTGATCGTCCCCGAGCACGGCGGCCTGCTGATCCGCACCGAACTGGGCCTGCTGCGCGCCGAACCCGGGCACGTCGCGCTCATCCCGCGCGGCGTCCGCTTCCGCGTCGAACTGCTCGACGCCACCGCCCGCGGCTACGTCTGCGAGAACTACGGGCAGCCCTTCCAGCTCCCCGACCTCGGCCCGATCGGCGCCAACGGCCTGGCGAACGCGCGGGACTTCCTGGCGCCGACCGCCGCGTACGAGGACGAGGAAGGCCCCTGCGAGGTCGTCAACAAGTTCTGCGGCAACCTCTGGAAGGCGACCTACGGCCACTCGCCGCTGGACGTCGTGGCCTGGCACGGCAACCACGTCCCGTACGTCTACGACCTGCGGCGCTTCAACGTCATCGGCTCGATCAGCTACGACCACCCGGACCCGTCGGTCTTCACCGTGCTGACCTCGCCGTCCGACACCCCGGGCCTGGCGGGCGTGGACTTCGTGGTCTTCGCGCCGCGCTGGCTGGTCGGCGAGGACACCTTCCGGCCGCCGTACTTCCACCGGAACGTGATGAGCGAGTACATGGGCCTGGTCGAGGGCGCCTACGACGCCAAGGCGGAGGGCTTCGTCCCGGGCGGCGGCTCGCTGCACAACATGATGTCCGCGCACGGCCCGGACCGGGAGACCTTCGACCGGGCGAGCGCGGCCGAGCTCAAGCCGCAGAAGATCGACGACGGGCTGGCCTTCATGTTCGAGACCCGCTGGCCGGTCACCCTCACCGGGCAGGCCGCGGGCGCCGACCACCTGCAGAGCGGCTACGACCGGGTATGGCAAGGTCTTGAGCGCCACTTCCGTCCCTGAGAGCCGGTGCCCCGGCACCGGCTCCGGCGGCACACCGCCCGGCCTCTGATACGGAGTCGCCTTGACCACCTTCGCCCCCGACTCGCTGGACCTGAACCGCAAGCTGCCGCTGTGGTACCAGGTCTCGCAGTCGCTGCGCGCGTCCATACTCGGCCGCTCCCCCGGCGCCCCGCTGCGCCTGCCGACCGAGGACGCGCTCGCCGCCCATTACGGCGTGAGCGTGCTGACCATGCGCCAGGCGCTCAAGGAACTGGAGACGGAGGGGCTGATCACGCGGCACCGCAGGCGCGGGACGTTCATCGAGCCGAGCGCGCGGCGCGGGTCGCCCGTGCGGCTGCTCGGCTCGGTGGACGCGATCGTGGCCCAGCAGTCCGGTATGCGCACCGAACTGCTGGGCCACGGGACGGACGCCGTACCGGCCGAGCTGGCGGAGTACTTCCCGGACCTGGCGGAGGTCGCCACGTACCGCAGACTGCGCAGCGACGAGAAGACCGGCGAGCCGACCAACCACGCGGTCAACTTCCTCCACCCGGACGTCGCCGCCCGCGTGGACCTCGCGGACCTGGAGCGCTGGCCGATGACGAAGGTGCTGCGGGACGCGGTGGGCGTGGCCATCAGCCGCATCACCGACACGGTCGAGGCCCGGCTGGCGGACCCGGAGACCGCCCGGCTGCTCCAGGTCCCGCTGCTCAGTCCGATCCTGCACTACACGGGCATCACCTACGACCAGGACGGACGGGTGGTGGACGTGGCCCGCATCCACTACCGGGGGGACCGTTTCTCCTTCACGGTGACGCTGGACGCGCACTGAGCCGGGCCCCCGGCGGGGCGCTCACGGGGCGCGCCGCCCGCCGATGCCCCACCCCGCCGAGGAGGCCGTGGACGGGACGGGCAAAGATGTGCGACATGTCACCTGTCAATCGTCGCACTGTCCTCACCGCCGCCCTCGGCGCGGCGGCCGTCAGCAGCACTCCCCTCGTGACGGGCCTGGGGGCCGCCAAGGCCCATGCCACGTCCAAGGGGGACAAGTACAAGACCAACACCTTGATGTACAAGGATCTCTCCGGTCAGGAGGGCATCCAGTACGCGCGCCGGTACAGACGGCACGAGCTGTTCGACAACGAGCGGGGCGGGAGACCCCCGTACCACCGCACGACGGTCATGGCCCTGCACGGCGGCGCCATCGAGAAGGGCACCTCCGAACTGTGCCTGGGCATAGCCGGCTACCACCCCGGCACCCTGGAGCCGCTGTTCCCGGGCGAGCCGGTGTACGACTACTGGATGTTCGAGGGGCTGCGGCTGCCCAGCATGAACCTGGGCAGCAACCGCGAACTGCACGTCACCGCGAAGAACTGCGACGACCACGTCGCGATCGCCATGGCGACCTCCAGCCTCAACGTCCTGAGCCTGCACGGCTGCAAGGCCGAACAGGCCGGTGTGCGCAGCGGCCAGGACCCCAAGGTGGTCGTCGTCGGCGGTCTGAACGCCGCCTTCAAGAAGCTGCTGCACGAAGAGCTGGGCGCCGCCGGCTTCAAGACGGTGGACGGCGACGACTTCCCGGACCTGGCCGGCGTCGACCCCGACAACCCCTGCAACCGCACCGTGCTCCGCAAGGGCGGCCAGCTGGAACTGACCACCGAGCTGCGCGAGTCCTTCTTCGGCACGGACACGCTGGCCGGGCGCGCCGACAGCACCAAGCCGGAGTTCAAGGCCTTCGCCGGCGCCTGCCGCAAGGCGATCGCCCGACTGGAGACCGGCGCCGACCAGGTCATTCTCTGAGCGACACACTGAGCGGACGCACCGGGCCCCAGGGAAGGCCGGGCCCGGTGCGGTCGTCGCCCTCGCCACCGTGAGCGCCGGGCGGCCTTGCCGCGGGGACGCCCCTCAGATCCGTTCCAGGCTGCGCCCCGTACTGCGCGGCCCCAGCAGCGCCACGTCCAGGCACAGCAGCAGCATCAGCGCGGCCGAACCGATGAAGACGGCGCCCGGCCCCAGCCCGTCCAGCACGGTCAGCGCGACGAACGGCAGGATCACCGAGGTGAGCCGGGACAGCGAGTAGGCGATCCCGATGGCGCTGCTGCGCAGGCCGGTCGGGAAGAGCTCGGTCTGGTAGACGTGGAAGGCGTTGGAGAAGACGTTGCTGCACACGGTCAGCGCGAAGCCGGCGCTCACGATCAGCCAGCCCGCGGAGGCGAAGCCGAAGGCCAGGCCGCACGCCGCCATGCCCAGCGCGGAGGCGATGATCAGTGTCTTGCGCTCGATCCGGTCGATGAGCGGCACGGACAGCGCCGAGCCCAGCGGATAGCCGCAGAAGCTGAGGGCCGCGTAGCTCAGCGACGTGGTGACGGTGTGGCCCTTGGCGGTCAGCACGACCGGCGCCAGCGAGCCGAACCCGTAGTAGCCGACGGTCTGGAGGACCTGGAAGATCCACCACATGACCGTGCGGCGCCGGTGGTCACCGCGGAACATCTCGCCCAGCGGGACACGGCGCTGCGGCACCTCCGCCGCCACCGCGACCGACGGCAGCGTCTCCCCGGTCTCCCGCGCGACCCGCTCCTCGATGTCCGTGACGATCTTCGCCGCCTCCTCCTCCCGGCCGTGTACGGCCAGCCAGCGCGGCGACTCCGGCAGCCGGGCGCGCATGAGCTGGATGAACGCCGCGCCCAGCGCGCCCGCCACCAGCAGCCAGCGCCAGCCCTCGACACCGAACAGCTCGCGGGTGGCCACCAGGCGGGCGCCCACGAAGGCGGCCACGGGCACGCCGCAGAAGCCGAAGGTGTAGGCCCAGGCGATGTACCGGCCGCGTACGGCGCGCGGCAGGAACTCGGCGAGGTAGGTGTCCACCAGCACCAGTTCGGCGCCCAGGCCGAGCCCGGCCAGGAAGCGCAGCGCGATCAGCCACTCCGCGTTCGGCGCGAAGGCGCCCAGCAGCGAACACAGCGAGTACGCGCCCAGATTGACCAGGAACATCCGGCGCCGCCCGAACCGGTCCGCGAGCACCGACAGCACCGTGGCGCCCACGAACATCCCGAGGAACCCGGCGGCGATCACCCAGGACTTGGCGGTGTGGTCCAGGTGCCACCGCTCGGCGAGCACCGCGGCCAGCACCCCGCCGAGGAAGATCTCGTAGAGGTCGAAGAAGGCGCCGACGCCGACGGTCAGGGTCAGCCGGCGGTGCCAGCGCGACGGCGGCAGCCGGTCCAGCCGGGCCCCGGCCCGCACCCCGGTGAGCTGCGTTGCGGTCATGGCGCTTCCTCCCGGCGGACGGCGGCGGCATGGGCGTGCGGTGACGGCACGGCCGTACGGCCAGGACCGTACCCGTCGGTGATCACTCGGGAAAGCCCCCCTCCGGCCGCCGCCGTTACGATGCCCCCAGGCAACCGAGCGCACCGAAGGTCCAGGGAGGGCGACCGCGTGACGGTGACACAGGCCACGGGGAGCGGCGGCGGCAGGCTCGCGGCCGCGCCCCGGCTCGATGACCTGATGCCCTGGTCGGTGGCGCCGCTGCGGCTCGGCCGCGGCTGGGTGATGGCCCCGGACGCCGCCTCCCTGCGGGCCCGCTGGGCGGCGCTGCACGAGGCCGGTGACGACGCGGCGCGCGAGCGGCTGTTCCGGCCCAGCCGCGCCCGTACGCTGCGCACCGCCGTGCCCCAGCTCCCCGGCCAGGCCACGCCCACCGGCCGCCTCGCGCACGGCGGCGGCCCGTGCCCCGACCCGGTGCGGGTGCTGCACGGCCCGTACGACCGGCAGTGGCTGCTGCCCGACCACCGGCTGATCGACGGCGCCCGCCCCGAGCTGTGGCGGGTGGCGGACGGGCGTCAGGTGTTCGTGGTGGAGCTGGGGCACGTGCCGCAGACGGCGGGGCCGGCGCTGGTGGCCTCCGCGCTGCTGCCGGACGGCAGGTCGCCCGCCGGGCGGCCCGGCCGCATCCGCCCGCTCTACCGGCGGCCCGGCGGCAGCGAGCCCAACCTCGCCCCCGGCCTGACGGAGCTGCTCGCCCGCCGCCTGGACCGGCCGGTCGGCGCCGCCGAGGTGCTCGCCTGGACGGTGGCGAGCGCCCGGCCCACCCCGTCCGGCGCGGTCGTGCCGTTGACCGCCGACGCCGGAGTATGGGAGGACGGCGTCGCGCTGGGCGAGCGGATGCTGTGGCTCCAGACGAGGGGCGCGCGGGGTGACGGGACGGCGTACGGGGCGCGCGCCGGCGACCGTCCCCGGATGCCCGGCGGACGGCGTCCCTACGTACGCGCCCCGCTTCCCGCCCACGGGCTGCCCGGCGGCGTCGACTACCTGCCGGACGAGGAGGCGCTGCTCCTCGGCCCCGGCCGGATCTCCCCCGTGCCTCCCGTGGCCTGGGAGTTCGAGGCAGGCGGGGTACGCGTGCTGGAGGCGTGGTGCGAGCGCCGGACCGCGCCGGCGGCCGCCCCGGAGGGACTGGAGGCGGTACGGCCCGCCGTCTGGCCCCAGGAGTGGACCACCGAACTGCTGGAGCTGATCACGGTGCTGTCGCTGCTGGGCGAAGTGCGCCCGGCGCAGGAGGCGTTGCACCGGCGCACGGCGGACGGGCCGCGCATCGAGGCGTCCGGGCTGCGGGCGGCGGGGGTGCTGCCGCCGCCCGCCGCGGCCCGCCGCCCGGCCTCCGTCCTGGATCATCACGAGGAGGGCCCGGAGGGGCAGTTCGCCCTGTTGTGACCCGCCCCGCCGTGCCCCCCGCCGTGTTCCGCCCCGCCGTGACGCGGCCGTACGGCTCCGCGCGTTGCCCGGCGTACGGCGGCGGGTAGGTGCTCCGACCATGGAACACACGCCCATGGACCATCCGACCGCGGACCATCCGACCGCGGATCACCCGACCGTGGCCCACCCGGCCGTGGACCGCACTGTGCAGCCGCCGCCCCTGGAGGGCATCACCGTCGTCGGCGTCGAGCAGGCCGTGGCCGCGCCGTTCGCCACCCGGCAGCTCGCCGACCTCGGCGCCCGGGTGATCAAGGTGGAGCGGCCGGACGGCGGCGACTTCGCGCGTGCCTACGACACCTCGGTACGCGGTCTGGCCTCGCACTTCGTCTGGGCCAACCGCGGCAAGGAGTCGCTGGCGCTGGACCTCAAGGACCCGCGCGGGCGCGCGCTGCTGGAGCAACTGCTCCGCACCGCGGACGTGTTCGTGCAGAACCTCGCGCAGGGCGCGGCCGCGCGGCTCGGGCTGGACGCGGCGTCGCTGTGCGCCCGCCACCCGCGCCTGGTCGCCGTGGACATCTCCGGGTACGGCGCCGACGGCCCGTACGCGCACAAGCGGGCCTACGACATGCTCGTCCAGTGCGAGGCCGGGCTGGTCTCGCTGACCGGGACGCCGGACGAACCGGCGAAAGCCGGGTTTCCGGCGGCGGACATCGCGGCGGCGATGTACGCCTTCTCCGGGGTGCTGGCCGCGCTGCTGCGCCGCGGCACGACCGGCCGCGGCGGCCCGGTGGAGATCGCGATGCTGGACGCGCTGGCCGAGTGGCTGGGGCACCCGCTCTACTTCGGGATGTACGGGGGCACGCCTCCCGCGCGCACGGGTGTCGCGCACGCCGTCATCGCGCCGTACAACGCCTACCCGACGGCGGACGGGCAGCCGGTGCTGCTGTCCGTGCAGAACGACCGGGAGTGGGGGCGGCTGGCGCGGCAGGTGCTGGAGCGGCCCGGACTGGCCGACGATCCGGCGTTCGCGACGAATGCGGCGCGAAATCGCAACCGGGACAAGACGGACCGGGTGGTGGGTGAGGCACTGGCCGGGATGCCGGTCGAGGAGGCCGTACGGCGGCTGGAGGAGGCGGGGATCGCCTGTGCGCGGCTGAACGGGGTGGCGGAGCTGGCCGGGCATCCGCAGCTCGCGGCGCGCGACCGCTGGCGGGAGGTGGGGTCACCGGTGGGGCCGCTGCGTGCGCTGCTGCCGCCGATCACCCTGCCCGGGAGTGCCGGGCCCGAACCGGGGAATGTCCCGGCCCTGGGCGAGCACACCGACGCGCTGCTGAGCGCTCTGGGTCTGACGAGCGAGCGGATCGCAGCGCTGCGCCGGGACGGTGTGATCGCCTGAGGGGCCGGGACCGGTGGCCGTGGTTCAGCTGTGACCGCCGAACAGCGACCGGCGCAGCCTGCGCAGCGGGGCGAACAGCGACACCCTGGCGCCGCGGCTCGTCCTCGTGCGCGCGTGGTCACGAGCGGTGAGCTCCTGCATCAACGACGTCGCACCCTCCGACTCGCGCTGCGGGACGGCGGGTCCGCCCAGCACCGCGAGGTGGCGGTCGAGCCGCGCGCTGGACGCGCCGCTTCCGCAACTGATCGCAGGCACTCGTGGCCTGCTGCGCATTGTTATCTGTTCCATGACACTCCCCACCCGTACGAGGGCACCCGGCCCCGGGCAGGGTAACCCTATCTCTCTCCCGTGGCACGCGCGCGGCCCCCTCACCAGGATTCACCTCCCGCGCACCGACGTTGACGACACCTTGTGGATCACTGTCGGCCGAGGGCGAGTTGGATGAGTACCGAGGTCGTGGGCCTGTCGGAGCCGCCGGACGGCTCCAGGGTGACCGCCAGCCGGTCCGCCGGGCCGGTGCCGCCGTGCCGAAGATCACGTACGACGGCGGGGCCCGCGGTGCGGGTCCGCGGGTCGTAGGGCAGCACACCGGCCGAGCGGGCCGTGCCGAGCCCGTCGCGCAGGCGCCACAGCTGGTACGCGTGCCCGGCGGGCGGCAGGGGCAGTCCGGCCGCGTTCACCACGGCCTGGTCCATCTCGGCCGATTCGACCGCGCTCAGCGAACGCCCGCCGATCGGGCGGCCGGAGACGGCCAGCGCGTCCGGCGCGGCCAGCACCGCGTTCACGGACCGCGTCACGGCGCGCTGCCGGTCCAGTTCGCTGTCCGTACGGATCAGCTGCCAGGCGAGCAGGGCGCTGACGAGCAGGCTCAGCGCGGCGACCGCCCCGGCGAGGCGGGTGCCGTACCGGGCGGGCGGCCGCGGGCCCCGCGCGCGGGCGGGACGCGTGTCCTCGGACGCGGGCACCGGCTCGGCGGGCCGCGGGACCGCGTCCTCCTGCGGGGTGGCCAGCGCGGCGGTCAGGACGCGTGCGCGCAGACCGGCAGGGGCCGGGCGGGCCGCGGCGCGGGCCAGCCAGGTGGCGTCCTCCGAAAGGACGCGTAGTTGCGCCGCGCAGTCCGCGCAGTGGCGCAAGTGGCGTTCGAAGCGGCTCCGTTCGCGCGGGCCGAGGGCGTCCAGGGCGTACGGGGCGGCCAGGGTGTGGACGCCCCGCCGCCCGGCGCGCAGCGCGTCACGGAGGGCCGCGGACGGCCGGCGGCGGCTCATCCGGCGGCCGCCAGGCAGTCGCGCAGCCGGGCCAGCCCGTCGCGCAGCCGGGACTTGACCGTGCCGAGCGGTACGGCCAGCCGACGGGCCACCTCGCGGTGGGTGTACCCGTCGTAGTACGCGAGGGTGACCGACTGCCGCTGCAACGCGGTGAGCCGTTCCAGGCACCGGCGCACCCACTCGCGCTCGAAGGTCCCCTCGACCTGCTCGGCCACCTCGTCGAAGGCGGTCACCACGGACCGGCGCGCGGCCCGCTCCTCGCGCTCGCTCGCCGCCCGCGCCGACCGCACCCGGTCCACCGCCCGGCGGTGGGCGAGGGTGAGGATCCAGGACAGGCCGCTGCCGCGCCCGGGGTCGTAGCGGTGGGCCCGCCGCCAGACCTCCAGCAGCACCTCCTGTGTCACCTCCTCGGCCTGCGCGCTGTCCCGCAGCACCCGCCGGGCCATGCCGAAGACCGGCGCCGACACCAGGTCGTACAGCTCCTCGAAGGCGCCGTGGTCGCCGCGCGCGACCAGCGGCAGCAGCACCTCGGCACCGCGCCCGGCGGCCGTTTCGGACTCCACGCGCCCTCACCCCGCTCCCGTGACGACCGGTCATTGTCCCGCCGTGAGGGGTTCGGGGCGAGACGCGCGGCGGACCGGTCCGGGCGGCGTCCGGATTCCGCGGACACCGGACCCATCCGTACGGAACGGGGCCACGAATAGCCGCCACAGCACGGTGCGGCCACCGCACCGCCGACCCGGCCGGCACCGCCCGGCACGCCCGAGAAGGACCGACGCGATGACCGCCAGCACCGAAGCCACCGGAAACCGGAAGACCAGGAAAGGCAGGCGCACCCACCGGACCGTCGCCGTGCTGGCGTGCGGCTCGCTGGCCGCGGCGGGCGTCGCCGGCACGGCCGCGGGCCCGCTCGCGACCCGCTCGGCGCAGGCCTCCAGCCACCGGGAGGCGCCGCAGATCTCGGGGCAGCCGGAGTACGACACCACGGACGTGTACGCCTTCCAGAGCCCCGACAAGCCGGACACCACGACGCTGACGGTGAACTGGTGGCCCTTCGCGGAGCCCGCGGGCGGCCCGAACTTCTACAAGTTCGCCACCGACGCCCAGTACGACGTGCACGTGGACAGCGACGGGGACGGGCAGGGCGACCTGGTCTACCGGTGGACGTTCAAGGACCACTACCGCAGCGGTGACACGTTCCTCTACAACACCGGCCAGGTCACGTCCCTCGACGACAAGGACCTGAACTACTACCAGACGTACGACATCGACCTGCTGCGGCTGAAGGACCAGAAGGTGGTCTCCAGCACGAAGATCGCCGACGATCTGACCGCCGCGCCGTCCAACGTCGGCAAGGCGTCGATGCCCGACTACCAGAAGCTGCGCGACCAGGCGGTACGGCCGGTCGCGGGCGGCGGCACGTCCTTCGCGGGCCAGGCGGACGACCCGTTCTTCCTGGACCTGCGCGCCTTCGACCTGCTGTACGGCGGCGACCTCTCCGAGGTGGGCCGCGATACCCTCAAGGGCTACAACGTGCAGTCGGTGGCCCTCCAGGTGCCGACGAGCGAGCTGCGGCAGTCGGCGAAGCAGCCGGTGATCGGCGTCTGGTCCACCACCCAGCGCAAGAACGCCTCCGGCGGCTGGTCGCAGGTGTCGCGGCTGGGCAACCCGCTGGTCAACGAGCTGGTCGTGCCGGTCAAGGACAAGGACCGCTTCAACGCGTCCGCGCCGTGGAACGACGCGCAGTTCCTCAAGTACGTCACCGACCCCGAGCTGGCCCGGCTGATCGAGAAGATCTACGGGATGAAGGCGCCGGCGCTGCCCCGCAAGGACCTGATCGCGGTGTTCCTGACCGGCGTGGCCAAGCTCAACCAGCCGCCGAACGTCCGCCCCGCCGAAGCCCTGCGGCTGAACACCGCCATTCCGCCCACCGCGCAGCCCAAGCGCCTGGGCGTCCTGGACGGCGACAACGCGGGCTACCCGAACGGCAGGCGGCTCGCCGACGACGTCGTGGACATCTCCCTCCAGGTGGTGGAGGGCGAGCTGGTCGGGCAGAAGAACGACCTGGGCGACGCGGTCGACGCCAACGACCAGCCGTTCGGCAAGACCTTCCCGTACCTGGCGCTGCCCGCCCCGGGCTCCCGGGGCCCACTGGCCAAGAAGAGCGGCGGCAGTACGAACGGGAGCGGCCAGGGGGCGGTGGACCGGTCGGCCGGACTGCGGACCGGGCTGCGCCCGCAGGACGAGGCGACCGGGGACGGCGGCGACACCCTGCTGATCGCCTCCGCCTCGGCGGGCGCCGTCGGGCTGGCGCTGGTCGGCACCGGACTGCTCTGGCTGCGCGCCAACCGGCGCGCGAGGGCGGGACGTTGATGTTTCCCCGACTGCCCGGGAGCGTACGCGGCACACTCGCCGGCGCCGTCGTGACCGTACTCCTCGCGTGCGCGGTCACCGTCGGCGGGATCGCCCTGGGCGGAGACGGTGGCCGGGCGCGCGCCCCGGTGCCCGCGCCACCGTCGTCCGACGTCCCCGTGGGCCGCGGCGCGGCGGCCGGCCTGTCCGGCACCGTCAGCGCCCTCCAGGTGCGGCTGCGCGAGCGGCCCGGGGACTGGCTCGGCTGGGCCCGGCTGGGCGCCGCCTACGTCGAGCAGGCCCGTACGACCGGCGACCCGACCCGCTATCCGCAGGCCGGGCGTGCCGTCGCCCGCTCGCTGGCGCTGCGCCCGCGCCAGAACGACGCGGGGCTCGCGGCGCGGGCCGCGCTCGCCGCGGCGCGGCACGACTTCCGGGCCGCGCTGCGGGACGCGGACGCCGCGCTCGCGGTCAACCCGTACGGGGAGCGGGCGCTGGCGGTCCGCGTGGACGCGCTGGTGGAGCTCGGGCGGTACACCGAGGCGCTGGCGGCGGCGCGGCACGCCGACGCGGTGCGCCCGGGCGTTCCGTCCTTCACCCGGCTCGCGTACGTACGGGAACTGCTCGGCGACGCCGACGGCGCCCGCAAGGCGCTGGAACCGGCGCTGCGGTCCGCCACCCGGCCCGACGACATCGCGTACGTCGCCACCGCCCTCGGCAACTTGGCGCGCGGTCAGGGACAGTACGCGGCAGCCTTCCGGCACTATGCGCTGGCGCTGCGCGCCGTGCCCGGCCACCTTCCGGCCCTGGAAGGCCGGGCGCGCACCTACATCGGGCGCGGCGAACTGGGCACCGCGGCCCGCGAACTGCACGAGGTCGCACGCCGCTATCCGCTGCCGGGACCCCTGGCCGCGCTCGGCGAGGTCCACGAAGCGCGCGGCCAACGGGCCGCCGCCCGGCAGCAGTACGCCCTGGCCGGGGCCTGGGGCGACCTCGCGCGCGCCAACGGCGTGGCCGTGGACCTGGACACCGCCCTGGTCGAGGCCGACCACGGCGACCGGCACGCCGCCTTGCGCGCCGCCCGCGCCGAGTGGTCCCGCCGTCAGACCGTGCACACGGCCGACGCCCTCGCCTGGGCCCTGCACCGCACCGGCCAGGACCGGGAGGCCCTGCCCTACGCGCAACGCGCCGCCGCGCCCGGCTTCCGCGACGCGACGTTCCTCTACCACCGCGGCACGATCGAGCGCGCGCTCGGCCGGACCGCCGAGGCGCGCCGCGACCTGTCCGCCGCCCTGCGCCTGGACCGTGGCTTCTCGCCCACGGGGGCGGCCGCGGCCCGGTCCGCGCTGGACGCGCTGGGAGTGGGACGGTGAAGCGGCGCGCGACCGCCCTCCTGGTCACGGCACTCGCCGCCGTGCTCCTGCTGATCGCCCCGGCGGGCGCCGCACACGCGCACCCGCTCGGCAACTTCACCGTCAGCCAGTACGACGGCTTGGTCGTCCGGCCCGGCGAACTGCGCGTCGACCACGTCGAGGACCTCGCCGAGATCCCGGCCGCCCAGCAGCAGGACCGCATCGACCGGAACGGGGACGGAACCACGGGCCGGGCCGAGCTGACGGCCTGGGCACGGGAACGGTGCGCCACCGCCGCGCGCGGCAGCGGGCTGACCGTCGGCGGGCGGCGGGAACGGCTGCGGTCCGCGAGCGCCACCGCGGCCGCCCGGCCCGGCCAGGCCGGACTGCCGACCCTGCGCCTGGAGTGCCGGCTGACCGCACGCCTGCCGTCGGACGGGCGGGCCGCCCTGCGCTTCCGCGCGGCGGAGGGGGACGGCGCGCCCGGCTGGCGGGAGATCACCGCCCGGGGCGACCACACCCGGCTCACCGCGTCCGACGCCCCCACGGCATCGGTGTCCCGACGGCTGACCGCCTACCCCCGGGACGTACTGGCCTCGCCGCCCGCCCGGCGCTCGGCGGCCGTCCGCGCCGTACCGGGCGGGCCCGCGCTCTCCGAGGCGGCCGGACGCCCGCCCGCCGCTTCCGGCCCGCTCCGCGGCGCGGACCGCTGGACGCAGGCCCTGACCGGGCTCGTCGCCCGGCACGACCTGACCCCCGCCTTCGCGGCGCTCGCGCTCGCCACCGCCCTGCTGCTCGGCGCGCTGCACGCCCTCGCACCGGGCCACGGCAAGACGATGATGGCCGCGGCAGCGGCGGCGGGCGGCCGGAGTTCGCGGCGGGACGTCCTGGCCCTGGGCCTGTCGGTGACCGTGACGCACACCCTGGGCGTCTTCGCGCTCGGGACGCTGATCGCGGCGGGTTCGGCCGCCGCGCCCTCGGTGGTGGCCTGGCTCGGCGTGGCCAGCGGGGCCCTGGTGGCGGGGGCGGGAGCGGTGCTCCTGCGGCGGGCGCTACGAATGCGCCGGTACGGGCACGGGCACTCACACGGCCACGAGCACGGGCACGGGCATGGCCACGGGCACGGCCATGAGCACCGTCATCGAGACTCCCACGAGCACCACCGCCATCACCGACACCCCCACCACCCCGCCCGCCCCGGCCTCCGCGGCACGGTCCTGCTCGGGTTCGCGGGCGGGCTGGTGCCGAGTCCCTCCGCCGTGGTGGTGCTGGTCGGTGCCGCCGCGCTCGGCCAGGCGTGGTTCGGCTTCCTGCTGGTCGTCGCGTACGGCGCGGGGCTGGCCGGGACCCTGGCCGCGGCCGGGCTGCTCGCGGTCCGGCTGACCCTGCGGTTCGGGGAACGGCTGGTCACGGGGCGCGGGACCGGCGCGCGGCTGCTGTCCGCCGCGCACCGCCTGGCGCCCGTCGGCACCGCCGCCGTCGTCCTGCTGCTCGGCTGCGGATTGCTGCTCAAGGGGGCGGCAACCACGCTGGGTTGAGGTACGTTTCCACCGAATCGCTCTACTGCGAGGGGGGCTCGTCCATGAGCGAGGATCCTGGCGGCGAGGGAACCGGCGGCCCGCGGGACGGCGGGGAGGGCGGGGACGGCGGACGGCTGCTGGCGGGGCGCTACCGGCTGGGCACCGAGCTGGGCCGGGGCGGGATGGGCGTGGTGTGGCGGGCCCGGGACGAGCTGCTGGCCCGCGAGGTCGCCGTCAAGGAGGTCCGGGCGCCCCGCGAACTGACGGAGGGCGAACAGGCGTTGCTGTACGCGCGGCTGGAGCGGGAGGGCCGGGCGGCGGCCCGTATCGCGCACCGCAACGTGGTGACCGTCTACGACGTGGTGTCCGAGGAAGGCCGCCCGTGGATCGTCATGGAGCTGGTGCGCGGCCTGTCGCTGGCCGAGACGCTGGACGCGGACGGGCCGCTGACGCCGGCCCGGGCCGCCGGCATCGGATCGCAGGTGCTGGCCGCGCTGCGGGTCGCGCACACCGCGGGTGTGCTGCACCGCGATGTGAAGCCGGGCAACGTCCTGCTGGGCAACGACGGCCGGGTGGTGCTCACCGACTTCGGCATCGCGCGGGTGACGGGCTCCTCCACCCTGACGCTGACCGGCGAACTGGTCGGCTCGCCCGAATTCCTGGCGCCGGAGCGGGCGTTGGGCGAGCAGGCGGGCCCGGAGTCGGACCTGTGGTCGCTGGGCGTGACGCTGTACGCGGCCGTGGAGGGCCATTCGCCGTTCCGCCAGGACACGCCGCTGACCACGCTGCGCGCGGTGGTCGACGAGCAGTTGCCGCCGCCCCGCCGCGCGGGCCCGCTAGCGCCCGTACTGGAAGGGCTGCTGCGCAAGGACCCGCGGGAGCGGCTGGACGGGGCCGAGGCGCAGCGGATGCTGGACGAGATCGCCGCGGGCGGCGGCGCGACGCCCACCGTGGTGGTTCCGCCGCCGAGTTACGTGCCGACGGTCGCCGCCGGTCACGCTGTCCCAGGGTACGGCCCGCCGACGCCGGTGCCGGGCCCGGAGACGACCGCGGGAGGGCCGTCCGCGGACACCGCGGCCGAGGCCGAGCGGAAGCGGCGGCGGTCGGTCCGGCTGCTGCTGGCCGGCGCGCTGATCGCGGCGCTGGCGGCGGGCGGCGTGGCGTACGCGCTGCTGGCGGACGACGGCTCCCGGGGGCCCACGCCGGGCAGCACCTCGGGGGGCGGCGGCGGTTCCGGGGGCGGTACCGGCGACGGCGGGGGCGGCGGCACGGGCGGTGGCGGGGGCGGCGGCACGCCGGGGCGGACATCGCCCGGCAGTACGCCGTCCGCGTCCACTTCGCCGGGCGGTACGGATCCCGGCCGTACCTACCCCAACAGCACGCCTCCCCACCGTACGTACCCGCGGACCACTCCGCCCCGCTCGACCGCCCGCCCCCCGACCACCTCACCGCCCACGACCAGCGCGCCGACCTCCTCCGCCCCGACGACCGCACCGACCACGTCCGGGAGCGGCGCCACGAACGGCGGGGCCACCGGCGCGACGGGGGACGGCGGTACGCACACCTACGGCGAAGTCCCGCCCGGGGGCGGGACTTCGTCAGGGGCGGGGCAGGCGCGGGATCAGGTGGCGGAGTTCAGGACGGGCAAGTAACCCTTGGACTGTCCGTTGGCCGTGGGGTGGTAGGAGTTCTCCACGGGGAAGGTGACGCTGTGCAGCCAGGGGGCGCCGGAGCACAGCTCGTGCCCGGCGAAGGTCGTGTTGACGTCGCCGAAGGTGAAGCCGTGGTCGGCGGCGCGCTTGGCGGTGACGGTGTTGATGTCGTCCGCGGCGGCGTTTATGGCCGCCCGGGACTTCTCCGAGAGGCCGACGGAACAGCTGCCGCCCAGCTTGTAGAAGCGCGGGTAGCCCAGGACGACGACCTCGGCGGCGGGGGCCCGGCTGTCGATGGCGTCGTAGACCTGGTCGAGCTGGCCGGGCAGCGTCTGCTGGATGTAGGCGCGCGCCTTGGCGATCCGGGCCAGGCACGCGCTCTCGCCCTGGAGGGCGCAGGTGGTCATGGTGTCGGCGAAGCCCGCGTCGTTGCCGCCGATGGTGATGCTGACCAGGTCGGTGCCGGAGTTGACCGGGGTCAGCTGCTTGGCCAGCACGTCTCCCGTGCGGGCGCCCGAGCAGGCGGTGAAGTTGAACCTCGTGCCGGTGTGCGAGGCGGCCCACAGGGCCGGGTAGGACCTGGTGCTGCGCTTGCAGGAGCCGCTGCTGCTGTCGTAGCTGCCCGCGCCGACCCCCGAGGAGTAGGAGTCACCGAGGGCCACGTAGTCGGTGGCCTGGATTCGCGGCGCGGACACGGCGGCGCTCGCGCCGGAGAGCGCGAGCGCCGAGGTGACGAGGAGCGCGGACGCCGCCGCCGCGCATCGGGACAGTCTCATGGAACCTCCCTGAGCAGGATCTCTGCCATTCCTGATGTAGCAGGACCCCTCCGTTTCGGGAAGTCTTGTCACCCGTTCTCACGATCACGGGTGACTCCGATGGCGGTGTCGTGACATCACCGTGACGATGACATGACAGCCATCGGAGGCCGTGTCACCTGCCGGATCGCCGACCGCGGTGATCGAGCCAGGCCCCGACGGTGGAAAGTCGCCCCTCTCCGGGAACATCGGCGTCCGTGGCGCCCGGGACGCCGCCCGGACCGTCCGGCAAGCGCCCGAAGGTCGCTTTCGGGCCGCCCCCGGAGCTGTCCTGAACGGACGATTCCGCGCCCCAACCACGCGCTGTACATGGCCCGTTCACGCCTTCTTCGCGTCTTGACGGGCCCGCGCCCGCTGCGCGACATTGAAGCCCGGCATCAGGCGCTTATGGGGGGCAAAGCTGCCAATGCAGACCAAGACCATCAACGGCAACGCGCCGGACGGCGGCAGACCGGACCGCGACGAGCCGGTGCCCGGCGGCCCGGAGGACAGCGGGCCGGGGGGCCCGGGAACCGGCCTGCCAGGACGGTGGCGCGCGGACTCGGTGCCCGTACTGGCCGGTGCCGCGGTGGCGGTCGGCGGCGTGGGCGCCTTCCTGGCGCTCGCCGACCTCGCCTCGCCGGTGCGCGCTCCGTGCACCCTCTTCTTCCTGGTGCTGGCGCCGGCCGCGGCGCTCGCCGCCGCACTCGGCCGGCTGGACCCGCTCAGCCGGACCGTCGTCGCGGGCGCCGGGGCGGTCGCCCTGGACCTGCTCGTCGCGCAGGCGATGCTCGCCCTGCACCTGTGGTCGGCGCGGGGCGGAGTGGTGGCCGTCGCCGTGCTCAGCGGCGGCATGTTCCTAGCGGTCAGCGTGCGGCGCCGGAGGTCCGGCGCCCGTGGACGGGGAAGTCGGACGAACTGACGTGGACATCAGCGTGTACCGCCCGGGTGAGCTCAGCGGCACCGAACGGGCGGCGTGGAGCACCATGCAGTCCCAGGCGCACCTGCTGGGCACGCCCCAGCTGGCGAATCCTTTTCTCGCACCCGAGTTCGCGCTCGCCGTCGGCCGCTGCCGGCGCGGGGTGCGGATCGCGGTGATCCGGGAGGACGGTGAACCGGCCGCCTTCCTGCCCTTCCAGCGCTCGCCGCTGGGCGTCGGGCGGGCGATCGGGCTGGGGGTGTCGGACGCCCAGGGGCTGGTGCACCGCCCCGGGTTCCAGTGGGACTCCCGCGAACTGCTCCACGCCTGCGGCCTGTCGGTGCTGGAGTTCGACCACCTGGTGGAGGGCCAGAAACCCTTCGAATCGGCGCCGATGCGCAGCTTCGCCTCCCCCGTCATCGACGTGGACCAGGGGTATGCGGCCTACCTGGCGTGGCTGCTCGAAAACTCGCCGAAGTTCTCCCGGCGGACCCTGTCCAAGGAGCGCAAGCTGGGGCGGGACGTCGGCCCGGTGCGGTACGTGCACGACGAGCGGGACCCGGCGGTGCTGCGCCGGCTGCTCGGCTGGAAGTCGGCGCAGTACCGCAGGACGGGACGGAGCGACCGCTTCGCCCACCCGTGGATCGTCCAGCTCGTCGACCAGCTCTTCCACACCCGCACCGCGTCCTTCGCCGGGCTGCTGTCGGTCCTCTACGCGGGCGACCGGCCGGTCGCCGCGCACTTCGGCATCCGTTCCGAGCGGGTGCTCTCCTGCTGGTTCCCGGCATACGACCCGGCGTACGCGAAGTTCTCGCCCGGCCTGGTGCTGCATCTGCGCATGGCGGAGGGAGCGGCGGCGCGCGGGCTGGCCTATATCGACCTGGGGCGCGGCAACAAGGAATACAAGGACTGTCTGAAGACCCGGGAACTTTCGGTGTCCGAAGGGTGGGTGTCCCGGCCTCACCCGGTCGCACTGTGGCAGCGCGCACACCGGGTACCGGTGCGCGCATTGCGCAACACGGTGGTGTCCCGGCCGGAATTGTTCGCACCAGCTGATCGACTTCTCAAACGGATGGGCCGAATCCGGTCGGGAGGTTGAGGAGGACACCGCTCCGTATTCGCCAATGACGCAAAAGGGGAGGCGAAGCCGAGGTATTGCCATAGAGTCCGGGTCATCAATACCGTCGTACACCACCCGCACCGGCCCGTCGTACGAGGCGGCTCAAGGGGAGGGCTCAAGCGCCGCCACAGGGGCCCGGGGCGGGGCGCGGTAGGGGGGTGCCGTGTCCGATCTTCACATGACGAAAACCGCGTCGATCATCGGAGCACGAGCCGCGCGGCCGGAAACACACAAGCCAGCTCGCCCTGTTCTCCCGGCGACGAGATCCATGCCGTCCTGAGCGGGGTGTGAACCCCCCTTTCGAACCGGATACCCATCCGGGCCGCCCGGGGGTGGGCGGCCCACCGGACGAGAGGGAAACAGACTCATGAGTTCATTCCTTCGCGCCGCGGAAACGGATCAGAAGCCGTTGCCGGTGCGCACCGAGGGG
Source organism: Streptomyces albofaciens JCM 4342 (assembly GCF_008634025.1). Classification (NCBI taxonomy): domain Bacteria; kingdom Bacillati; phylum Actinomycetota; class Actinomycetes; order Kitasatosporales; family Streptomycetaceae; genus Streptomyces; species Streptomyces albofaciens. The sequence goes on along the minus strand of NZ_PDCM01000001.1, from coordinate 2,950,785 downwards.
CAATACCGTCCCGTTTCCTCGCATCTGGCCATAGCTCCGCCGGTCAGCGTCGTGATACCCGCGATGAACGAGGCGGAGAATCTTCCGTATGTCTTCAAGACACTTCCGGAGTGGATACACGAAGTCGTCCTGGTGGACGGGAATTCCACCGACGACACGGTGGCGGTGGCCCGTGAACTGCGGCCGGACGTCAAGGTCGTCGAACAGCGCGGCAAGGGCAAAGGGGATGCCCTCATCAGCGGATTCGCGGCCTGCACGGGCGACATCATCGTGATGGTCGACGCGGACGGCTCGGCGGACGGCGCCGAGATCGTCAGCTATGTCTCCGCGCTGGTGGGGGGCGCGGACTTCGCCAAGGGCTCGCGGTTCGCCAACGGCGGCGGCACCGACGACATGACGCCGGTGCGCAAGCTGGGCAACCGGGTGCTGACCACCGTGGTCAACGCCAAGTTCGGCGCCCGCTACACGGACCTGTGCTACGGCTACAACGCCTTCTGGCGGCACTGCCTGGACCAGATCGCCCTGGACTGCAACGGGTTCGAGGTCGAGACGCTGATGAACATCCGCGTGGTCAAGGCCGGTCTGAAGGTCCAGGAGATCCCCAGCCACGAGTACAACCGCATCCACGGCGTGAGCAACCTGCGCGCCGTGCGGGACGGGTTCCGGGTGCTGAAGGTGATACTGCGCGAGCGCAGCACCCGCCACAAGCGTCCCGCCCGCCCGGCGGTGATCACGGGAGAGGCGTCTTGAGCGTCCGCGTCTCCGTGGTGATCTGCGCGTACACCGAGGACCGCTGGGGCGACATCCTCGCCGCGGCGGCCTCGGTGCACGAGCAGTCCCTGCCGGCACACGAGACGCTGCTCGTGGTCGACCACAATCCGGTGCTCCAGGAGCGGCTGAGCGCCCATTTCGCGTCATCCGGCCGCGGCGGCCCGGTGCGTGTCCTGGCCAACGCCGGGCCGCGCGGCCTGTCCGCCGGGCGCAACACCGGCATCGCCGAGGCCACCGGGGAGGTGATCGCCTTCCTGGACGACGACGCGGTGGCCGAACGCGACTGGCTGCTGCGCTTCGCCGAGCGCTACGCCGACCCGCGGGTGCTGGCGGTCGGCGGCCGGACCGAGCCGGTGTGGGCCTCGGGGCGCCGGCCGTCCTGGTTCCCCGAGGAGTTCGACTGGGTGGTGGGCTGTGCGTACCGGGGGCTGTTCCCCGGAGAGGACGGCCCCGACGGCCCGCACACGGTTCGCGTGCGCAACGTCCTGGGCGGCAACGCCTCCTTCCGGCGGGAGGCGTTCGAGATCGCCGGCGGGTTCGCCACCGGCATCGGCCGGGACGCCGGGAAGCGGCCGCTGGGCTGCGAGGAGACGGAGCTGTGCATCCGGCTGGCCCGCGCGGTGCCGGACGCGGTGCTGCTGGTCGACGACCGGGCGGTGATCCACCACCGGGTGCCGGAGGGCCGGGAGCGCTTCGCCTACTTCCGGTCCCGTACGTACGCGGAGGGCTTGTCCAAAGCGCTGGTGACGCGGAGCGTGGGCGCGCGGGACGGGCTGTCGGCGGAGCGCCGCTACACGACCCGCGTGCTTCCGGCAGGAGTGGCGCGCGGCCTGCGGGACGCGCTGCTGCGGCGGCCCGGCGGCGCCGGCCGGGCGGCGGCGATCGTGGCGGGGGTGGCCTCCACCGCGTACGGCTACGCGCTCGGCAGCGTACGGGCGCGCCGCGACCGGCGGACGGTGGGCGGCGGCTTCGTGGTGGTGCCCGTACCGGACGGGACGGACGGGACGGACAGTACAGACGGGACGGGCGGTACGGTCCGCAGACCCGCGCACCCGCCCGGACCGGCCGAGTTGCCGGCCTCCGCGGCTCCCCCGGCGGACGGCGGGTACCCGCCCTCGGCACACGAGGGGGTGGTGGCGTGACCGGGCCGTGCGTCGTACCGATCCTGATGTACCACGCGGTGGCCCACGCGCCCGCGCGGGCCGCACTCGACCTGTCCGTCACACCGGAGGCGTTCGCCGAGCAGATGGAGGTGCTGGACGACGGCGGATACACCCCGCTGACGACCGCCGAACTGGCGGCGGCGTGGCGAAGCGGCGGCCCGCTGCCCGAGCGGCCGGTGCTGATCACCTTCGACGACGGCTACGAGGGCGTGCACCGGTACTCCCTGCCCGCGCTGGCCGCACACGGCTTCGCGGCCACCCTCTTCGTCTCCACGGGCTGGCTGCGCGGCCCGTACGACACCGGGGGCGGCCTGGACACCATGCTCGACTGGGACCAGACCCGCCGACTGGCCGCCTCCGGCGTCGAGATCGGCGGGCACAGCCACACCCACCCGCAGCTGGACCAGCTCTCCGACGACCGTCTGTGGCGCGAGATCACACGCTGCAAGCAGATCGTCGCCGACGAACTGGGCGCGCCGCCGGTGTCGTTCGCGTACCCGTACGGCTACTCCAGCCGCCGGGTGCGGCGCGCGGTGCGCGGCGCGGGCTTCCGGCAGTCGCTGGCGGTGGGCAACGCCCTGGCGGGCCGCTGCCAGGGCCCGTACGCGCTCGCGCGGCTGACGGTACGGCGCAGCACCGGCACGGAGGAGTTCGCACGGATGGTGGCGGGCCGGGGCGTCGGGCTGATGTTCGCCCGGGACCGGGCGGCAACCAAGGGATACGCCGCGGTCCGCAGGACCCGTCAGGCGGTCAAGGCAGTGGGGAAGGTGCGCGGAAGCCGTGTCTGACACGACCACCCGGACCGAGGAGCGTACGGACCGGAACCCGGCCGGCGGCGGGCGCAAGCGCCTGTTCGGCGGCCGGGGCCCGGGCGGCGGGGGCGGCGGGGGCGGCGGCAGCCCGCTGTTCCGCAACGCCTACGCGCTGATGCTGAACACCGGCATCTCCGGGCTCCTGGGCCTGGGGTTCTGGCTGGTCGCGGCCCGGTACTACACCGAGTCCGCGGTCGGCCAGGGTTCGGCGGCCATCGCCGCGATGAAGCTGCTGGCGGGGCTGACCTCGCTGACGCTGACCGGCGCGCTGGCCCGCTACATCCCCGTCGCGGGACGCACCACGGGGCGGCTGGTCCGGCGTACGTACCTGGGCAGTTCGCTGACCGTCGCGCTGGCCGCGGCGGTCTTCCTGCTGACCCTGGACTTCTGGGGGCCGTCGTACAGATTCCTGCACGGGCCCGTCCACGGGATCGGGTTCATCGTCGCCGTGGTCGCCTGGTCCCTGCTGACCCTCCAGGACGGGGTGCTGACCGGGCTGCGCAGCGCGCTGTGGGTGCCGGTCGGCAACCTGGTCTTCTCGACGGTCAAGCTGGCGCTGCTGGTGGTGTTCGCGGCGTCCATTCCGACGGCGGGCGTGTTCGTCTCGTGGGTCGCGGCCATCGCGATGTCCGTGCTGCCGCTGGGGTGGCTGGTCTTCCGGCGGCTGGTGCCCCGGCACGTGAAGGCCACCGAACGGACCGCCCGGCCGCCGTCGCTGCGCGAGATGGGCCGTTTCCTGGCCGGCGACTACACCGGCTCGCTGTTCTCGCTGGCCGTCGTCTACCTGGTGCCGGTGCTGGTCGCCTCGCAGGTCAGCTCGGCCGACAACGCGTACTTCTACATCACCACCACCATCGGCGGCACGGTCAACCTGCTGGCGATCAACATGGGCGCCTCGCTGACCGTGGAGGGCTCGCACGACCCGGCGCGGCTGGCCGAGAACACCCGGGCCGCGCTGCGCCGGATGGCCCGGATCATGATCCCGGTCTGTCTCTTCCTCTTCGTCTGCGCGCCGTACATCCTCGCCGTCTTCGGCAAGGGGTACGCGGACGCCGCCACGCCGCTGCTGCGCTGGTTCGCGGTGGGCGCCGCGCTGCGCGTGGTGATGGAGGTCTACTTCGCGGTGCTGCGGGCGCAGAGCCGTACGTCCGGACTGGCGTACATGCAGGGCCTGCTGTGCGTCCTGGTCCTGGGCCTGACGGTGCTGCTGCTGCCGCGGATGGGGCTGACCGGGGCGGGCGTCGCGGAGATCTCCAGCCTGACGGTGATCGTCTCGATCGCCTCCGTCAAGCTGTACCGCGTCCTCAAGGGCCGCCCCGCCGCCCCGCTGACGCGGGCTCCGGCGGACGGGCTCGCGCCCGACGGCGACCTGGCCGACCTGGCCGTCAACGGCGACCTCGGGGACGCGCGGGCGCCCGGCGCCACCGCCCCGCCGCCGGAGCCCGGCCGGGCGCGGGAGGCGGCGGCCGGCGGGGACGGGGCGGTGCCGCACCGGCCCGGCTGGGCGCAGCGGGCGCTGCGCGACGTGGACACGATGCCGCTCGGGCTGCACGTGGACTTCGACCACATGGAGCGCAGGCCGGACGTACGGCCCGCGCCGTCGTGGGCGCAGCGGGACGGCGACGGGGCCGCGGAACCGGCGGTCCCCGCGAAGGTGTTCCGGGCCGAGCCGGTGCCGGAGCGGGTCGCCGAACCGCAGGCGGACGGGCCCCCGCCGGACCGCTCCGGCCCCGCCCCGGACACCGCCGACGCCCCCTCGGCGCCCCTCAAGGCGCGGCTCGCGGCGGCCGTTCCTCGCAAGGCCCGGCTCGCGGCGGCCGTCCCCTTCGGGCCGCGGCTCGCCGCCCGGCTGGGCGGGCGCCCCGACATCGGCATCTGGGCGCTGCTGGGCGCCGCGCTCGCGCTCTTCTGGCTGCCGCTGCGCGGCATGGGCGACGCCGACCTGGACCGGATGGGCGGGCTCGGCCTGATCAGTGTGCTGCCCGCGGCGACGCTGCTGGGCGCCGTCCTGCTCGTGCTGGCCTTCGCGTCGGCGCTGTGGCTGTCCCGGCCGCGGCGCGTCCTGCTGGCGGCCGTCCTGGTCCTGACCGTGGTGGCCCTGCACGCGCTGCCCGCCGTCCTGGAGGCCGAACCGCGGTTCCCGACCGCCTGGCAGCACCTGGGATTCCTGGACTACATCGACCGGACCGGCTCCGCGGTGCCGGACCTGGACGCGCGCTGGAGCTGGCCGGGCTTCTTCGCGGCGGCCCAGTTCGTCGCCGAGGCGTGCGGCGTCACGGACTACACCGAGGTGCTGCGCTGGTGGCCGCTGACCATCCAGTTGCTGTACCTGGCCCCGGTGTGCCTGCTGGTGAAGTCCGTACGGGCGGGCTGGCGGGCGAAGTGGAGCGCGGTGTGGCTGTTCGCGCTGTGCGGCTGGGTCGGTCAGGACTACTTCTCGCCGCAGGGCTTCACGTACCTGCTCTATCTGGTCTTCGCCGCGATCCTGCTGGTGTGGTTCCGCGATCCGCGGGTGCTGCGCGGCAAGCGCTGGCCCGGCGAGGCGGAGGTCGCGCCGGCCGGGCGGGGGCAGCGGGTGGCGCTGCTGGCCGTGCTGGGCCTGCTGTTCCTGGCGTCCGTGGCGGGCCACCAGCTCACACCGTTCGTGATGCTCGGCGTGCTGACGTTCCTGGTCCTGGTCCGGCGTACGTCCCTGTACGGGCTGCCGCTGCTGTTCGGCGTGGTGGTCGTGGTGTGGGTCGGGTACCTCGCCGAACCGTACTGGTCCGGCCACTTCGACGAGCTGTTCGGCGGGGTGGGCGGCATCGGCGGAAACGTCTCGTCCTCGGTCGCCGGCCGGATCGGCGACGGCGACGGCACCCACAAGCTGGTGCTGTACGCGCGGGTGGCGCTGGCCGGCGGGGTGCTGGCACTGGCCTGCTGGGGCGTGCTGCGGCGACGCGCGGCGGGCTTCTCCGAACGCTCGCTGCTGGTGCTGACCTTCGTGCCGTTCCTCGCCTTCGGCATGCAGTCCTACGGCGGCGAGATGGCGCTGCGGGTGTTCATGTTCGCGCTGCCCGGCGCCTGCGTCCTCGGCGCGCTGGCGCTGTTCCCGCGCGCCGCGGGCACCCGCCGCGGCCTGGGCCCGTTCGCCGCGCTGCTGACGGGCGTGGTGCTGATCACCGGGTTCCTGGTGGCCCGCTGGGGCAACGAGCCGTTCGAGCGCGTCCGGCCGGGCGAGGTGGCCGCGATGGACTACGTCTACGGGCACGACCGGCCCACCGTACGGCTGCTGTGGCCGACCAACGACACGGTCAACGACGTCACCCCGGCCATGCCGTGGGGCGCGAAGGACATGGAACGGGTGCAGTACAAGCCCGTGCTCGCCCCGCGCGACCCGGTCCTGACCGACTCGGTCGTCGACGCGCTGCGCGAGGCCGGGCCGCACTCGTACTTCATGGTCAACCGCGCCCAGTCGGAGTCGCTGCGCCTGGGCTCGGGCTACGCGGCCAGCTGGGAGCAGCGGCTGCGCACGGCCCTGGACCAGCGCCCCGAGCTGCGCCGCGTCATGAGCAACAAGGACGCGGCGCTGTACGAGCTCAAGCAGCAGCAGCCCTGGCCGGTGGACGAGCCGGCCCCCGGGCCGGTCGGCCCGCGCATCACCTGGACGACGTGGTCGGTCGTCGGCGCGCTCGCGGCCGGAGCCCTGATCGTGCTGCTCGCGGCGCGCGAGGTGGTGCGGGTCGCGCTGCCGCCGAGCGTGCGCAAGCTCCGCTGGCTGCAGAGTTCGTTCTGGTTCACGCTGCCGCTGCTGTTCGTCTTCCTGGTGGCCCTCGTGCAGCGGTTCGTGACGCTGTCGTGAGCGGGCGCCCGGCGACGGCCGGGCGCCTCCTCCTCAGGACCGCTTCTCCCAGCGGATCTCGTACGGGTCCAGGGTCAGGCTCCGCCCGTCCACCGTCGTGCGGACGGGACGGTCGAGGGTGTTGACCACCATGAGGGTCCGGCGGTCGGCCAGGACGCGGAGGTTCGCGCGATCCCCCGCGGCCACGTCCACCGGCACGAAGGACGTACCGGGCGGGAAGGCGCGGGAGAAGCGGGACAGCAGGTCCATCATGGGCAGTTCACCGCCGCCGTCCCGCAGCTGGGTGCTGCGCCACAGGCAGCCGGGGCAGTCGGCGCCCTCGTTCTGCGGGTTCCAGTAGAAGCCGCTGGTGGCGCCGCCCTCGGTCATGGAGATCAGCGCGCTCGCCTGGGTGGCGGTGCGGCGCGGCTCGCTCCAGCCGTTGCGGTCGTCGTTGCGGTCCGCGACCTCGACGTACCACTCCGCCCACCACAGCGGCAGCCCGGTCGTCTCCCGCAGCCAGCGGCCCACATCGGCGAACTTGCGGGTGGCGGCGAACGCGTCCGGCACGTACTGGTCGTCCTTGGTGTAGCTGGAGCCGTCCACGACGACGAAGTCGGCGCCCGCCTTGTGCTCGTTCCAGTACTCGACGGCGTCGACGGTGCGCTGGTCGAGGCTGCCCCAGGGGCCCTTCACGTCGGAGGCGTACGAGTCGTCGCCGGGCGGGTGGCTGTCCATGACCGTGTACGGGCCGCCGACCAGGTTGTTCTTGTCGATCTTCTTCAGTTCCTTGTAGACGAGGTTGTACAGGCGGGTGTAGCCCTCGTGGTCCCAGCGGTTGCGGGCCTCGTCGTAGAAGCCCTTGAGCTCGTTCCAGACGATGAAGTGGCGGATGTCCGGATAGCGGCGGGCGATGGTGCCGGCCAGTTCGGCGAAGTCCGCGTAGTGCTCCGGGTCCGGCGCCTTCTCCAGCGCGCCCCAGTCCGTCTCGCCGGCCTTGCCGCCCTTCATCCAGTCCGGGGCGCAGCACAGCGTCAGGACGGGCGTGCCGCCGGTCCGGCGGATCAGGTCGACGCGGCTGTCCAGCTCCGTGAAGTCGTACTTCCCCGGGCTCGGTTCGGGGTTCTGCGCGCCCCAGCCCATGATGTGCTGGTTCTGCGGCATCGGCTCGGCGGAGAGCAGTCTGGACGCGCTGTGCGTGGCGGCGGCGTCGCCGCGGTCCGCGCTGTACTCGGTGTGCGTGAACCCCCAGCCCACCTGGGCGGCGGGCGAGGCGCCGGAACCGGCGCCGCTGCTCCCGCTCTCCGGCGGGAAGCCGCACATCGCCAGGGCCATGGCCAGCGCCGCCACCCCGACCGCGAGCAGTGCGGTGGCCCGGGACCGGTTGCGCGTCCGGCGGCCCCGCCCGGACCTCCCGGCCGCCGGCACGTCCGGCGGGCGCCCCGCGGTGTCCGTGCCGCCGTACCGTTCCCCACCGTGGCGTTCCCCATGACGTCCCACGACGGGCCAGCCTAGCCAGCTTCGGGGGCCGTCCGGCCGGTTTCGGGCTAAGTGCCGGTGACCGTTCCCCGGGCCGTCCGGCCCCGGGGAAAGTCCCGGGCGACAAGGGAAAATCCGTGTACGCCGTGCCCCGTGGTGCCGGATCATGGTGGGCATGTGTGCCGACCACGTCCGACCGTCCGCCGCCGAGGAGTCCCTCCCGATCCGCTTGACCATGGACGACAGCGATTCGCCGTCCGATGTCGTCGACGCCCTGTTCCTGGGGCGGTTCGCCAGCGGCGAGCAGCCGTACGCGCGCAGCCGTTCGGTGGACCGGGTCAAGGCCGGCCTGACGCTGCTGCCGCCCGGCGCCAAGGTGCTGCGCTCCGCGCGCGACGAGGACCGCAGCGCGACCCTGGCCGAGGGCGACGGCTTCACGCTGCTGGTGTCGCGGTGGAACCGCGGCGCGGACGTGACCGTCACGGCCACCTCCGACGAGCTGGCCCTGAAGGTGCTGGGCCAGTCGGCCGACGGCGCGGAGGACGAGCCGGAGCCGCAGCCGGAGGACGTGTCGATGGGGTTCTGGTACCTCTCCCCGCGCCGCGGCCCGTACCGCACGACCCGGCAGATCTCCGCCGGTACGTGGGAGGAGATCCGCCCCAACTACACCGCCCCGGTGGCCGAGGCGCTGGACCGGCTGATGGGGGTGGCGCCGGAGGAGATCGCCGGGCGGCTGCTGTTGCTGCACGGCCCGCCCGGTACGGGCAAGACCTCCGCGCTGCGCACCCTCGCCCGCTCCTGGCGCGACTGGTGCCAGGTCGACTGCGTACTGGACCCGGAGCGCCTGTTCAACGACATCGGCTATCTGATGGACATCGCCATCGGCGAGGACGACGCGGCGGGCAAGGGGCGCTGGCGGCTGCTCCTGCTGGAGGACTGCGACGAACTGATCCGCGGCGAGGCCCGGCACACGGCGGGACAGGCGCTGTCCCGGCTGCTGAACCTGACGGACGGGCTGCTGGGCCAGGGCCGCAACGTCCTCGTCGGCGTGACGACCAACGAGGACCTGGAGCGGATGCACCCGGCCGTGGTGCGCCCCGGCCGCTGCCTGGCCCGCATCGAGGTGGGCCCGCTCAGCCGCCCGGAGGCGGTGCGCTGGCTCGGCAGGGAGGAGGGCATCGGCCGCGACGGCGCCTCCCTCGCGGAGCTGTACGCACTGCGCCGCGGCATCGGCCCCGCGTCGGTGCCGTCCCAGGACCCGGGTGCGGATGCGGGGTTGTATCTGTAGGCGTACGGCCGGTCTACGCGTACAGCTCCCGCAGCCGTACCGAAAGGCACGTCACGCAGCCCTCCAGCTTCTCGAACTCCCCGATGTCCACCACCACCGGCTCGTAGCCGAGGCCGGCGAACAGCTCGGCGCTGCGGGGCGCGCTCGCGCTCATCAGCAGCCGTCCGCCGCCGAGCAGGACGACGTGGGCCCCGGCCTCCTCCGGCACCGCGCGGAAGCGGGGGAAGAGGGCGGGGTCGTCGACCAGCGGCGGGTAACCGATGACGGTGCCGTCGGGCAGGGCGGTGACCGCGGACTTCAGGTGCAGCACCTTGCCGACCGGCACGGCCGTCACCCGGGCCCCCAACGGCTCGAAGGCGGCGCGGAGTTGGCGCACCCCCTCGGCGTTGGTGCGGCCGCCGCGCCCGACGTACACCGTGTCGCCCACCTTCAGGACGTCACCGCCGTCGAGCGTGCCGGGCGCGCGGATACGGCCCAGCGGACAGCCCAGCGCGGCCGCCGCCTCCTCGGCGGCGGCCACCTCCGGGCGGCGGGATCCGGCCCCGGGCCGGGCCAGCAGCGCCACGTTGCGGAAGACGACCATGGTGTCCTCGACGAACACCGCGTCGGGGCAGTCGTCCGCGGGCGCCACCTCCGTGGTCCGCCAGCCGTGCGCGCGCAGCGCGCCGACGTAATCCTCCCACTGGAGCAGCGCGCGGTCCGGGTCCACCGGCCGCCGCTCGATGTGCGTCGTCAGCCCCTCGGCGAGGCGCGGCCCGGGGCGGCGTATGAGCGCCTCCTTGCTGGTCACACCGTGCCCTCGGGGTAGTGCTGCCGGTCCTCGGACAGCTCCTTGACGAGGCAGAAGGGGTGACCCGCGGGGTCGGCGTAGACCCGGAAGCCGTGCGGCTTGGCGTCATGGCTGGTGTCCAGCAGGGTGCCGCCCGCTTCCAGCACCCGCCGGTGCGCGGCCTCCAGGTCGTCCACGCCGAGGTCGAGGTGGGACTGCTGGGGGTACGCCGGGTCCGGCCAGCGGGGCGGGCGGTGGTCGGAGACGCGCTGGAAGGCCAGGAGCGATCCGGTGGCGGTGTGCAGGGTGACCCAGTCGCCGTTGGTGGTCCAGCGGGAGTCGGGGCGGTTGATCTCGCCGCCGAGGAGTTCCGCGTAGAAGCGGGCGAGGCGCAGCGGGTCGGGACAGTCCAGGGCGGTGCACTGGACGCGGGCGAGTGCGGTCATACGTCCTCTCCGTAGGTGGCGCGCAAGGCTTCCATGACGGCCGCGCGGGCGGCGGCGTGGTCCAGGCCGAGGCGGCGGGCGCGCCGGGCGTAGGAGGCGGCGGCAGCGGCCGCCTCCTTGTCGGCCGCCTCGCCGGCCGCGGCGATGAAGGTGCCGTTGCGTCCCCGCGTCTCGATCACGCCGTCGGTCTCCAGGGCGCGGTACGCCTTGGCGACGGTGTTGGCGGCCAGCCCGAGCTGTTCGGCGAGGCCGCGTACGGTGGGCAGTTTGCGGCCGACCGGCAGTCCGCCGTCGCGGGCCTGGCCGGCGATCTGGGAACGGACCTGTTCGAACGGCGCCTCCGCCGCGTCCGGGTCGATGGTCAGCCGCAGGGGCGGCGCTTGCTGGACGGCCACGGTGGCGCTCCTGGTACGGGGGTTGCATGGGACGCAGGGGGTGGGTCGCACCCATTGTGCGTCAGCGGTGCCCGCCGTGTCCGCAGGGCGACCCATGTCGTGCGGCGGCAACGGCGGTCCGCCCGGCCCCGCCGGAGCGCGTGTGCGGTACACGGGTCCGGGGCGATATTCGGAGGCGCCGTGCGGCCGGCGGGCGTACCGTCCCGCTGGTGACCATCACCGTGCGTCCGTTCCGTCCCGCCGATGCCCGGGACGTCTGCGAGCTCCGGCGTCGTGTGCTGCCCTACGAGATCTCCACCCCGCAGTCGGTCGCCTGGGAGGTCGCCGAGGCACCGGCCGGGCGGAAGCTGCGGGTGTTCGTCGCCGAGGCGGGCGGCCGCGTCGTCGGCGTGGCGAAGGCCTCGGTCCGGCATGACAGCAGCACGCCCGGGCAGGGCGTCGTCGTGCCGCTGGTGGACCCCGGGCACCGGGGGCGCGGCACGGGCAGCGCCCTGCTCGCCGCCGCGGAGGAGCACCTGGCCGGTCTGGGCGCCACCCATCTCCACGCCTACCCCCAGGACGACCCGCGCTCGATGTCGTTCGCCGAACGCCGCGGCTACCGCCACCTGCGCACGGCCCGTTACCTCCGCCTCGACCTGGCCCGCGCCGCCCTGCCGCCGCTGCCCGCGAGCCTCCCGCCCGGCACGGAGCTGCGCACCGCCGCCGACTTCGGTGCCGACCCCCGGCCGCTGTACGAGGCGGACGCCGAGGTGATGCCCGACGAGCCCGACGTGCTGAGCGTGGACGCGATGACGTACGAGGACTGGATCGTGCACACCTGGGAACGCCCGGACATCGACCTGGACCTGACGACGGTGGTGACGGTCGGCGGCGAGATCGCGTCGTTCTGCCTGGCCGGTACGGACGGCCGGGACCGCTACGGCTCGGCGATGACCGGCACCCGCCGCCCCCACCGGGGCAGGGGCCTGGCCAAGCTCGCCAAGACCGCCTCCCTGCACCGGGCCCGCGACGCCGGGTGCACCGAGGCCTTCACCGGCAACGACGCGGAGAACGGCCCGATGCTCGCCATCAACACCGCGTTCGGCTACCGGCCCTTCGGCGTGGAGTGGCACAGCGTCAGGGACCTGACGGGCGCCGGATCGCCCACGTAATGGAAGCCCGGCGGCGGGTGCATCAGGAAGTCGTGGTGCGAGATGTTCCACGCGTACGCGCCGGCCAGGGCGAAGGCGATGCGGTCGCCCGCGCGCAGGTGGGCGACGGGGGCCCGGCGGGCCAGGACGTCCTTCGGGGTGCACAGCTGGCCCGCGAGCGTGACCTCCTGGTGGTGGGCGCCCGGGCGGGGCCAGGGGCGGGCCCATTCCTCGACGGGGAGCACGACGAAGGGGTGGTCGTGGCCCTTGGCCGCCGGGGTGCGCAGGTGGTGGGTGCCGCCGCGCAGGACGGCGAACGCCTCGCCGTGGCTGTGCTTGACGTCCAGCACCTCGGTCACGTACCAGCCGCAGTACGCGGTCAGCGCCCGGCCCGGTTCGATGCGCAGCGTGAACTCGGGGTAGCGGTCGGCCAGTCCGGCGAGGGCGGTGCCGTACTCCGTCCAGTCGAAGCGGGCCTGCGGGCGTCCGTAGTCGACCGCCATGCCGCCGCCGAGGCCGATCTCGCACAGGGAGTGGCCGTGCCGGGCGGCGAAGTGCCGGGCCCAGTCGGTGATCCGGGCGGCGATGGCCAGTTGTGCGGGTGCGTCGAGGCCGCTGGCCAGGTGGGCGTGGATGCCGCGCAGCCGCAGCGGGCCGTCGCAGAGCAGCGGCAGGCAGTGCTCGGCGCGCGCGGGGTCGAGGCCGAACGGTGTGGCCCGGCCGCCCATCGCGAGGGCCGCGCCGGCCGTGGCCCCGGCGCCCAGCGGCAGGTTGACGCGCAGCAGGACGTCCGCCTCCCGCCCGGCTTCGCGGGCGAGGGCGGAGAGCATCCGCAGTTCGTGCTCGCTCTCCAGGTGGAAGCGCTCGACACCCAGGTCCAGGGCCGCGCGCAGTTCCGCCTCCGTCTTGCCCGGCCCGCCGAACGCCAGCGGCAGCGCGGGCTCCGCCGCGCGCACGTGCGCGGCCTCGCCCCCGGAGGAGACCTCGAAGCCGTCGATGTGCGGGGCGAGCGTCCGCAGCAGGCGCGGGTCCGGGTTGGCCTTGGCCGCGTAGTACAGCTCCACGCGGGGCGGCAGGGCGGCCCGTACGGACGCGGCGTGGGCGGCGAGGTCGGCCAGGTCGTAGACGTAGGCGGGCAGCGGGCCGTCGAGCGTGCCGCCGGGGCCCGGATGCCCGGCCGTGAGGGCGTCCACCTGGCGCGCGGCCAGTTCCGTGATCATGAGGTGCTCCGGGGGCGGGTACGGGTGACCATGGGCGCAGGGGGGCCGCCGTCCGGGGCGCCGGGCCCGACCGGTGAGGTGATGCGGACGTATCCCGCCTCCCGGTCCGCCGCGCGGCCCCACCGCGTCAGCAGGTTGGCCTTGGCGGGCAGCGGCGCCCCGGCCAGGAGGGCGCGCAGTTCGTCCGGTTCGCCGTGCGCGGCGCTCCGCTCGCGCAGCACGCCCCGCACGGCCCGCCACAGCTCGCCCTCCAGCGCCGGGTGCCGGTCGGCGACCGCGGCGGCCATCTCGGCGAGGTGGTTGACGAGCAGGCAGTAGACGACGCGGTCCCAGCCGCGCTCCCGGTCGTACACCAGGGGCCGCGCCACGTCCGCGGGCAGCCCGGCGAGGAACGCCGCGTGCGGGCCGCCGGGCAGCAGCTTGGTGCCTTCCAGGTCGCGGAAGAGGACCTGCGCGGGCATGCCGTGGGCGTCGACGCAGAGAACGACGTTCTGAAGGTGCGGTTCGAGGACGACGCCGTGGTCGAAGAAGGCGGCCATGACGGGCGGTACGAGCAGCGTCAGGTACGCGTCCCACCAGCTGAGCGCCGCCACCGGCCCGCCGTCAGGCAGCAGCGCGCCGAACTGGGCGTCGCTGTTGGGGTGTTCGTCGGCCACGGCGGCGGCCAGCAGCGGCGTGGTGCCGGGCCGCAGCCGCTCCTCCAGCCCCTCCCGCACGATGACGCCGAGCCCTTCCGCCAGTTCCCGGTCGCCCACGTCCACGGTGCGGTAGCCGGGTTCGCGCAGCAGGTCGCAGCCCGGGAAGCGCGCGGCGAGGGCGGTGGCGACCGGTTCCAGGTGGCGGGTGAGGGCGACGGCGCCGCGCAGTTCGTAGTCGGCGTTCTTGCGCACGCAGTTGGTGATGCGGGTGTTGAGGCTGAATTTGAGGAAGGCGCGGCCGTCGTAGAGCGTGCGGACGGACGCGGTGGGCGCGAACGTGTCACCGCGCTCCCCCAGGTCGAGCAGGTCCCCGCGCCGCACGGCGTCCCGGAGGGCGGGGTGCGCGCCGAGCATCGCGTACTGCCAGGGGTGCGCGGGCAGCAGCCGGTACCCGTCGGGCACCTCGCCCTGCCGGTCCAGGGCCAGGAGCGCGGCGGGCGTGGCGGCCTCCTCGCGTACGCACCCGGCGCGTACGGCCAGGTGCCGCAGCCGGAAGCGGGCCCCGGCCTCGGGCGCGTAGCGGGCCCAGTCGGCGGCGCTGCCCGTACGGGACTTGGGCGTCGGGTGGAAGCGGTGCCCGAACAGCAGCGACTGCTCGGAGCGCAGATAGCGGGCATGCGGCCCGGAGTCCCGGCCGTCGTGGTCCGCCGGGGCCCCGGCGCGGCGCAGGGCGGCGGTGACGCCCGCGTGGCTGGCCGCGACCTGCGCACGGAACTCCTCGTTCCGTACGCCGGTACGCAGTTCCAGCTCGCGCTGCGCGCACGCGGCCAGTTCCTGCCAGCCCAGTTCGTGCCAGCCGCCGTCGCGCCACTGCCCGGCGGGGCCGCGGAAGCGGTGAGCCCCGGTCAGCGAGGTGCGGCGCAGCCCGATCCGCAGCAGTTCGCCGCAGCGCGGCAGGCGCAGCAGCAGGTGGTCACCGGCCACGGCGGTCTGCCGTTCCGGGCCGCAGATCTCGCGCAGCAGGCAGTTGAGGAGGGTGTGGGCGACGGGTTCGTCGGCCGAGCGCGGGACGGCGCGGTCCGGGACGGCCGTGCGGGAGGGGGCGAGGGGCATTGCGGGGACTCCAACAGGGGGTGGGGAGAGGGGTGCCCGAGCGGTGGGCGGGCCGGTCACGGTGCGAGGACGGTGATCACCGGCCCGGGAGCAGGTAGTTCGGCCCGGTGACGTAGTGCTTGTTGATGTCCGACGCACCCGACCGCCGTTTCGTGAGCAGGCTGCCGGCCGTGACCATGGCCTTGACCGGCAGCCGCTCAGCGTGCAGGACGCGGGTGCGCAGTACGACGGCGGCCGCTCCGGGGGCGGCGTCCAGCCGGTCCACGGCCTCCGTCAGGCGCGCGCGGAGCTGCCCGAGCAGCACCGGCAGGGGCGCCCGGCCGAGCCGCGCCAGTTCGAAGGCGAGGGCGCCGGCGCACAGGTGGACGGTGATGGTGGTGAACACGTCCGCCACCGGGGCGTCGCTGCCCACCGGGATGCGGCGGTCGGCGAAGCCGCACAGGTCGGCGGCCTCCCCGCCGAGCACGGCGGCCAGCCGGACGGTGTTCACCCGCGGCCCGTCGTTGTCCTTGAGCAGCAGGCGCAGCCGTGGGCGTCCGGCGACCTCGTCCAGGACGAGCGAGGTGTTCTGCTGGTGCGACTCCAGCGCGATGCCGTACGCGAAGAGGGTGGTGTGCCAGTCCAGCAGCAGGGTCAGGTAGGCGTCGAGGAGGGCGAGCAGGTCGCCGCCGTAGAAGCGGCGGGCGAGGTCGTCGGCGACGAGGGAGCCGTCCGGCATCCGGGCCGTGAGCGCGGCCACCGGCACCACCCGCGCGCCGCGCAGACCGCTGGACCCGCGCAGGCCGCGCAGGCTCCGCGCGGCGATGGGGCCGCCGCTTCCGCACCCGGCCGCCGTACCACCACTGCCCCGGGGATAGCGGCGCACCAGAGTGGCGAGCAGGTCGTGCCCGGCGTCCAGATGGGTGGTCTCGTCGGCGAGGAGCACGGTCTCGGCGAAGCGCGGATGGCGGGCGACGACGGTCTCCAGGAGGCGCTGGCCCACCGCGCCGTCCACGAGGGTGCCCGGTTTCATGCCGCGCCGGTTGAGGCGGCCCAGCGTGGCGGTGGCGAGCGGTAGTTTGAGGTGGGTGTACGGGTCGTCGGTGACGGCGACGGTCCGCATCGACAGGGTGGGCCGTACCCGCAGCCACGCCCGGTCGGCGAGCCGCGCCGCACCCTCCAGGCCCCGGGCGCGCAGCGCTTCGGCCAGCGGCCCGTCGGCGGTGAGCGGGTGGACGGGCAGCGCGAGGTGGCTGTCGTCCAGCCGGGGCAGGCCCAGGTCCGCGGGGGTGGGCCACCAGTGGGGCAGGGCCGCCGGGTCGCCGTTGACGTGCTCGTACGGGAGGGCCAGCCAGCGCAGCGCGAAACCGGGCGCGAACTCGGGCGCGTAGGCGCGGACCTGGTCGGCGTCCAGGCCGATGCGGGCCCGGCCGGTGGGGTAGACGGGGTGGTCGCGGTAGGCGGCGAGGGTGTCGTAGTCGAGGGCGCCGCCGGGGCCGCACCAGGCCCGGTCGCCGTCGTACGCGCCGGCCGGCACGGCGTGCGCGCCCAGTGCCGCGCCCCGGCCCCCGCCGCTCGCGCCGGCCGCCGGCCCGCTGTTCCCGCCGTACGCCCCGCCGCCCGCGTGCGGGCCCAGCCGGCCGACCACCGCCGCGCGCTCGGCGGCCTGCGTCCGGGCGGTGGCCAGCGCCTGGCGGCACTCGCCGACGAAGCCGTCGAAGCCCGGCCGGTCCTCGGGCGGCACGGCGGTGCGCAGCAGCCCCATGATGGCGTCGATGCCGGTCAGCCGCGTGCCGTCGGGGCGCTCCAGCACTCCCGTACGGGCGGCGACCTCGCACTGGAAGCCGTCGGCCTCGACCGGGACCAGGACCGGGCCGTCCGGGAGGGCCAGCCGCAGCCGGTCGCCGTCGGTCCCGCGCACCGTTCCGGCGGCGCTGCGCAGCCCGTACGCGTCCTCGCGCAGCAGCGCGCTGAGCACGCGTCGCATCAGCTCTTCCTCCACGCCGTCCTGCGGGCGGTCGAGGGGGCCGCCGCCGGCGTTCTCCGGCTCGGCACCGCACAGCGTGTCCGGTACGCCGTCTCCCGTCACCGCCGTCACGGCACGATCTCCCAACGGTGGGCGGCCAGGAACTCCCGTACGGCCGCGTCGATGCGCTCCTCGTCGCGGCCGGTGGCCCGCAGCACCCCCAGGAAGTCGCGGTTGGTGCGGTACAGGGGGTGCCGCTCGCCCACCTCGCGTAAGGGCCGGTAGTCGAGGCGGACGCCGTCCGCTTCCCGTACTTCCGGGTCGGGCGCCGCCTTCAGCGCCCCGGAACGGTCGGCGCACACGTACTCCATGCGCACCCGCGTGCCGCGCCGCGCATCCAGGCTCCGCGGCAGCCGCTCCCCCAGGTGCGTACGGAGGATCAGCTCGAAGAGCGGGAGGTCCAGCGCCTCGGCGAGGGCGAGGTCGCACCGGTCGCCGATGGCGCGGTAGTTGACCTCGATGATGCGAGCCCGGCCGCCCTGGTCCACGTATTCGGTGTGGCAGGCGCCGAAGCCGACGCCGAGCGCGCGCAGTTGGGCCAGCACCTGGTCCGTGGCGGGCCGGGGCGGTTCGGGGAGCAGGCGCAGCCGTTCCTCGATGAAGTGCGGCGGCGGCGAGATGTCCGTGCGGAACGAGGCGAGCGGGTGCAGGCCGTGCCCGTCACCGAGGGTTTCCAGGGTGTACAGGTCGCCGTCCAGGTACTCCTCCAGGACCAGCGCGGCGCCGGGCCGCCGGGCCCGGATCTCGGCGCAGCGGGCGGCCAGTTCGGCGTCGTCCGCGACCAGGAAGACGTCCTCGCTCGCGACCCCTTCACGCGCTTTGAGGACGCAGGGGTACGGGATGCCGTGGTGGCGCGTTTCGCGGCCGGCCGGGCCGCCGTCCGGCGCCAGTTCGGCGGACCGTACGGCGTCCAGTCCGGCGGCGGCCAGGGCGCGCCGCAGCTCGGCCTTGTTCTTCGTGCGGAGCGCGGCCCGCCAGTCCTTGCCGGGCAGCCCGAAGTAGTCGGCGGCCAGGGCGGCCTGGGCCTGGAGGTGGTCGCTGTTGGTGAAGACCGCAGCGGGTGCCCCAACTCGGCTGGCCAGAGCGGCGGTTCGCGCGATCACGGCCCGGAAGTCCGCCACGTCGCACGGTACGATGGCCGGCTCGCCGGGCAGCGGACCGCCGCCGCCCCGCTCGCGCGCGTACCGCCCGTACGCCTCCCGGTGGGCGTCCGGCTGGTCGGTCAGCAGCGCCACGGGCAGGCCGAGGCGGGCCGCGGCCGGCAGAAAGCCTTCCGTGACGGAGTCGGTGGGGTTGCGGGCGAGGAGGATCAGGCCCGCGCAAGGGTCGTTCGGGGGTGCGGCCTCGTTCACACGCCGAAGATTAGGTTAGGCATACCTAACTTTGTCAACTCGCGCCACACCGGCGCCGCGCCCCTCTCCCCACCCCCTCCCCTGCGCGTTCCGGATTGCCTCCACCACGGTCCGTCCCGAGGGCTTAATCCGTCCTGAGGCCTTCCTTAAGCGGGCCATAAAGATCGCCGGGAACCGGCTTCCGGGCCCGAATCCGCTGCTCAGCGGGGCTAGCGTGCTGATCGCACCGGCGGGATCAGGCGCTCCCGCCGGTGCGCTCCCCCACGCCCCGACGAAGGAGACCCCCACGATGACCGCTCGCCGCAAGGCCGCCGGTATCGCGCTGACCGGTATCGCCCCGCTGGTGTTCACCGCGCTCTCCGCGACCCCGGCGGTCGCCCACGGCTCGATGACCGACCCGGTCAGCCGGATCTCCGCCTGCTTCGCGGAGGGCCCGGAGCACCCGAAGTCCGCGGCCTGCAAGGCACTGGTCGCGGCCGGCGGCACACAGGCCCTGTACGACTGGAACGGCGTACGGGACGGCAACGCCGGCGGGCAGTCCAGGAAGCGCATCCCGGACGGCAAGCTGTGCAGCGCCAACAGCGCCGAGTACAAGGGCCTGGACCTGCCGCGGGCCGACTGGCCGTCCACCAGGCTGCGGGCGGGGGACCACACGTTCCACTACAAGGCGACCGCCCCGCACCGCGGCTCCTTCGAGCTGTACATCACCAAGGACGGCTACGACCCCGCCAAGCCGCTCAAGTGGTCCGACCTGGAGGCCAAGCCGTTCGCCAAGGTCACCGACCCGAAACTGACGGGCGGCGACTACGTCTTCAGCGGCAAGGTGCCCGCCAGGTCCGGCCGCCACCTGATCTACAGCATCTGGCAGCGCTCGGACAGCCCCGAGGCGTTCTACACCTGCTCCGACGTGGTCTTCGGCAAGGACGGCGGCGGCGCGGGCAAGGGCGCCGCCCCGGCCGCCGCGCCGAGCGACCGGCAGATCGCGGCGGCGGCGGACAAGTCGTCCATGGACCACATGCACCACGGCGCGCACGGCGGCGCCCCGGCGGCCGGGGCCGACGGCACGGCGCGGGACGACGGTGCCGCGGGCAACGCGGCGCGCCCCAACGGGGGCGCGGCCAAGGAGGTGGACCCGAAGCAGGCCGGTGCCCAGCAGGCGGCCGGCAGCCACCTCGCCGAGACCGGCGGCAACAGCGCGACCGCGCCGATCGCCATCGGCGGCGCGGCCGTCCTGGCGCTGGGCGCCTCGGTCCTGTTCGCGAGCGCGCGCCGCAAGGCCGCCCGGCAGCGCGGCTGATCCCTCCGCTTTTCCCGCAGGGCCCTTCCCCCCACATCTACGAGGGCCCACCCTGCGGGGGCATCCCCCACTGGCCCCGCAGGACCCCTGGTGAGGTCATCCCCCACTGACCCCACAGGGCTTGCCCCGTGAGGCCATCCCCCGCTGGCCTCACGGGGCCCACCCCCCACACTGGCGCCGCCGTCCCCTTCCCTTCACCTCAGGGGGTGGCGGCGCCGCTCCGCGCGCCCCGCCCCCGCGCCGCACTCCCCTGTGGTGCGGCGTGGGAGCGGGCCGGGCGCGCGCCGGGCCGTGGTCCCCTCACGTCGTGTCATTCCTCAGCGCGGCGCGCCACGCCGGAGATTCCCGTTCCGGCGGAAGAATCCCGCGAATCCCCGACCAGGCGCCGCAGCAGGCGTACGTACGGGCTCCAGCGGGCGGGACGCGCGACCGTCCCCGTACAGGCGAACTCGGCCCGGTCCAGGCTGTCTTCCAGGACCGCGTCGTGCAGCCGCCGGTAGACCAGCGGCCAGCTGAGCCGGGCCGGGCCACGGACGCGCATCGCCAAGGTGTGCCGCAGTACCGACCGCCGCTCCCCGAGGGCGTGCACGGTGTATTCGTGGAAGCCGTCGAAGCCGCGCGGCCCGCTGAAGGCGAACCGCACCCAGATGCCCGGGACATGGGCGACGACCGTGTAGCGGACCGGGCCGTGGCCGCCGGCCGCGCCCTCGCCGAGCGGGCGGTCGAGCCGCATCGGAGGCCAGTCGCGGCCCGGCCACAGCGGATCGTGCGCGCTCGCCAGGCCGTCGATCAGCGCACCGGCGGTGGCCGGCGGCACCGGCAGTTCACGCTCGTGCACGTTGAAGATTCCCATTCCGTCCACCTCCGAGGACAGCGGGCCGGCGCGGGGCAGGCTCGGTCCCGGCGCAGGGCCCTTTTGGAGGGCGCCCTCCAATACGTTCTGGAGAGTACCCTCCAGAACATGGCGAGACCACCGCTCTTCGAGACATCCCTGCTCCTGGACGCCGCCGTCCGGCTGGCCGCCGAGGCCGGCCCGGCGGGGGTGACCATGTCCGCGGTCGCCGCGGCCGTCGGCGCGCCGAGCGGATCGGTCTACCACCGCTTCGCCGGGCGGCCCGCCCTCCTGGCCGAGGTGTGGCTGCGTACGGTCGAGCGGTTCCAGGAGGGGTACTTCGCGGCCCTCCGGTCGGCGCCGGACCCGCGGGCCGCGGGCGCGGCGGCGGCCCGGCACATCGTCGCGTGGAGCCGCGCCCACCCCGAGGAGGCGGCGCTCCTCCTGTACGGGGCGCGGGACTTCGGCCGGGACGGCTGGCCGGCCGCGTACGCCGAGCGGGCCGACCGGGGCCACCGGCGGGTATGGGACGCGGTCGGCGCCCTGGCACGGGACCTCGGGGCGCGCACCCCGCAGGACACCGAACGGGTCTTCCTCGCGGTCATCGACGTACCGCTGTCCCTGGTGCGCCGCCACGCACGCGGCGGCACCCCGCTGCCCGAGCACGCCGAGGACCTGGCCGAGCGGTGTACGGCCGCGCTGCTGGCGGGGTGAGCGGGCCCGCCGGGCCGGTGTCAGCGGGGTGCCGTACAGTCGCAAGTGAGTTGACCTTGTGCACGAAGGGGGAGCGCCGTGGCGACAGCGGAGCGGGCGGCGGAGGCGGGGACGGCGTCCGGGCAGGTCACGGAGGTCGCGTCCGAGCGTGAGCTGCGCGAGCTGGTCGGCGAGCCGAACGACCACGCGGCGCACAAGGTCCGGACCCGGCTGCACGACCTGGACCGGCAGTGGCTGGCGCGCTCGCCGTTCTGTTACGTGGCCACCTCGGACGCCGAGGGGCGGTGCGACGTCTCCCCCAAGGGCGACCCCGCAGGTTTCACGCTGGTGCTGGACGACACCACGATCGCGATACCGGACCGCCCCGGCAACAAGCGCGTGGACGGCTTCCGCAACATCCTCGCCAACCCGCAGGTCGGGCTGGACTACGTCCTCCCGGGCCGCGGCGACACCCTGCGCGTCAACGGCCGCGCCCGCATCCTGAGCGACGCGCCGTTCTTCGACGCCATGGTCGTCAAGGGCCACCGCCCCCGGCTGGCGCTGCTCGTGGAGATCGACGAGGTCTTCTACCACTGCGCCAAGGCGTTCCTGCGCTCCAGGCTGTGGGAGCCGGAGAGCTGGCGGCCCGACGCGCTGCCCTCCCGGGCCCGGATAGCCAAGGGCGTCGAGGTCCCCGACACCCCGCTGGAGCAGCTGGAGGAGCACTACGGCGCGCGGTACGGGGACCGGCTGTACGGCTGAGCCAGCTTCGCCGCGGGCCGGGCCGCCGCCTCGCCGAAGCGGGCCCGCGCCCGGTCCACCGCCGCCTCGATGCGGCGCGCCTTGTCCTCGGCCGGGTCGAACGTCAGCTGCCGGGTGGCCAGTTCGGCCCGGCACAGGTCCTCCGCCCGCAGCGCCACGGACCGGACGCGCGCCCGTTGCAGCCCGAGCGCCGCGTGCAGCGCGTACGCCGCCTCCGTCAGCGCCGGCCCGTGCGCGGTCGGTTCGGGCAGCCGCCGGGTGCGCGTCGTCGTGGAGCGGTCGGCGTAGCGGACGGTGAGGGTGAGCGCGCGGGCCGCCCGGCCGCTGCCGCGCAGCCGGGCGCCGAGGTCGTCCGCGAGCGAGAGCAGCGCGCGGCGCCGCCGGTCCGGATCCAGTTCGTCGTGCGCGAAGCGGTGTTCGGCGCCGATCGAGCGCGCGGCGGCGTTCGGGGTGACCGGGCTCGGGTCCAGCCCGCGGGCCTTGTCGTACACCGCCCGGCCGGTCTTCGCGCCGAGGATGCGCTGCAGGGTCGCGGGCGGCGCGGCGGCGATCCGGCCGACGCTGTCCAGTCCGTACGCACACAGGGCGCGCGCGGTCGCCGGCCCGACGCCGTGCAGCGCGGCGGCCGGTTTGCGGTCGAGGAAGTCCGCGACGGCGTCGCCGGGGACCCGGCGCACCTCGCCGGGCGCCGCGCCCTGCGCCGCCATCCGCGCGAGCAGCGGGTTGCCGGCGACGCCGATGGTGCACCGCACCCCGTACCAGGCCAGCGCCCGCAGCCGGATCAGCTCGGCGATGCCCGCGGCGTCCCGTTCGAAGTAGCGCAGCGCTCCCCGTACGTCGGCCAGCGCGGCGTCCGGCGGCAGTGCCTCGATCACCGGCGTGAACTGGCCGAGCAGCCGCAGGAGATGCCCGTAGGTCTCCTCACCGGGCGGGCCGCCCCGGTCCCCTTCCGCACCGCCGTCCCCGGCGGCCCGGAACCGTACGTACAGCACTTCGGCAGACGTGCCGGGCCCGTCGGCCGTCCCACTCGTCAGCGTCATCCCGCACTCCCCGGACTGGCGTGCCACAACTTCCGTCCCGTACCGGCGCCTTCGCCCGCGGGCCGGAGGTCGGCCCAGGGGTGCAGCTCGTAGCCGGTCTCCAGCCGGATGGTGCGTCCGGCGGCCGGACCGGCCGCGGTCCCGGCAGCGGCGGCCGGGGCCCGATCCGCCGCCCAGGTCGCCTCGGCCGCGGCCGAGCCCGCGCGGCCCGGCTCGCTGTGCACCCGGCGCGGCACCGGCTCCGGTACGGGCCGCGGTCCCGGCGCGCCGTCCGCCGCGCCGGCCGGGTCCGCCGTCCGTGCCCCTTCCGCGAGGTGCGCGGTGACCGCCTCCAGGCCGCCTTCGCGGCGCAGTTCGGCCAGTTCGGCGAGGTTCCAGGCGGCGGCGCCGACCACGCTGAAGCTGCGCGGCCCGCGCCGCTGGACCGTGCCGCGTACGAGCAGCAGCCAGGAGTGGAAGACCGTATGCGCGCAGGTCTCGTGGGAATCGTCGAAGAAGGCGCAGTCGACCAGGCCCGTGCTGTCGTCGAGGGTGGTGAAGATGACCCGGCGGCCGGAGCGGATCGGCGGGGTCTGGGTGGCCGCCTTGGCCCCGGCGACCAGCACCGTCTCCCCGTGCTCCACCTCGCGCAGCCGCTTGGCCGGGACCGCCCCCAGCTCCGCGAGGAACTCCCGGTGGTCGCTCATCAGGTGCCGGGTGGTGTCCATGCCGAGGACGCCCAGCTCGGCGCTGAGCCGTTCGACGTCGCTCAGGTCGGGCAGCCCGGCCGGTTCGACCGCCTCGACGGGCGCGGCGGCACCGTCCCCCGCGTCCAGGGGCAGCTGCCCCGCGGCCACGCCCCGCTGCTGCCCGTGCAGTTCGGCCAGGTGCAGCAGCAGGTCGCGGCGGTTGGCGCCGAAGGCGTCCAGCGCGCCGACACGGGCGAGGCGTTCGGCCACCGGGCGGCTGGGGCGGGCCCGCTGCCACAGGTCGGGGAGCGAGGAGTAGGGCTGCCCCTCCTCGATGCGCCGCGCCTCGGCCTCGCTCATGCCGTGCACGTCGGACAGGGCGAGCCGCAGGCCCCAGACGGCAGGGCCGGCACCGGACCCGGCGGAGTCGGCACCGGACCCGGCCGGACCGGCCGCCGGCTCCGGCCCGGCCTCCGTGGCCCGGCCCCCACCCCCCGAAGCCCGGGTCCCGCCCTCCGGTGTCCGGGTCCCGTCCACCGAACCAGACACCAGTTCGATTCGATGAGTGACCGCCGACCGGTTCACGTCCAACGGCAGCACCGGCACCCCGCGCCGCCGCGCGTCCGCCAGCAGCAGCCGCTTCGGGTACATCCCCGGGTCGTGGGTGAGCAGCCCGGCGTAGAAGGCCGCCGGATGGTGCGCCTTGAGCCAGGCGGACTGGTACGTCGGCACCGCGAAGGCCACCGCGTGCGCCTTGCAGAAGCCGTACGAGCCGAACGCCTCGACGATCTCCCAGGTGCGTTCGACCACCTCGGGCGCGTACCCCCGCCGCCCGGCCCGCTCGGTGAACCAGGCCCGCACCTGTTCCTGGATCCCCGGCCGGGACAGCGCGCGCCGCTTCTCGTCCGCCTCGCCCCGGTCGCAGCCGGTCATGATCCGCAGGATCTCGATGACCTGCTCGTGGAAGACGACCACGCCGTAGGTCTCGCGCAGCGGCCCCTCCAGGTCCGGGTGCGGGTAGCGGGCGGGCCGCCGGCCGTGCCGGGCCTCGATGAAGGGCCGCACCATGTCGGCCGAGACCGGACCGGGGCGGAACAGCGAGATGTCGACCACCAGGTCGTGGAAGGTGGCGGGCTGGAGCCGCCCGACCAGGTCGCGCTGGCCCGGCGACTCGATCTGGAAGCAGCCCAGCGTCTCCGTGGAGCGGATCAGGCCGTACGTGGCGGGGTCGCCGGGCGGCACCTGCGCCGGGTCGTCGAGGTCCACGGTGCGGCCGGTGGCCCGCCCGATCTCGGCGGTCGCGTGCGCCATCGCGGACTGCATCCGTACCCCCAGCACATCCAGCTTGAGCAGTCCCATCTCCTCCACGTCGTCCTTGTCGAACTGCGACATCGGCAGCGGGGAGCCGCCCTCGCCGTCGCGGTACGGGATCTCGCCGCGGGTCGGTACGACGGGCGTACGGGCCAGCAGCGAGGCGTCCGAGAGCAGCACCCCGCACGGGTGCATGGCCATGCCGCGCGGCAGCGCGTCCAGCGCCTCGACCAGGTCCCACATCGGCCCGTACCGCTCCGCTTCCACACCGCGCAGCTCGGGCAGCTCGGCGAGGGCCGCGCGGGCGTCCCGGGCCCGGATGTGCGGGAAGGCCTTGGCCAGCCGGTCCACCTCGGCCGGGTCCATGCCCAGCGCGGCGCCCACGTCCCGTACGGCGTGCCGCACCCGGTAGGTCTCGGGCATGGCGACGGTGGCGACCCGCTCGGTGCCGAACCGGTCGAAGATCGCGCGGTAGACCTCCAGGCGGCGCGCGGACTCCACGTCGATGTCGATGTCGGGCAGCACCGCGCGGCGCTTGGACAGGAAGCGCTCCATCAGCAGGTCCTGTTCGACCGGGTCGGCGTGTGCGATGCCCAGCAGGTGGTTGACCAGCGAGCCCGCGCCCGAGCCGCGCGCGGTGACCCGGATGCCCAGGTCCCGGGTGTCCTGGACGACCTGGGCGACGGTCAGGAAGTACGAGGCGAAGCCGTGGTGCTCGATGATGTCCAGTTCGTGGTCCATCCGCTGCCAGTACTTACGGCGCCGGTCGTAGCCGCGCAGCACCATCCCGGCGGCGCAGCGTGAGCGCAGCACCCGCCCGGCGGTGCGGCGCGCGGCGCCGACCAGGCGCGGTTCGGGGAAGTGGACGGTGCCCAGCCCGAGGCCGCCCTCCGGGTCGACCCGGCACCCGGCGGCCGTCTCCTCGGTCATCTCCAGCAGCCGGCGCGCGGTGCCGGGCCCGAGGCCGGCCGCCTCGGCGACCCGCTCGGCCGTACGGGCCATCGTGTGCGCGTCCTTGAGCCACCGCTCGCCGCTGTCCCGGGCCTCCGGGCGGTGCCGGTCCACCGGCACCAGGCGGCGGGCGGAGTCCAGGACGTCGGCGACCGGGCCCTGGCCGGGGTCGGCGTAGCGGACGGCGTTGGTCAGCACGGCCCGGACGCCGTGTTCGACGGCGAAGCCGAGGGTGCGGGCGGCCAGGCGCAGCGAGCCGGGGCCGGTGCCGGTGCGGCCGTGGTCGACGACCTCCAGGCGCAGCGCGTCACCGAACAGTTCGCGCCAGGGGGCGAGGAGCCGGACGGCGCGGTCGGGGCGGCCGGCGGCCAGCGCGCGGCCGGGTTCGGAGTCCGGGCCGAGCAGGACGGTCACCGCGTCCGGCGCCCCGGCGCGCACCGCTTCGGTGAGGGCGGCCCAGGGCAGTACGGGCCGCGCGGAGTCCCCCGGCAGGGTGGTGGCGTGGGCGGCCGAGACCAGGCGGCAGAGCATGGCCCAGCCGGCCGCGCCGTCCCGGGCGAGGAAGACGGCGCGGGCCGCGGACTCGTCGATGAACGCGCCGCCGCGCACCGGGCCGCGCCGCCGGGCCGCCCCCGGGGCGGCGCCTGGGGCCGGGTGGCCGCCCTCGGGCGGGGCCACCGCCAGTTCGGTGCCGAACAGCGGGCGGACGCCGGCCGCGGCCGCCGCCTTGGCGAAGCGGACGGCGCCGGCGAGGCCGTCCCGGTCGGTCAGCGCGAGGGCGTCCATGCCGCGTTCGGCGGCACGCTCGACGAGGCGTTCCGGGTGGGCGGCGCCGTACCGCAGGGAGAAGCCCGAGGCGGTGTGCAGATGCGTGAACCGTGGCATCCGCGCCTCCTACCGCTCGTGCACCCCCTGACCTGTTCCGCGTCCCCCGTCGCGTTCCCACCATAACGCTTTTCTCGAACAGTCGTACGAAAATCGAACGGCGCCCGGGTCCGGCCCGGCTCCCGCCCCCGATCAGCCCGCCCGGCCTGCGGATTTCCGTGGTGGGACGGAAGATATGGGGCAAAAGGTTCAAGAGCCGGAGATCCGATCTCACCGGATCTCCGGCCCGCAACGGACTGCTCGGTACGACAGGGCGAGGGAGTGGCGCATGGCCACGGCGGACGACGGCACCCGCGGGATCCGGGACCAGGACCCCCACAGCGGCAGCTTCCTCGGGGAGGTGAAGGACGCGGTCTCCGCCCGGGCCGCGCTGCTGATGATCGGGGTACTGGCCCTGACGGCCCTGTTCATCGCGTCGTACGCGGGCGCCTTCCACTCCCCCAAGCCGAAGGACGTGGCACTCGCGGTCGTCGCGCCCCAGCAGCTGAGCGGACAGCTCGTCGAACGGCTCGACAAGCTGCCGGGCTCCCCCCTCGACCCGCGCGCGGCCTCCTCCGAGGCGGACGCGACGCGGCAGCTCAAGGAGCGGGACATCGACGGCGCGCTGATCGTCGACCCGCGCGGCAGCACCGACAAGCTGCTGGTGGCCGGCGGCTCCGGGGCCTCGCTCTCCCAGGCCGTCGAGCAGGTGGTCACCCAGGCGGAGAAGGCGCAGAAGCGCACCGTGCGGGTCCAGGACATCGCCCCCGCCGACAAGGACGACACCCGCGGCCTGTCCTCGTTCTACCTGGTGGTCGGCTGGTGCGTGGGCGGCTACCTGTGCGCCGCGATCCTCGCGATCAGCTTCGGCGCCCGCCCCACCAACCCCAGGCGGGCGGTCATCCGGCTGGGCGCGCTCGCCGTCTACTCGGTCCTCACCGGCCTGGCCGGGGCCGTCGTCATCGGCCCCATCCTGGGCGCCCTGCCCGGCAGCCTCTACGGACTGTGGGGTCTGGGCGCCCTGATCGTGTTCGCGGTGGGCGCCACCACCTTCGCCTTCCAGGCCATCGCCGGGATCATCGGCATCGGCCTGACCATCCTCGTGGTGGTGATCGCCGGCAACCCCAGCGCGGGCGGCGCCTACCCGTACCCCCTGCTGCCGGACTTCTGGCGGGCGATCGGCCCCGCGCTGCCGCCGGGCGCGGGCACCTGGGCGTCCCGCTCCATCGCGTACTTCCACGGCAACGCGGTGACCGGCCCGCTGCTGGTGCTGTCCGCCTGGGCCGTCGCGGGCACCGTCCTGACCCTGGTCTTCGCCGCCCTCACCAAGGGCCGGACGGCGATCAACCGCAGCGAGGTACGGCAGTAGCGGTACGGCGGTGCGGGTCCGAGCACGACGGCGGCGCCTGCCGGGGACGGACGCCGCCGCGCGTCTCACATGTGGGTGCCGCCGTCGATGCGTATCTCCGTACCGGTGATGAACGCGCCGTCCTCGGAGGCGAGCATCGCGATGACGCCCGCGACCGTCTCCGGGGGCGCGAAGCCCTCGCCGATGGCCGGCAGCAGCTTCCCGAACAGGCTCATGTCGGCGTCCGCGGGCAGCCCCGGGTCCGCGGTCATGCCGGACCGCACCGACCCCGGCGCCACACACACCGCGCGCAGCCCCTGCTTGGCGTACTCGCTCGCGATGGCGTGCGTCATGGACTGGATGCCGCCCTTGCTGGCCGCGTACGCCGCCATGTAGGGGTGCGCGAACGCGGCCGAGGTGGAGCTGAAGTTGACCACCACCGGCGCCCGGCCTTCCAGCAGCGCGGGCAGCGCCTCGCGGATCATCAGAAAGGTGCCGGTCAGGTTGACCGCGATGATCCGGTTGAAGGCGTCCAGGCTGGTCTCGTGGGTGTGCGAGGCGCGCAGGATGCCCGCCGCGTTGACCAGGACGTCCAGCCCGCCCAGCGCCTCGACGGCGGCGGCGACGCCCGCGCGCACCGCGGCCTCGTCCGCGATGTCCAGCACCGCGGTGCCCAGCCGGTCACCGTGGCCGTCCGCCGCGGCCCGCTCGGCGGTGGCCTTCAGCCCCGCCTCGCTGATGTCGGCGGCCATCACCCGGCCGCCCTCGGCCAGCACCCGGTGGACGGTGGCCTGCCCGATGCCCGACCCGGCTCCGGTGATCAGGACGCGGCGTCCGTCGAAGCGCTCCATGTGGCTCTCTCCCGCTCTCGGTGTCCGCGTCCGTCGCGGACGACACCGGCACCGTACGCCTTGGTGGCACGTTGTGCCACCTATGCGGGTCGCGCCACCTTGTCGTACGGGCGTCGTAAGCTCGCCCCATGCCCACCGCACCGCGCCCCACCGCACCGGCCCCCACACCCCCGCCGCCCGCCGCCCCCTCCCTGACCGAGCGGCGCAAGGCGGCGACCGAGCTGGAGATCGCGCGCGCCGCCGCGGCGCTGTTCGCCGAGCGCGGCTCCGCCGTCACCGCCGACGACATCGCCCGCGCCGCCGGCGTCGCCCTGCGGACCTTCTACCGCTACTTCCGCACCAAGGAGGACGCGGTCGCGCCGCTGCTCGCCGTCGGGGTACGGCAATGGCTCGCGGAACTGCGCCGGTCGGCCGGAGAGACACTGGCCGCGGAGGCGGACGGGCCGACCGTGCGGGACGCGCTGGAGCGGGCGGCACGGCGGGCGCTGACGCCGTCCGACGAGCGGGCCGCCGAGGCGCTGCGCTGGACGCGCGGGCTGCTGCGGGTGATGCGGGACGACCCGGCGCTGCGCGCGGTCTGGCACCGCGTGCACCACGACTCCGAGGAGGCGCTGATCCCCGTCCTCGCCGAGGTGACGGACGGCGGCCCGCTGGAGGTACGGCTCGCGGCGGCGGCCGCCAACACGGCGATGCGGGTCGCGGTGGAGACCTGGGCCGCGGCGGACGACGGGGCGGACGCGCGGGCGGAGGACCCCGCCGAACTGGTGGCGCGCGGGATGCGCGCGCTGACGGCCGGGCTGCCGGGGCTGGACCGGCGCCGGACATGACATCGGCCACGGCACCGGACAAGGCGCCGGATACGGAACCGGACATGACGCCGGATACGGAACCGGACACGGCGCCGGATACGGAACCGGACACGGCGCCGGATACGGAACCGGACACGGCGCCGGATACGGAACCGGACACGGCGCCGGACATGACACCGCCGGGTCCATGAAGGACCCGGCGGCAGTCTTACGGGGCGCGCCTCACCGAAGCGCCTGTTTACGGAGCGCGCCCCGCCCAAGCGCTTACAGCGCGCGCTCCAGGCGCTCCGCCATCAGCTTCGTGAAGCGGGCCGGGTCGCGCAGTTCGCCGCCCTCGGCGAGCAGCGCCATGCCGTGCAGCAGCTCGGCCGTCCCGGCGAGGTCCGCGTCGTCGGGACGCTCGGCCTGGGCCTTGCGCAGCCCCTCGACCAGCGGGTGACCGGGGTTCAGCTCCAGGATGCGCTTGGCCTCGGGCAGTTCCTGGCCCATGGCGCGGTACATGTTGCGCAGCGCCGGGGTCACATCGTCGGTGTCCGAGACGATGCAGGCCGGGGAGACGGTCAGGCGGGAGGACAGCCGTACCTCCTTGACCTGCTCGCCGAGCCGCTCCGTCATCCAGGACAGCAGCCCCGCGAAGTCCTCCTGCCGCTTCTCCCGCTCGGCCTTGGCCTCCTCGGTCTCCTCCTCGGCGAGGTCGGCCTCGCCCTTGGCGATCGACCGCAGTTCCTTGCCGTCGAACTCGGGGACGGTCTCGACCCACACCTCGTCGACCGGGTCGGTCAGCAGCAGCACCTCGTAGCCCTTGTCCCGGAAGGCCTCCATGTGCGGCGAGTTCTCGATGGCGGTACGGGACTCGCCGGTCATGTAGTAGATGTGCTCCTGGCCCTCCTTCATGCGCTCGACGTACTGCTGGAGGGTGGCCGGCTCCTCCGGGTCGTGGGTGGTGGCGAAGGAGGCGATACGGAGGATGGCGTCGCGGTTCTCGTGGTCGCTGAGCAGGCCCTCCTTGACGACCCGGCCGAACTCCCGCCAGAACGTGGCGTAGTTCTCCGGGCGCTGCGTCATCATCTCCTTGACCGTGGACAGCACCTTCTTCACCAGCCGGCGGTGCATGAGCTGGATCTGCCGGTCCTGCTGGAGGATCTCGCGGGAGACGTTCAGCGACAGGTCCTGGGCGTCGACGACACCCTTGACGAAGCGCAGGTACTCGGGCAGCAGCGCTTCGCAGTGGTCCATGATGAAGACGCGCTTCACATAGAGCTGCACGCCGCGCTTGTGGTCCCGCGCGAACAGGTCCTGGGGCGCGCGGGAGGGCAGGAACAGCAGCGCCTGGTACTCGAACGTGCCCTCCGCCTGCATGCGCAGGGTTTCGAGCGGGTCGGTCCAGTCGTGGCTGATGTGCTTGTACAGCTCGTGGTACTCCTCGTCGCTCACCTCGTCCCGGGAGCGCGCCCACAGCGCCTTCATCGAGTTGAGCGTCTCGGGCTCGGGAGCGGCCTTCTCCTCCTCGCCGTCCCCCTCCCCGTCCTTCTGCCCGGCCGGGGCCTCGGCGGCCATCCGGACCGGCCAGGTGATGAAGTCGGAGTACCGCTTGACGATCTCCCGGATCTTCCAGCGGGAGGTGTAGTCGAAGAGCTGGTCCTCCTTGTCCACCGGCTTGAGGTGCAGCGTGACGGCCGTGCCCTGCGGCGCGTCCTCGACCGGCTCGACGGTGTACGTGCCCTCGCCGGTGGACGACCAGCGCGTGCCCTCGCTCTGGCCCGCGCGCCGGGTCACCAGCGTGACCTTGTCCGCGACCATGAACGCCGCGTAGAAGCCGACGCCGAACTGTCCGATGAGCCCTTCCGCGGTGGCCTCGTCCTTGGCCTGCTTCAGCTCCTGGAGGAACTTGGCGGTCCCGGAGTTGGCGATGGTCCCGATGAGCTGGACCACCTCGTCGTGCGACATGCCGATGCCGTTGTCGCGGACGGTGAGGGTACGCGC
Source organism: Streptomyces albofaciens JCM 4342 (assembly GCF_008634025.1). Lineage (NCBI taxonomy): Bacteria > Bacillati > Actinomycetota > Actinomycetes > Kitasatosporales > Streptomycetaceae > Streptomyces > Streptomyces albofaciens. Next base: position 2,918,975 of record NZ_PDCM01000001.1, on the reverse strand, counting down.
CTCGGCATCGGTCTCGATGTCGATGTGCAGGTCGGAGACGTCGGCGTCGAGTGTGTCGTCGCGCAGCGCTTCGAGCCGCAGTTTGTCCAGCGCGTCGGAGGCGTTGGAGATCAGCTCGCGCAGGAACACGTCCTTGTTCGAGTAGATCGAGTGGATCATCATCTGCAGGAGCTGGCGTGCTTCTACTTGGAACTCGAACGTCTCGGTCGGCATATTCGTGTATTCCTTCTCGTGTCACCAGGTGACGGGCCTTCCCGAGAACTCTAGATCAGCCGGTCGGTCCGGGTATGCCCTTCCCCGCGGCGGCCACCGGCCGGACCTGCGCGGCGGTCAGGACGCGGGCGCTCCGCTGCCGCCCTCCGTCCCCAGGCCCTGCGGGTCCGGACGGCCGGCCAGGCGGCGGTCCAGTTCCTGCGGCCACTGCCGGAGGGTCTCGGCGTCCATCGTCGCCAGCCGCGCGTCGACCGGCCCGGCCCGCTCCGGCCCGCAGACCGGCGCCACCGTGGCGTACAGGGCGCGCAGCCGCCGCTGGACCTGCACCGAGGCGGCGCCGAAGTGGCGGATCTCGTCCGTGCCGAGGCACACGTAGTCGGCCCAGGAACGGGTGCGGTGGGTGAACGCCGCCGGCCGGGCGGCGGGCGTGGGCGCCGTCCGCGGGGCGAGCAGCACCAGGAGATCTTCGATGTGGTCCAGTACCTGTACGGCCCGGCCCGGGTCGTTGACGGCCGGGGACAGCGCCTTGAGGGCGATGTCCACCAGGGCGCGCAGCGCTCCGGCCGGGTCGCCGGACACGCTCTGCGTCTCGCCGAACAGCAGGCAGCGCAGCAGTGCCCGGCGGCGGATCCGGCCGCCGGGCCCATGCACGACGAACAGCGGCGCCTCCAGCGCCACGAAGTCCCCCACGACGGGAACGAGTTCCAGGCGCACGCCCCGTCTGCGGGCCAGCCGCTCCAGCCGCCGCGCGTCGAAAGCCAGCAGCACCTGGCCGCCGCGCGGCGGCGCGCCCAGCCGCAGCACCTCGGGCGCACCCTCCTCGTGCGCGCCGCCCTCCTCGTGCGCGCCGCCCTCCGGGGGTGCTCCGACGTGCGCGGGCGGGCCGGACGGGTGGGTACGGAACACCGCCCGCCGCCCCTCGGTGGCCAGCGTGCGCAGCAGCGCGCCGGAGTTCAGCACGCTGCTCACCCGCGCCACGAGCGCGAAGAACAGCACCGCGCAGACGACCGAGAGGCCGATGGCGAACAGCATCGACAGGACGGGCCGGTAGTCCTCCTCGCGGACGGCCAGCCGCACCGACACCATCAGGGTGTAGACGAAGGTCGCCATGAAGGTGCCCATGGCCCAGCGCATGACGGGTTCCTGCTGGAGGATCGGCACCACGCGGACGGACAGCTGGGCGGCGCCGAACTGCATGGCGAGCGTGAGCGCGGTGAAGACCAGACCGGTCAGCGTGATCATGCCGCCCGCGACGGCGCCGAGCAGGGTGGACATCGATCCGGAGTCCAGGTGCGGGAAGAACTGCTCGCCCAGGTCCCGCTGGAGGTGGGTGAACTCCCGGTCGGCCGCCGGCAGCAGCCAGGACAGGAACAGGCCGACGAGCAGCAGGACCACCGGCAGCTTCCACACCCGGTGGGTGCGCAGCCTGCGGCGCGTGCGGTACCAGCGCCATCCGCCCATGACGGTTCTCTCCTCGCGCCACTGACAAGTACCGCAAAGTTACCGTAACCGGGCATACGGCACGCCGCTCACACGTCCGGACACGCCCCGCCGTCACCACCGACAACCACCCAGCCCCTCCCAACACCCCCTTCAGCAACCACACTTCGGCCATTAGCGGCGAACCCGCACGAGCCTCCAGCGCCCTCTCGAACAACAGGAGTTGGCCGCTTTTCATCGCACACCCGGCCCGTCCGGAACCCGGCGCCCCACATGTTCCCGCTGACCGCGCGGCATAGCACACATCGCGTACCGAAACGCCCACCACTCGACTTCACGCCACCACGCTGAGTTTTCAACCAACGACTGGAAGTCACCGATCGATGTGCTTTCCTGATGCGCCTCGGCCAGACTCCTCGGTGTCCGGCATTCGAGACGACAACCGAAGGAGAGTTCGAAAATGCGGTACATCACTGGAGGGATCGCGCTCGGCGCGGCGCTCGCACTCGGCGGTCTGGCCACCACGGCCCAGGCCCAGCCCGCGACGCCGAAGAGCCTGTACGCGCCCTCCGAGTTGGTGCTCACCGTCGGGTACGGGGACACCGCCGCGACGGCCTCCATCCAGCGTGCGGTGACGCTGAGCTGTAGCTCGGCCGGGACCGGCACGCACCCCATGGCGCGCGCCGCCTGCGCCGAACTCCGGACCGCGAACGGCGACTTCAACAAGATCACCAAGGCCGCCTCGGACCGTATGTGCACCAAGGAGTACAACCCCGTCGTGGTGACGGCGAACGGGGTCTGGCAGGGCCGCCGCGTCGCGTACGAGCACACCTTCGCCAACCCCTGCGCGATGGAGGGCGGCAAGGGCCTGGTCTTCGAGTTCTGACCGGGTGGTGATCCACTGAGCGGTCCGGCCGCCGCGGCCTCCCGGCCGTACCGCGCACCGGCCCCCGGACATCCGCAGGGATGTCCGGGGGCCGGCCCCGTTCCGGCACGGCTCCCCTCCGGCTCGGCCCCCCTACGGCCCGTCAGCGCACCGAGGCGGTCCGCGCGGACCGGGCCCGGCGGACCCCCTCCAGCACCACGACCAGCCCGAGGGCCAGCGCGAACGCCAACAGCATCCCCTTGACCGGCTCCTCGGCGAAACGGGCCCCTCCCACCGCGCCGATCGCCGTGCTCGACACCGCCCACAGGCCCGCGCCGACGGCGTCCAGCAGCACGAACCGCCGCACCGGGAAGCGCAAGGCGCCGGTGGACAGGCCCGCCGCCACCCGCCCGCCGGGCAGGAACCGCGCCGCCACCACCAGGGAGGTGCCGTGCCGTTCGACCGCCGCGCACGCCCAGGCGTAGCGCCTTCGGCCGTGCTCCCCACGCAGCAGCCGCGCGGTCAGCCGCGGGCCGCCCCACCGCCCGATCACATGGCTCAGGCAGTCCCCGCACAGCGCGCCCGCCGCCGCCACCGCCGCGAGCGCGGCGAGCCGCGGCAGGTCGGTGCCGAGCAGCACCGCCACCATCACCACGGTGGTCTCGCTCGGCATGAACGGCAGCAGCGCGTCCAGCCCGGCCACCCCGAAGACGACCGCCCACAGCCACGGCGAGTCCAGCTGCGCCCGCAGCAGCTCCACCGCCTGGTTCAGCACCTCACCCATGGGCGGGCGGCTCCCCCGCGCGGATGACGTGCTGGGCCCGCTCGGCCAGGACGCGGCGGTCCCCGGCGGGTTCCAGCGGCGGGTGGACGGTCACCCGTACGGTGAGCCCGCCGGCCGCGGCCACCCGGTGCAGCGAACGGCCGAACCCCTCGTCGCCCAGGAAGGCCGCCACCGTGCTCGGCATGCCGTGCTGGGCGTAGGCGACCGTCACCGGCCGTACGGGAGCGCCCGCGTCGACCGCCGCCTGGAAGGTCGCCCGCCGGAACCGGCCGGCCGCCGCCGAACACCAGGTCGTGCCCTGCGGGAAGACCAGCACGGAACGTCCTTCGCGCAGCAGCCCGGCCAGTTCCGCCACCACGTGCGGCAGGGTGCGCAGGCCCTCCCGGTCGATGAACCGGGTGCCCGCCTTCCTGGCGAGCGGCCCCAGCAGCGGCCATCGGCCGATCTCCCGCTTGGCCAGCACCGTCACCGGCTCCACGGCCAGCAGCGTCAGCACGTCCAGCCAGGAGATGTGGTCGGCGACGATCAGCGTCCCGGGACCGTCCGGCGGGCGCGGCACGCTGAGCGGTCCACGGCCCGGAGCCGGGGCGGGAGCGGCACGGGGGCTGCCGTACGTCCCCGGTCCACCAGCCGCACGGGCACCGCCGTACGCTCCCGGAGCGTCTGCCGCCCCCGGCACCGTCACCGCCACCCGCACCCCCAGCGCCCGCAGCACCGCGGCGGCCCGGAGCCGCATGGTCCGCCGGTCGGCGAGCCGCTCCCCCGCGGCGGCTCCCGCGGCCAGCGCCCCGGCCAGCGCGGCGCAGCGGCCGGCGAGGCGGGCCACGGACACCCGCGGGACGGTGTGCCGGGCGCAGCGCGGGGTGCAGGTCGAGGTCGCGGCCCACGCGTTCACCGGGATTCCCCGAGGAAGAAGCGGCGGTAGCGGTCGTTGAGCCGCTCCATGTCCAGGAGGACGAAGAAGTCCGCGACGCCGAACTCCGGGTCGTGGGCCGGGGCTCCGCACATCCAGGCGCCGATGCGGAGGTAGCCGCGCAGCAGCGGGGGCAGCCGCGCGTAACTCGGGCCGCCCGCGCGCTCTCCGTCCGGCGCACCGGCCCGTGGCGCTCGCGCGTCGGGCGGTTGGGCTATCCACGGCCGCCGTGGGTGGACGCGCAGGTCCGGTGGCGATGCGTGCCGGGTGGAACCGAGCAGCCAGGCGTCGGCGGCGGCGCGCCCGCCGTCGTCGAGCGGTACGGAGGCGCAGCCGGCCAGGTAGCGGTGTCCGGACAGCGTGACGTAGCGCGCGAGCGCCGCCCACATCTGGTTGACGACCGCGCCGGAGCGGTGGCGGGGGTGGACGCACGAGCGGCCCGCCTCGACCGTCCCCGCCCGCAGGCCGTGCAGGGCGCGCAGGTCGAACTCGGTCGCGGAGTAGGAGCGTTCGGTGCGGCCGGGCGGGAGCAGCCGGTAGGTGCCGACCACCTCACCGGTGGCCGTCTCGGTGACGACGAGGTGGTCCGCCAGGTCGTCGAAGTCGTCCATGTCGTGCCCTGGCAGGGGCGTGGGGAGCGTGGCCCCCATCTCCTCGGCGAAGACCGCGTACCGCAGCCGCTGCGCGGCCCGGATCTGGGCGGGTGTCTCGGCGAGGGAGGTGACGTAGGCGGGGCGGCCGTCCGGCGGGGCCGGGGCGGCGGGCCGGGCGGCGGCCGGAGCCGTGGTCGGCGCCGGGGCGGGTGAGGCGGTCGGCAGCATGGCGGGGTCCTGTCCTCGTGCGGGAACCGGTCGCCTACGACGCTAGGAATCCCGCCCCGCCCGCACATTGCCCGAAAGGCATCCGCGACCCCCTACTTTCGTCGGGCCCCTCCCGGTCCGTCGGGTGCACTCCGCGGGCCGGTCCGCGGCCCGCGCTGCCGCCCCGCCCCCTCCACGGGGCGGCAGCGCGGGCGCCCTCGCGCCGCCCGCCGGAACAGCACGGCGCTCGGCTCACCGGTACCTGCCGGATTCTTTTCGGCCACGGGGCTGGTGCATCATTAGAGCCAGCCGCACCGGGCTTGGCAAATCCGTTCCGGCCGCCGAACGGGAAAAGCCGGTACGGCAATTCGGCGCCGGGCTCCCGACTTCCTGAAGTCGTCGCGACCCTCACCATGAAAACAGGGTCATACCGGACATTTGTCGGTCGTTTCCCCGAAAGACGGCATCCCTGAGAGGTGTCTCACATCCCCTTGGAATCGGCGGGTCACATGACATTCCCGTCAACATTTCAACGGCCCGTACCGGCATCATGTAAACGATTCCCCAACGGCCACCGGCCGGCCGCCCGGCGCCCGCCACTCGCCCGCGTACCGCCTCCCGGCCGGTGGAACCGGCCCGCCGGAACCAGGCCGCCGGTATTTACACAGACTTCTTTCCTATTCTTTTGCCGCCCGCGTCCGGAAAACGGAAACGGTCCCCGGCCGCAATTGCGTCCGGGGACCGTTCCGCTACGGAATGACGGTGCTGCCGCGCCGGCGCCGGCCGGCGGGCGGTGTCAGCCGATCTGCGCGCCGACCGCCTTCAGGGCCGCCGGGACCGGCTGGAAGTAGGTCTCGCCGCCCGAGGAGCAGTTGCCGCTGCCGCCCGAGGTCAGACCCAGCGCCGAGTCGCCGTCGTACAGCGCGCCGCCGCTGTCGCCGGGTTCGGCGCAGACATCGGTCTGGATCAGCCCCTCGACCGTGCCCTCCTGGTAGTTGACGCTCGCGTTCAGCGCCTTGACCGTGCCGTCGTGCACCTGGGTGGTGCTGCCGCTGCGCGTGACCTTCTGGCCGACGGTGGCCTCGGCCGCCTTGGTGATCTTCTGCGGGCCGCCGCCGTAGGTGTTCACCTCGCTCGGGTGGGCGATGTCCGCGGTGTACTTGGCGATGGCGTAGTCGCTGCCGGGGAACTTGGAGTCCTCGGTGCTGGCGATCTCCTGGCCGCCCTGCTTGTCGGACCAGGACTTGACGGCGTTGCCGCAGTGGCCGGCCGTGAGGAAGTACGGCTGGCCGCCCTTGGTGACGTTGAAGCCGAGCGAGCAGCGCGAGCTGCTCCCCCAGATCGCGTCGCCGCCGGCGATGAACGGGGTGAACTTCCCCGCGCTGTGGCGCAGCTCGGCCTTGCCGCCGAGCTCCTTGACGACCTTGTTCAGTTTGTTCAGCTGTGCGCCCGAGACCGTGCGGTCGGCGGTGACGACGACCTTGTTCAGGCGCGGGTCCATGGCCCAGGCGGTGCCGGGGATGGTGGCCCGCTGCTTGAGCGTCGCCCGGGCCGCGTCGAGCTGGGCGAGGCTGTGCCGGACCATTCTGGCCTCGGCGCCCTTGGCCCGTACGGCGTCGGCCGCCTTCCGGTCGACGACGTTGACCACCAGCTTCTTGGCCCGTGCGTCGTAGTAGGAGCCCGCCGCGTGGTTGCTGAGCTGGGACGCGAGCGCGGTGGCCGCGGCGGGGGTCAGCTGCTTCACGGCCGGGCCGTCCGCCGCGTTGGCGTTGGCCAGGGAGAGGGTGGCGGTGGTCGCGAGAGCCAGGGCTCCCGCGCCGGCCAGGACCGCGCGCCGCTGGGAATTCCGTCGGTGCTTCAACTCAAAGCCTCCCGTGGGGGGATGGGCCGCGGTGTGTGGGGGGCCGCGTGCCCGGAGGACGTGAGGAACAGACACGGAACGGGAGTTGCCTGCGCGGCCTGCAGCAGGAAGTCGCGTCCATGCCAATGCGCGGTTTCGAGTATTCCGATTAACGGTGCTCGCGCACAAGACCGAGATCCGGTCTGGAGAACGGAAGGCGATCAACCGGCCGTTCGCCCGGTGTTCCGATATCCGCGCACGTCGTTTCCCTGTGCGGACACCAAACGAACACTTTGGAGTGGCCGGAACCGGCCTCGGACGCGGTCTGCACCTGTCCGAAAATCGATGCCCCGGGCCGGACCTCGCCCACCCTCCCCGGAACAACGCACGGAAGATTCAGCCCGGCGGGGGACTTCCTTCGCACACCAGGACAGTTTTCCGCCGCCCGGGAGCCGCCGCTCCCGTGTCAGGGAAGCTGTTCCGCCTCCGGCAACTCCTCCAGACCGGCCGCCGCTTCGGCATGCGGCACGTCTTCCGGCCTGGCGTCCCGCGTGTCTTCCGGCCGGACCTCCCGCGCTTCCTCCGGCCGGACGACCGGCGCGGCGTCGGGTCCCCGCCTCTCGTACGCCTCCGTCCGCGCCTGCGCCTGGAGACCGGAGCGCTCCAGGAAGCGCAGCAGCTCGACCGGGAACGGCAGGACGAGCGTGGAGTTCTTCTCGGCGGCCACCGCGACGACGGTCTGGAGCAGGCGCAGTTGCAGGGCGGCCGGCTGATCGGACATCGCCTGCGCCGCCTCGGCCAGCTTCTTGGACGCCTGGAGTTCGGCGTCGGCGTTGATGACCCGGGCCCGCCGGTCACGGGTGGCCTCCGCCTGGCGCGCCATCGACCGCTTCATGGTCTCCGGCAGCGACACGTCCTTGATCTCCACCCGGTCGATCTGCACGCCCCAGCCCAGCGCCGGGCTGTCGATCATCACTTCCAGCCCCTGGTTGAGCTTCTCGCGGTTGGAGAGCAGGTCGTCCAGGTCGCTCTTGCCGATGATGGAGCGCAGCGAGGTCTGGGCGACCTGGGAGACCGCGAAGCGGTAGTCCTCGACCTTGACCACCGCGTCGGCGGCGTCCACGACCTTGAAGTAGACCACCGCGTCCACCCGGACCGTCACATTGTCGTGGGTGATGCCCTCCTGGGCGGGCACCGGCATCGTGACGATCTGCATGTTGACCTTGCGCATCCGGTCGACGCCCGGAATGATCATGGTGAATCCGGGCCCCCGCGCGGGCGCGGTCAGCTTCCCCAGCCGCAGTACGACGCCCCGTTCGTACTGCTTGACCACCCGCGCGGCCGCCATCACGTACACCGCGCCCGCCGAGGCCAGCGAGATCCCGGCTGTCAGGAGTTCCTCGACCATCACGGCCCCCTGCCGTCCGATCTGCCCGCGCACCCGCGTCCGGATCGTGCGCTCTCACCACGGTATGACCGGCCCGTGGAACGGTCGAGGGCCCGCGTCGGCCGTACCCCGCGCCGCGCACCGGCGACGGGCCCCCGGCCGCGGGTGCGGTCGGGGGCCCTGAGCGCTGCCGGCTGCGTGGGGGGCGGGTCAGTAGATGCTGACCCCGTACGCGCTGATCGCTTCGGTGACGGGCTGGAAGTAGGTCGTGCCGCCGGATCGGCAGTTGCCGCTGCCGCCGGAGGTCAGGCCGAGCGCCGTGCTGCCGGCGTAGAGCGGGCCGCCGCTGTCGCCGGGCTCGGCGCACACGGTGGTCTTGATCATGCCGTACACGACGTCGCCGTTGCCGTAGTTGACGGTGGCGTTCAGGCCGGTGACCTTGCCGCTGTGGGTGCCGGTGGTCGAGCCGCGGCGGGTGACCGTCTGCCCTACGGTCGCGTTGCCGGCCCTGGTGATGTCCTGGCCGCCGACCGTCCCCTCGTGCGAGACGCTGCTGTTGCTGTAGCGGACCAGGCCGTAGTCGTTGCCCGGGAAGCTGGAACCGGCGGTCGGGCCGATGCTCGTGCTGTGCGAGGAGTTGGTGTACCAGGGCGGGTTGCCGTCGGTGCAGTGCCCGGCGGTCAGGAAGTAGTAGGTGCTGCCCTTCTTGACGTTGAAGCCGAGGGAGCAGCGCCAGCTCGGCGCGTAGATGGCGTCGCCGCCGGAGATCAGCTTGCGCAGCACGCCGGGGATGCGTTCCACCTTCAGGGCACCGGCGTTGACGCCCGCGTTCCGCTTGATCCGGTCGAGCTGGGCCCGGGTCACCCGGCTGTCGGCCTGGACGACCACCTGGTGGGTCTTCGGGTCCACGACCCAGGCGGTGCCCGCGACGTCCGCGGAGCGTACGGCGTCGCTGACGGCGGCGAGCTGGGCGGCGCTGAACGCGGTGGCCGCCGCGGCCGGTGCGGGCTCGCCCGCGTGGGCGGTGGGCAGGGTCAGGGCGCCGGCCGCGGCCAGTCCGGACGCCACGGCGATCAGCCGGCCGCGTCTGGCCGCGCCGCTTCGGGGGGTAGTGCGCTCGTGTCTCACTGCTACCTCCGAGGGGATCGGAAGGACCCGCCGGTGGGCAGGTCCGTACGGCGCCGCCCGGCGGGCCCGCGGGACTCCGCACGTCCCGTCAGCGCGTGCCCCGGACAGCGCTGCTCGGGAGTTTCGGGGGCCCGGACCGTGGGCGCAAGGGTGGCTTTCGGACGCCCGCCCGATGGCCGTACACACGCCCGCCCCGGCAGCAACAGGCGCTGCCGGGGCGGGCGTTGACCCCCTCGGTCGGTGCTGGGACGGCTCAGCCCGTGCTGCGGTTCCGCTCGCCGGCGCGCAGGGCGAAGGGCAGCGTGTTGCCGGGCGGCGGGAAGGGGCAGATGAAGTGGTCGGCGAAGGCGCAGGGCGGCAGCAGGGTGCGGTTGAGGTCCACCGGTACGGTGCCGTCCGCGGCCGGGGCCGGGGTCCGCAGGAAGCGGAAGCGGTAGCTGTCCGTGCCGCTGGTGGCGTCGGCGAGGACGGCCCACAGCGAGCCGTCCGCCTCGACGGCGACCTGGAGCGTGTGCTCGTCGCCGTCCAGCGTGAAGGCCAGTTCGCCGCCGAGGCCGAGCCCCCGCCGCTGCCCGTCGGCGTTGGGCACCTCGACCGTGCGCCCCGCCGGGTACGGCCGGAAGAGTCCGGGCCGCACCCAGCGCTCGTCGTACGGGAAGACGTCGATGCCGCCGAAGGCGCGCCGGGCCGCGGAGCCGGGGTCGAAGACGCGGACCGCCCACTGCCCTTCCCGGTGCAGCACCGGCAGGCGCCTGCCGTCGTGCGCGGCCCGGGCCGTGGCGGGGCCGCCGTCCGCGCCGAGCCGTACGGTGCCGTCGAGCGGGGCCCCGTCGGCGGTCAGGCCGTCGGCGGCGGTCGCGCGCAGGACCACCGCCGCGCCGTCCGCGCTCCAGTGGCCCGGTACGCCGTCCAGTCGGCCGTCCGGGGAATCGGCGAGCCAGTGCGTGCCTGTCAGCGCGAGCGGTCCGTACGGCCGGGAGACCTCGGCGACGCGCTCGTCATGCCAGGCCCTCCAGTCCTGCTCCGCCTGTGTGCCGGTGCTGCTGCTGGTGGTGGTGCTCATGACGTCAGCCCTTTCCTGCGGGACGTACCGGTTCCGGCAGCCCCAGATGAGAGCGCAGCGTGGCGCCCTCGTATTCCGGGCGGAGGACGCCGCGCTCCTGGAGCAGCGGCACCACCCGGTCCACGAAGTCGTCCAGGCCGCCGGGGGTCAGGTGCGGTACGAGGATGAAGCCGTCGGCGGCGCGGGCGGCCACGAAGGCGGCCATCTCCTCGGCGACGGCCGCCGGCGTGCCGACGAAGGACTGCCGCCCGGTCGTCTCGATCACGGTCTCCCGGATCGACAGGCCCTTGGCCTCGGACAGCGCCCGCCAGCGGTCGGCGACCGCCTTCGGGTCGCCGATCCGGACGCGGCCCTGCGCCAGCCGCGGGTCCGGGACCGGGTCGAAGTCCGGCAGCGGCCCGTCCGGGTCGTACGCGGACAGGTCCACGCCCCAGACCTGCTCCAGGGCGACCAGCGCGTTCTGCGGCGAGACCTGCTGACGCCGGATGGTGGCGGCCCGCTCCTGGGCGTCGGCCGCGGTGTCGCCGAGGACGAAGGTGACCCCCGGCATGATCTTGAGGGCGTCGGCGTCGCGGCCGTGCGCGGGCAGCCGCCCCTTCACGTCGGCGTAGAACTCCCGGCCCGCCTCCAGTGTGCTGTGCCGCGTGAAGATCACGTCGGCGGTGGCTGCGGCGAAGTCGCGGCCCTCGGCGGAGTCCCCGGCCTGGATGATGACGGGGTGGCCCTGCGGGCTGCGCGGCAGGGTGAACTCGCCCCGGACACTGAAGTGCGGTCCCTGGTGCGCGACCGGCCGCGGGGTGCCGCCCGCCGGCCAGGAGTCCCACAGCTCGCGGGCCGTGGCGACGAATTCGGCGGCCCGTACGTAGCGGTCGGCGTGGTCGAGGTAGCCGCCGCGGCGGAAGTTCTCGCCGGTGAAGGCGTCCGAGGTGGTGACCACGTTCCAGGCGGCGCGGCCCCCGCTGAGGTGGTCCAGGGTGGACAGCCGCCGGGCGAGTTCGTAGGGCTCGTTGAAGGTGGCGCTGACGGTGGCGGCCAGGCCCAGCCGGTCGGTGACCGCCGCCAGCGCGCTCAGGACGGTGACGGCCTCCGGGCGGCCCATGACGTCGAGGTCGTGGATCCGCCCCTTGTGCTCGCGCAGCCGCAGCCCCTCGGCCAGGAAGAAGAAGTCGAAGCGGCCGCGCTCGGCGGTGCGGGCCAGGTGCTCGAAGGAGGCGAAGTCGATCTGGGACCCGACGCGGTCGCCGGTCCAGACCGTGGTGTTGTTGACGCCGGGGAAGTGGGCGGCCAGATGCATGCGCCGGGGGCCCGGCGGGGCGGACGGCGTGCGGGACGGTGCGGTGGTCGTGGTCATGGCGAGACCTTCCGGGCGGCGGCGTAGCGGTTGGCCGGGCGCGGCAGGCCGAGGTGCTCGCGCAGGGTCGCGCCCGGGTAGAAGCGGCGGAGCAGGCAGCGGTGCTGGAGGACCGGGACGGTGCCGTCGACGAGCCGGGCGAGGTCGCGCTCCGGGTCGGCGGGCCGCAGGTGGAAGCCGTCGCACGCGCCGTCCGCGTGCCAGTCGCCGATCAGGTCGGCGAGCCCGACGGCGTCCCCGGAGCAGTACAGTTCGACGGGCAGCGAGGCCAGCACCCGCAGCCGGTCGGGGTCCCGGCCCAGGGCGCGGGCCCGTTCGCGCAGGCCGGCGCGGGCGTCACCGGCCGTGGCCGGGTCCTCGGCCCGTACGAGGGCCACGTCGGCGTGCGCCGCGGCCACCTCCCGGGCGGGCCGCGTGCTCGCGTCGACCACGACCACCGGGTGGCCCTGGGGCGGCCGGGGCGTGATCGAGGGGCCGCGCACGGAGAAGGACGAGCCGCGGAAGTCCACGTGGTGGAGCTTGGCGCGGTCGACGAACCGGCCGGTGGCCGCGTCGCGGATCTCCGCGTCGTCCTCCCAGCTGTCCCACAGCCGGGCGGCCACGTCGGCGGCCTCGCCGGCCTCCCGCCACATCGCGTCGGCGGGCGCGGCGTCCCGGCGGCCGAAGAGCCGGGCCTCGGCGCGGGACTGGGACACCTCCACCGCCCAGCCCGCCCGGCCGCGGCTGACCCAGTCCAGGGTGCTCACGGCGGTGGAGACGTGGAACGGCTCGGTGTGGGTGGTGGTGACGGCCGGCACCAGGCCGATGCGCCCGGTCCGGGGCGCGACCCGGGCCAGGACGGCGAGCGCGTCGGGCCCCGGCCGGGCGAAGGAGTCGCCGAGCGTGACGAAGTCCAGGGTGCCGCGCTCGGCGAGCCGGGCCAGCCGGACGTAGTGCTCCGGGTCGTACGCCTCCCCGCCGCGGCGGGCCCGGCGGACCGGGCCGTCGAGCGCGAAGGCGAGGTGGAGAGGGCGCAGGGCACATGGGGTGACGGACATGTCAGGGGCCTTTCGACGCTTCTCAGGGACGGTGGGGTGATGCCGGGTGCGCCGCGGCGCGCTCGCGGAGGAACCGGAGCAGGGCGCGCGCGGTGGCGTCGTTCTGCCGGAAGGCGGGCGCGTTCGTACCGGGCCGGGCGAAGGCGCCGGTAGCGCGGGCGTCGGTGTACGGGCCGAGCGCGAAGCGGCGCGGGTGCGGCCGGCCCGTACGGTCCAGCACCCGGCCGTCGCGGGGGTCGACGGCGAGCAGGCCGGTGCCGGTGGAGGCGGCGCCGTCGTCGTACAGACCGCGCAGCAGGGCGTCCTTCGTCCCCGCCACGGTGGGCTCCGGAAGCCGCGCCTCCACCAGCGCGCGGGTCTCGGCGAGCACCCCGGGCGCACTGCTGCCGCGGGCCTGGAACACACCGCGCTCCGGGTCGGCGGTGACGGTGAGACCGGCGCCGAGGAAGCGCACCACCCCGGCCCGGGACAGCGCCAGCAGCTGCCGCAGCCGCGGCCCCGGCGGCCCGGAGGCCAGGTGGCTGAAGAAGCCGTGCCACCAGGGGCCGTGGTCCCCGAGGCGGCTGAGCTGGCCGTACACCGACAGCAGGGCGAGGAAGACCGCCAGGTCGGGGCTGTGCGCGGGGTCGTGGCGGCGGGCGAGGTCGGTCTCGATGTAGGAACGCAGACCGTCTTGGAGGGCGTCCGCGTCCCGGTGGCGGACGCCCGCGAGGGGCCGGTCCAGCGCGGCCAGGTCGAGGCGGTCCGCCGGGTCGGGTACGGCGGCGGCGATCAGTTCCCGCTGTTCCGCGCCGAGCGGTTCGGCGGCGGCGTACTTCTCCTCGAACGCGGACCAGTCGGCGCGCACGCGGTCCGGATGGGCGGTGAACAGCCGGTGGTAGTGGGCGAAGCCCAGTTCTTGGTCGATGAGCGGCCAGGCGTCGCGCCGGAAGTCGAAGCCGTCCGGGCGGGCGAGCAGCGCGTCGACCTGCGCGGGCCCGAAGAAGCGCGGCAGCGGCGGCCGTTCGCCCTGCCAGGTGTAGCCGAGCTTGGCGTGGTACGGGACGCCGCGCCGCGAACCGACGTACAGCACCGGTTCCCTGCCGGACGGCCGGTACACCGGCTCGCCGCCGGGGCCGGGCACGTACGAGCCGCCGCGCCCCTCGGTGAGCAGCACCATCAGGTCGACGAAGGCCAGCCCGAAGCCGCGCACGATCACCGGCTCGCCGGGGGTGAGCCCGGTCAGGTCCGCGTCGGCCGTGAAGTCGGCCGGGAGGTACGTCAGTTGGTGGCGTGCCGCGAAGGCGGACAGTGCGCGCTGTCCGGGTGGCGGCTGGGCGTCGAGGTGCCCGAGGGCGAGGACGACGAGGTCGGCGACGAGCGGTGCCGGGCTGCCCTCCAGCCACACCTGCTGCCGTCCGTCGCGCGGCCCCGCGACGCGGACCGCGCGACGGCGGTGCACCTGGACGGTGACGCCGGGCGGCAGCGCGGCCACCGCCCGCCCGTACACCCACTCCAGGTAGGCGCTCTGCACCTGCCGCCCGGCGAAGTCCTGCGGGCCCAACTGGCTTAAGTCCGGGAGCAGTTCGCGGTCGACGGGGATCTCCCCCGTGCGCGCCCGGGCGGCCCACTCGGCGAGCGAGGGCCCGGCCCGCACCGGCCCCTCCTGCTCGACCGACGCGTCGGTGAACATCGTGACGTCCTCGGCCGTGGAGTTCATCCACAGCAGCGGGGACTGCTCGCGGCGCCAGACACGTCCGCCGCCGGGCGGGTAGGGGTCGACCAGGTGCAGGTCGAGCGGTGCGGCGCCGTACAGTTCGGGGGCGTTGGCGGCGAGGCGTTCGACCAGGCCGGTGCCGCGCGGGCCCGCGCCGACGAGCACGACGACGGGCCTCACCGGACACCGGACCGGGTCCGGCGCCGCGCGGGGGCGGCCGGGGCGAGCGGGTGACGGCGAAGGGGGCGCGGGGACGGCGGGGCGTCCACCGCGCGGTGGTTCGCAGGCATGCGTGAAGGCTCCGTGGATGCGGTGGTCCCACTGGGGAGTCGAACGCCTTCACACCGGCCGGGCCGGCGTCGGAGCCCCGGCGCCCGGCGGGGAAGCGTGGAACGGCGCCGCGCGCGGGGGCGCGCCGGCGGGACGCGGGGGTGTGAAGGCGCGGCGGACGGAAGGGCGGCGCGCCGCGGGCCCGGCCGGGGTGGCGGCGGGCCGGAGGCAGGGCGTCAGCTCAACAGGAGGACGACCACACCCGACCGAAGTCGATGTGGTCGCGGGTGACCAGCCGCTGCCATGAGTCCATCGGACAAGTGGAACAGCCATCCGGTTTTCCGTCAACCGCCATGAGGCGCGCCACGGCGCCCGGAGGCGCGGGGCACGGCGGGACCGGGATCCTGAATTGTCGACAAATCACCTCGGCCCGGCCGTCCGTCACCGGGTCATCGGTCAACACCGCGCCCCGGCAAGCGGCCGACCGGGTTCATCCGGCCCCTCGTACGGGGCGGACCGGGTCACCGCCCGTACGCGGGCCGTTCACATTCCGTCCGGTTTGCAGCGGAAAACGATCGGGTACCAGTCCGCCACTGGACGTTCCGACACTCGATGTGACAGCCTTCACACGGTCAGTTTCCGCGACTCCCCCCGGTTCTGACGCCATGCCACCCTCTTTGCACCAGATGTGTCACGAACCCCCCGTGCGGCGGCTATCCACTTGGCAGAGCATCCGCATCATGGACGACGATAGAGGTGCGGACACACGGACCGCGGGTGAGAGGAGGCGTCAATGGGATCGGTACGCAAGGCAAGCGCCTGGCTGGGCCTCGTCGACGACAACGATGACGAGCGCTACTACGACGACGACTACGCCGAGGGGTCCGGGCCCGGCAGCACCGGGAACACCCCCTGGGTGACCGACCCGCGCGTCCAGGTCGCCGAGGAGAGCGCCCAGGACCAGGGCACCCGCATCGCCACCGTCACCCCGGACGGCTTCCGGGACGCCCGCGGCATCGGGGAGCTGTTCCGCGAGGGCATCCCCGTCATCGTCAACCTGACGTCGATGGACTCCGCCGACGCCAAGCGGGTGGTGGACTTCGCCGCCGGGCTGACGTTCGGGCTGCGCGGCTCCATCGAGCGGGTCGCCACCCGCGTCTTCCTGCTCACCCCGGCCGACTACCGGATCCTCAACGGCGAGCCCGGCCGGCGCCGCGCCGAGGGCGGCTTCTTCAACCAGAGCTGACCCGGGGGCCCGGTCCGGCCCCCGGGCCCGGCGGGCGCCGTGCGGCCCGCCGGTCCCGGCCGGCCCCGCTCACCGGAACGCGTCGAGCCCGGTGAGCGCCTTGCCCAGCACGAGCTGGTGCATCTCGACGGTGCCCTCGTAGGTGAGCACCGATTCCAGGTTCGTCGCGTGCCGCATGACGGGGTACTCCAGCGAGATCCCGTTCGCGCCCAGGATCGTCCGGGCCGTCCGGCAGATCTCGATCGCTTCCCGTACGTTGTTCAGCTTGCCGAAGCTGATCTGCTCCGGCCGCAGCCGCCCCGCGTCGAAGCGCCGCCCCAGATGGTGGGCGAGCAGCAACCCCTTGTGCAGCTCCACGGCCATGTCGGCCAGCTTGGCCTGGGTGAGCTGGAAGCCGCCGATCGGCCTGCCGAACTGCTCGCGGGTACGGGCGTAGTCCAGGGCCGCCTCGAAGCTGGCCCGCGCGGCGCCCATCGAGCCCCACACGATCCCGTACCGGGCGTGGCCCAGGCAGCGCAGCGGGCCGCCCAGCCCCTTGGCGCCGGGCAGCACCGCGTCGGCCGGCAGCCGTACCCCGTCCAGGACCAGTTCGCTGGTGACCGAGGCGCGCAGCGACCACTTGTGGGTGATCTCGGGCGCGGAGAAGCCGGGGGTGCCGGCCGGGACGAGGAAGCCGCGGATGCCGTCGTCGGTCTGCGCCCAGACCACCGCGACCCCGGCCACCGACCCATTGGTGATCCACATCTTGCGGCCGGTCAGCACCCAGTCGGTGCCGTCCCGCTTGGCGTGGGTGCGCATGTTGCCCGGGTCGGAGCCGTGGTCCGGCTCGGTGAGGCCGAAGCAGCCGATGACCTCGCCGGAGGCCATGTCCGGCAGCCAGCGCCGTTTCTGCTCCTCGGAGCCGAACCGCCAGATCGCGTACATGGCGAGCGAGCCCTGCACGGAGACCAGCGAGCGGATGCCGGAGTCGGCCGCCTCCAGCTCCAGGCAGGCCAGTCCGTACTGGACGTGGGAGGCGCCCGCGCAGCCGTAGCCGGTCAGCGCCATGCCCAGGGCGCCGAGGGAGCCCAGTTCGCGGGCGAGCTCCCGGATGCCGGGCAGCTCGCCGCGCTCGTACCACTCGGCGATGTGCGGCAGCACCCGGTCGCCGGCCCAGCGGCGGACGGTCTCGCGGACCGCCCGGTCCTCGTCGGAGAGCAGGTCGTCGAGGCCCAGCGGGTCGGCCGCGTCGAAGGGCGGGAGCTGCGGGGACGGGGGTGCGGACATGACGGGGCCTCCGGTGGCTGCGCGAACCCGAAAACTAGCGGTGGTAGTTATCCGGCTCCGACGGTACGGCCGCCCCCGGCGCGGCGGCAAGGGCCACCGCCGCCCGGGAACGCCCCGGTCAGCGGCGCACGCCCGGGCCGTGGCGCACGGCCGCGGTCAGGTCCGTACGCTCCCGTACGCCCCCGGGCCGCTCACCGCCCGGTGTTCGCGGGCGCGGGCTCCGCGTCGCGGTGCGCGTCCCCGTCGGTACGCTCCCCCGCGTCCGCCGCCCGGCGCGGCAGCCGCAGCGCGATCAGCGCGCCGGCCAGCAGCAGGACGGCGCTCGTGACCAGCGTGGTGTGCAGGCCGTGCACGAAGGCGCCCTGCGCGGCATCGCGCAGTACGGTCTCGGCCCGGCCGCCGAGCGTCGAGGCGACCTGGTACGCCTCCCCCAGGGAGTGCGCGGCCGAGGCGGTGGCCCTTTCCGGGACGCCGGACACATGGGACAGCCCGGGCGCGTAGGCGGCGTTCATGACGCTGCCGAGCAGGGCCACGCCGATGCCGGCACCGAGCTGGTACGAGGTCTCGCCGATGGCCGCCGCGCCGCCCGCCTGGTCGGCGGGGGCCTCGTTGAGCATCGACTCGTAGGCGCCGAAGAGCGTGGTCTGGAAGCCGAAGCCGAGCAGCACGAAGCCCAGCACGAGCAGCCAGGGGCGGTCCGTCTCGTCCATCGCGGTCAGGCAGAGCACGGCCGCCGCGGTGAGCACGAAGCCCAGCGAGACCATCACCTTGGGCCCGACGGCCTGGAGGACCTTGGAGCCGGTCAGCCCGGCGGCCATCGCCGAGAAGACCAGCGGCAGCATCCGCAGCCCGGTCTCCAGGGGGCTCAGGTCCAGCACGAGCTGGAGGTACTGCACCGCTATCAACTGGAGCCCGACGAGGGCGAGCATCGCCAGCACGATGCAGCCCACGGAGGTGCCGAAGGCCGGGCGGGCGAACAGCCGCATGTCGATGAGCGGGTGCCGGCGCTTGCGCTGGCGCCGTACGAAGACGATCAGCAGCACGGTGCCGGCGAGGAGGGAGCCCAGCGTGGTCGGGCCGATCAGCGCCTCGCCGCTGCCGATGCGCTTGACGCCGAGGACGACGCCGAGCACGCCGAGCGCCGCGACGACCGCGCCGAGGGTGTCCCAGGGCCCGTTGCGCTCGCCCCGCGACTCCGGCAGCAGCCAGCGGCCGATCAGGGCCATCACCGCCATCATCGGGATGTTGATCAGGAAGACCGAGCCCCACCAGAAGTTCTCGACGAGGAAGCCGCCGAGGACCGGGCCGACCGCGGCGCCCACCGCGGCCACCGCGCTCCACACACCGATGGCGACCGCCCGCTCCCGCCGGTCGGGGAAGACCTGGCGCAGGATGGACAGCGTGGCCGGCATGATCATCGCGCCGCCGATGCCGAGCAGCCCGCGGGCGGTCATCAGGATCTGCGGATTGGGGGCCAGCGCGGCGGCGGCCGAGGCCGCGCCGAACAGCCCGTACCCGATCAGCAGGATGCGGCGGCGGCCCACCCGGTCGCCGAGCGTGCCGAAGAGGATGAGCAGGGACGCCGCGATCAGCGGGTAGATGTCCACGATCCACAGCAGTTCCACCGGCCCCGGGCGCAGGTCCTCGGTGACCGAGGGCACCGCCACGTACAGGATGGTGGTGTCCAGCGCGACGAACAGCAGGCTGACGCAGAGCACGACCAGAACGGTCCAGCGGCCCGCGCCGCCGCCTCCATGCCGGGGAACACCCGCCGCCCGCTCGTCGCCGGACGTGGTCGTCCCGGACATTCGCGTACCTCCTGTCATGCTCTCGCGGCCGCGTGCCGGGGCGCGAAGGCGCTCCGGCGGAACCGGCGGCACGGGCGAGTTGAGACGTCAGACTACGCGAGTCGCGTGACGTGACGCGTGGCTCACCCCACGATGAGACGCTCGTCGCAGGGCCCGGCGGTTCCCATACCCGCCGGCGGGCGGCGGCTACCGGTCGCGGGATAATCGGCCGGATGAACGATCTTGCCCCCTTTCGCGCCCCGGAGCCTACCGGTTCCGGCGGCGGCCGCCCCGAGCGCGCCGCCCTGCTCCGGGCCGCCCCGGCACTGCTGGCATACGCCGCGATCCGGGCGCTGGGGGTGCTCGTCCTGGCCGCCTGGTCCGCGGGGCACGGCAAGAGCTGGCACACCCTGCTCACCGCCCGCTGGGATTCCCTCTGGTACACCCGCGTCGCGGAGCAGGGCTACGGCTACAGCGTCCAGCTCGCCAATGGGGACGTGCATTCCAACCTGGCGTTCTTCCCGCTGCTGCCGTGGCTGGAGCGGGGGCTGTCCGCGGTGACCCCGCTGTCGGCCGCCGACGCCGGTCTCGTGGTGTCCTGGCTCGCGTCGCTCGCCGCGGCCTGGGCGCTGTACCTGACCGGCGAGCGGCTGCACGGGCCGCGGGCCGGGGTCGCGCTGGCCGCGCTGTGGGCGGCACTGCCGGTGGGGATCGTGCAGTCGATGGCGTACTCGGAGTCGCTGTTCACCGCGCTCGCGGCGTGGGGCGTGTACTGCGTACTGACCGGGCGCTGGGTCACCGCGGGGGTGCTGGCCTCGCTGGCGGGGCTGACCCGGCCGGTGGGGGCCGCGGTGGTCGCGGCGGTGTGGCTCACCGCGGCGGTGACGCTGTGGCGGGACCGGCCGGCCGGCGGCGCCCCGTGGTGGGGCCGCCACCGGCGGATGCTCCTCGGTGTGCTGCTGGCGCCGCTGGGCTGGTGCGGCTATTTCCTGTGGGTGGCGGCCGAGCGGGGCAGCCTCACCGCGTATCTGGACGTCCAGGGCGGCTGGGGCAACGGCTTCGACGGGGGCCGGGCGTTCGCCGCGTTCCTGTGGGACCTCGGTTTCCCGGCGGGCCTCGGGCTGCTCGCCGGAGTGGCGCTGGTGGTCTGGCTGTACGTGCTGGGCGCGCGCCGCGGGCAGCCGCTGCCGCTGCTCGTCTACGGCGGCGTCGTCCTGCTGCTGGCACTGACCGCCAAGGGCTACTTCGGGTCCAAGCCGCGGCTGATGATGCCCGCCTATCCGCTGCTGCTGCCGCTCGCCGCCGGGCTGGCGCGGTGGCGTCCGGCGGCGGCCTGGGCGGTGACGGCCCTGGTCAGCGCGGGTTCGGCGGTGTACGGGGCGGTGTGGCTGAACGGTTCGGGGCCGCCCTGAGCCCGCCGGTCCCGCCCGCGCCGAACGGAACATTCCCCTCCGTGAACGGCCCGCCGGGGAAACGTGCCGCGACACCTGTGCGAATCGGCGATAAACTTCTCCGGCGAATTGGAAAGGGCCCACCCCGAGCGACTTCCGGGAGCGCCCCGAGAGGCAATCCGACGACTGTGGAATTCCTCCGGAAAACCACTGGCCAAAGTCTCGTTTGAGACAGATTGCACATCACATCGTCATTACAAAGCTCACAGTTTGACCAGGCATCGACATCACACGCGGTAACGTCGATTGAGTGCGTACCGATGACAAGCTCGACCAGATGGAGGAGCGCCCGGCCGATCGCCCACCGTCACGCATGACCCGGACCCGCTGGTGGCTGTTCGGGGGCACGCTCGCGGTGTACGTGGCGATCGTGGCCGGCGTGCTCGCCACCTCATGGCTGGTCACGTTCGACTGGCAGGCGATGCTCTTCCGGCCGTACAAGCAGTGGCCGGAGATCCACGCCTTCCTCGACTACTTCGTCGTGCTGGGCCAGCGCGGCCCCACCGCGGTCGCCGTGGCCGCCTGGCTGGGCTGGCGCTGCTGGCGGACGAAGAACCTCCACCCCCTGCTGGTGCTGGGCACCTCGCTGCTGCTGCTCAACATCACCGCGGGCGCGGCCAAGCTGGGCATGGGCCGGCTCGGCCCGCACTACGCGACCACCATCGGCGCCAACGAGATGTGGCTCGGCGGCGATATATTTCCTTCGGGCCACACCGCGAACGCCGTGGTCACCTGGGGTGTCCTGGCCTACCTGGCGACCACGCCGCTGCGCCGCCGGGCGCTGTCGGTGATCGCCGCGCTCGGCGCCCTCGGCGTGGGCATGACCACGGTCTACCTCGGTACCCACTGGGTCAGCGATGTGCTGCTCGGCTGGGCCGCAGGTCTCCTGGTCCTCCTCGCGCTGCCCTGGTTCGAGCCCGCGGTGGAGTGGGCCGAGGCCCGGCTGACGGCCCTGTGGATACGGCTGCGGACCGGCCGGCCGCGCGTCACCGCGCCGCTCGCCCCGGCGGCCGCCCGCTCCGGGCTGTCCGCGCCGCGCCCCGCCCCGGAGGACGAGGTGCTCGTACGGGAAGCCGCCGGCCCCACCCGTACCGGCACCGTGGCGCGCACCGCGGACACCCCGGCACGCACCGCGGACACCCGGCCGCACCACCCGCCGCGCCCGCACACCGTCCGCTCGGAGCGCACCCCGGTCACACCGACCGGCCCCCGGCGACCGCCGCACGCCGACCGCGCGCCGCGCACGGCCCCGCTGACCCCGGCCCCGGCCCGCGGCCGTACCGGCGGCAGCTGACCCGAGACCAGACCCGCGGGGACGGTACGCACAGCCTCTCCCCCGCAGCCGACGGCCCCGGCCGCTCCTCCTGGAGCCCCGGGGCCGTCGGCTTTCGGCGCAGCCGCCGCGGCGGTTCAGCCCTTCCAGCTGCGGGTCACGACGTCGTCCCGGACCTCGAAGTTCAGCCGGCCCCCCAGGTATTCCATGGTGATGATCGTGCCCGGCGCGAGGGAGCGGACGGTGCTCCAGCCGCGCTCGCGGGCACGCTCCTCGGCGGTCCGCCGCGCCAGCCCCACGTAGGTCTCGGGGTCGTCGTCGGGTTCGAAAGGGGACTTCGGTACGGGTGCCATGGCAGCCACCGTAGGCGCCCGTCCGCACGGGTGGAAGGGCCGGGGTGCCACCCTCCGGTATCCGCCCGGTCCTGCGTTCGTCACACTTCTGTCACAGGACCACGGTGTGTGTCAGGTTCGGTTTCCGTCACCCGAACGAGCCCGGCACTGCACCAACCGGGTGGGAATCGGGGTCGGCCGGATTTCGGCCTTGATCGTTGTCCGGGGACCGCCGCGGGACGCCCGCGGACCGGCCGCAATTAATTCCCCGTCAGCCCCCGCTTATTCCTTCTATTTCCTGCCGTCCGACGTCCGGAAATCGGCCGACAGCACGCCGCTCACGCATATTTCACGGGCATGACGGCGGGCGGCGGGTTTGGGTCCACCGCCGCGCGGTACTCGCTGTTGCCGAGGAGCCCCATGGGAGACGACACAGCGAAGACACCGGACAGAAGCAACAACGACCGAGCGGCGTCCGCCCGCCCCAGCGCACCGGAACTCCTGCGGTCGGCCCGGGAACAGCTCGCCGAGCTGACGGGTCTGACCCCCGAGACGGTGTCCCGGTTCGAACGGACCGAGGACGGCTGGGTCCTGGAGACCGAGGTGCTGGAGCTCGCCCGGGTGCCCGAGACGATGAGCCTCATGGCGCTGTACGAGGTCACGCTCGACCCGGACGGCATGCTCACGGGCTACCGGCGCGTCAGCCGCTATGAGCGCGCGAGAGGAAAACCACGATCATGACCGTTGTCCCGGCACAACAGCAGTCCGGGGGCGGCGGGGGCGGCACCAGTGGCCTCTACGACGTCCTGGAGCTGATCCTCGACCGCGGCCTGGTGATCGACGCGTTCGTCCGCGTCTCACTGGTCGGCATCGAGATCCTCAAGATCGATGTCCGGGTGGTGGTGGCCAGCGTCGACACCTACCTGCGGTTCGCCGAGGCCTGCAACCGGCTCGACCTGGAGACCGGCGCCAACAAGAGCCCCGGCCTGCCCGACGTGGTCGGCCAGGTCACCGAGTCCGGCGCCAAGGGCAAGTCCAAGGGCGCGCTCTCGGGCGCGGCCGAGACCTTCGCCGACGCGATCGGGCAGGGGCGGGACAAGGCGGAGGCCGAGAGTGAGACGCAGCGCAGGCCGCGGCGCACCGCCTCCCGCAAGAAGGAGGAGAGCGAGTGAGCACGTACGTCTACGGCATCGCCCGCGCCGGCCACCCCGAACCCGAGCAGGAGATCCTGGGCATCGGCGACCCGCCGCGCCCGGTCCGCGTCGTACGCGGCGGCGACCTGGCGGCCATCGTCAGCGACTGCCCCGAGCGGCTCCGGCCCAAGCGCCGTGACCTGCTCGCCCACCAGCACGTACTGACCGAGGCGGGGGCGGACGGGGCGGTGCTGCCGCTGCGGTTCGGCTCGCTGTCGGACAGTGACGAGGCGGTCCGGGAAGTGCTGGCCGAGCACGCCGAGCACTACAAGGCACAGCTGGACGACCTCAACGGCCGCGTCGAGTACAACGTGAAGGCCGCGCACCGCGAGGAGGACGTGCTGCGCCGGGTCCTCGCCGAGGAGCCCGAGATCCGGGCCCTCAACGAGGCAAACCAGGCGTCCGGCGGCGGTGCCTACCAGGACAAGCTCCGGCTCGGCGAGCTGATCGCCAACGCCGTGCGGGCGCGCGAGGTGAGCGACGCGCACACGGTGGAGACGGCGCTCACGCCGCGGGCCGAGCAGTCCCGGCCCGGCCCCGAGGGCTCCGGCTGGCTGGTCAACCTGTCCTTCCTGATGCGGCGCGAGGACGCGTCCGCGTTCCTGGAGGCCGCCGACCGGCTCGGCGCCGACAACCCCCACCTGGAACTGCTCGTCAACGGACCGCTGCCGCCGTACAGCTTCGTACGGCCGCTGGAGTCCGCCGCGGCGGAGTGAGCGGTGGGCCTGCTCAAGGAACTGCTGCTGCTCCCGGCCGCTCCCGTGCGCGGGACCGGCTGGGTGCTGCGGCAGGTCCTCACCGAGGCGGAGCGCCAGTACTACGACCCGTCCGTGGTCCAGCGCGAACTGCGCGAACTGTCGGAGCGGCTGGACCGCGGGGAGATCGACGAGGCCGAGTTCGACCGGCGCGAGGACGCGCTGCTGGACCGGCTGGAGGAGCTGCGGCAGCGCTCCTCCGGGGCGTAGCCGTGCGGGGCCCGGCCGCCCGGTCCGCCGACCCCCCGCGCAACGGACTCCGCAGAACCCATGCGCGACAGACATTGAGGAGAACCCCGAGATGAAGAACCGGCCGGCACTGGTGCTGGCCGTCGCCGGAGGCTATCTGCTCGGCCGTACGAAAAAGGCCAAGCTCGCCATCGGTATCGGCAGCATGGTCCTGGGCAAGCGCCTGAACCTCGGCCCGCAGCAGCTGGTCTCTCTGGTCAACGACCAGATAGCCGCCAACCCGCAGCTCAAGGAGTTGCGCGAGCAGCTGCGCGGCGACCTGAAGGGGGTGGGCAAGGCGGCGACCGGAGCGCTGGTCACCAAGCGCCTGGACTCCCTGGCGGACAGCCTGCACGAACGGACACTGAACGTACGCGAACAGCTCGACGCGGGCGGGGCCGGCGGCAAGGCGGCGGACACCGTGCGCGGGGTGACCGGCGGCGGACGGGACGACGAGGACGGGTCCGAGGACGCCCAGGAAGAGGAGACCGGCGGGGACCGCGGCGGCTCGCGGAAGTCCGCGGGCGCGCAGCGGGGAGCCGCCAAGAAGAGCTCCTCGAAGACGGGCAGCCGCTCCTCGAAGACGGGCGCGTCCGGCGCCAAGTCCGCTCCGGACAAGCGCAAGCGGCCCGCGAAGCAGGCCGCCGCAGCACCGAAGAAGACCGCTTCGGCCGCCAAGAAGACGGCCCGGTCCGCCACCCGTCGCAGCGGAGGTGACGACCGTGGCTGAGTCGAGGTCCGGCGGCCCGGTGGCCGCCGTCAAGGAGAGCGTGGCCGGCAACCCGGCCGTCGACCGTCTCAAGGAGGAGGCCGTCTCGTTCGCCGCCGCGCAGGCCCAGCGCCTGCTGGTGGCCACCGGCAAGCGGCTCGGCGAGGCCACCACCCGGCTCACGGATGTGGCGGAGGGCCGCAGCGAGAGCCTGATCGGCCCGGTGATCAAGGACACGCTCAAGGGCGCGGTCAAGGACACCGCCAAGAACACCGTCAAGGGTGCCGTCGGCAAGCTCACCGGCAAGCGCAAGGGCGGCGGCGGCAAGGGCAAGTTCGTGACGATCAGCGAGGACGTCGACGTCGGCGTGCCGCTGCGCGAGGCGTACAACCAGTGGACGCAGTTCCAGGAGTTCAGCACCTTCGCCAAGGGGGTGCAGGGGGTGGAGTCCACGGACGACACCGACTCCAACTGGCGCGCGAAGATCTTCTGGTCCGCCCGCAGCTGGAAGGCGCACACCACCGAGCAGATCCCGGACGAGCGCATCGCCTGGACCTCGGAGGGGGCCAAGGGCACGCTCAAGGGCGTGGTCACCTTCCACGAGCTGGCCGAGAGCCTCACCCGGGTGCTGCTGGTCATCGAGTACCACCCCAAGGGCCTGTTCGAGAAGACCGGCAACATCTGGCGCGCGCAGGGCCGCCGGGCGCGGCTCGACCTCAAGAACTTCCGCCGCTTCGTGATGATGCGCGGCGAGGCGACCGGCGAGTGGCGCGGTGAGATCCGCGACGGCGAGGTCGTCGTCGGCCACGACGAGGCCGTCGAGCGCGAGGAGCGGGACCGCGACGAGGAGCGGGACACCGAGGGCGCGGACAAGGCGTCCGAGGACGCGTACGAGGAGGAGTCCGGTGACGCCCGCGGCTCCGGCGGCTCCGAGGACGAGGAGCCGGAGGCCGAGGACGCGTACGAGGACGAGGACGAGGACACCGGGGCGGAAGGCGAGGAGGACGCCGACGCCGCGTACGAGGACGCGGAAGAAGACGCCGAGGACGAGGTGGCACCCGACGACTCCTACGACGAAGAGGAGGAGGACGCCGAGGACACGTACGAGGAGGAGCCGGCGGACGAGGAGGAGGACGAGCGCGAGCCGGAGCCCGTCCGATGAGTTCCCAGGTCCCCTCCCCCTACGGCTCCTCCAACGGCGGCGCCAACCTCGCCGACATTCTCGAACGCGTCCTGGACAAGGGTGTGGTGATCGCCGGTGACATCCGCATCAACCTGCTCGACATCGAACTGCTCACGATCAAGCTGCGGCTGATCGTGGCCTCGGTGGAGCGGGCGGAGGAGATGGGCATCGACTGGTGGCGGGACGACCCGTCGCTGTCCTCCGGCGCCCGGCGCCGGGAACTCGCCCGGGAGAACGAGCGGCTGCGCGAGCGGATCGCCGCCCTGGAGGAGCAGGAGCCGCGAGAGGAGATCACTTGAGCACGCAGGGTGCCGAGCTGATGTACACCTACGCCGTCGCACGGGCCGGCTGCCGTCCGCCGGACGGGCTGCTCGGCGTCGCGGACGCACCCGTGGAGACCGTCGTGGAGGGCGCGCTGACCGCCCTGGTCTCGCGGGTGCCGGCCGCGGACTTCGACGAGGAGGCGCTGCGCGCGCACCTGGAGGACATGGCGTGGCTGGAGCGGACCGCCCGCGCGCACCGCAGCGTGGTGGACACCGCCGCCGCGGAGTTCTGTGTACTGCCGCTGCGCCTGGTGACCGTCCACCGCGACGTGCGCGGCGTGCGGCAGGTGCTGGCGCAGCGCGCCGAGGAGTTCCTGAGCGCGCTGGTGAGCCTGGACGGCCGGATGGAGTGGGGCGTCAAGGCGTACGTCGAGGACCCCGGGACCGCCAAACCGTCCGTGCCCGCGAGCGGTTCGTCCCGCCAGGCACCGGCCGACGGCTCGGGGCGCGACTTCCTGCGCCGGCGGCTCGCCCACCGGCAGGCCCAGGAGCAGAGCCAGCGGCGCGCCGACGAGCTGGCCGCCGCCGCCCACGAGGCGCTGGACAAGTTCGCCGAGCGCAGCCGGCTGCACCGCCCGCAGGACCCCCGGCTGTCCGGGGCCGGTGGGCGCAATGTGCTCAACGGCGCGTATCTGATCCCCCGCGAGCAGGCGGGGGCGTTCGCGGGCCTGGTGGGCGAGCTGGCGGACCGCAGCCCCGGTGTACGGATCGAGCTGACCGGGCCGTGGGCCCCGTACTCCTTCACGCAGGCGCCGCAGCCTCCGGACGCGGGCGGGGACGCCGGCCGCGGCGGTGCCGGATGACCACGCCGACTCCCGCCCCCGGGCCGGACCGTCCGCTGGCCGACCGGCAGATCGCGCTGGTCGACCTGCTGGACCGGCTGCTGGCGGGCGGCGCGGTCATCGCGGGCGACCTCACGCTGCGCATCGCCGAGGTGGACCTGGTCCGGATCGACCTGCGGGCCCTGATCAGCTCGGTCAACGCCAACGTTCCGTCGCCCTTCGAGGAGCTGGGGCCGGACGCCGAGGAGGAGGTGGCGCCGTGACCCGGCGCGTCGAACTGGACGAGGACACCGTCGAGCGCGACCTGGTGCGGCTCGTGCTGACGGTGGTGGAACTGCTGCACCAGCTCATGGAGCGGCAGGCGCTGCGCCGCGTCGACCAGGGCGATCTGACCGAGGACCAGGAGGAGCGGATCGGTCTGACGCTGATGCTGCTGGAGCGGCGGATGGGCGAGCTGTGCGAGCGCTACGGCATCGGCAAGGACGAACTCAACCTGGACCTGGGGCCGTTGGGGCCCCTGCTGCCCCGGGAGTGAGGCCGCGCCGCACGACGGTGGGGTGCCGCAATGATCCGGCCGGGCTGCGTACGCCCCCTCGCGTCACGCGGGGCGGGCGGCCATCATGGCCGCCAGAGCCCGAGCACGTCCCTTACCGGCTCAGCCGGTTGCTTCTTGGCGAACGAGGTGGCGCAGATGGGTACGGACACCGTGGCGACGAGCCCGGAACCGGTGCGGGCGCGGCGGCCCGGCGCGGTGCTGGTGGACTGGCTGACCACCACCGACCACAAGAAGATCGGCCATCTCTATCTGGTCACCGCGTTCGGCTTCTTCCTGGTCGGCGGTCTGCTGGCGCTGCTGATGCGCGCCGAACTGGCCCGCCCCGGGCTCCAGATCCTGACGAACGAGGAGTTCAACCAGGCGTTCACGATGCACGGCACGATCATGCTGCTGCTGTTCGCCACCCCGGCCTTCGCGGGCTTCGCCAACGAGATCATGCCGTTGCAGATCGGCTCACCGGACGTGGCCTTCCCCCGGTTGAACATGCTCTCGTACTGGCTGTTCCTCTTCGGCGGCCTGATCGTGCTGGCCAGCCTGCTGACGCCGACCGGCGGCGCGAACTTCGGCTGGACCGCCTACGCGCCGCTCAGCTCGATGGTGCGCTCCCCGGGCATCGGCGCCGACATGTGGATCATGGGGCTGGCGCTGTCCGGCTTCGGCACCATCCTCGGCTCGGTCAACTTCCTCACCACCATCATCGGCATGCGCGCGCCCGGCATGACGATGTTCCGGATGCCGGTGTTCACCTGGAACGTGCTGTTCACCTCGATCCTCGTGCTGATCGCCTTCCCGGTGCTGGCGGCCTCGCTGCTGGTGCTGGAGGCGGACCGGCGCTTCGGGTCGATGGTCTTCGAGGCCGAGTGGGGCGGGGCGCTGCTGTGGCAGCACCTGTTCTGGTTCTTCGGGCACCCCGAGGTCTACATCATCGCGCTGCCGTTCTTCGGCATCATCACCGAGGTCATCCCGGTCTTCTCGCGCAAGCCCATCTTCGGTTACGTGATGCTGATCGGCGCGACCATGGCGATCACCGGGCTGTCGGTGGTGGTGTGGGCGCACCACATGTTCGCCACCGGCGCGGTGCTGCTGCCGTTCTTCTCGTTCATGTCGTTCCTGATCGCGGTGCCGACGGGGGTGAAGTTCTTCAACTGGATCGGCACGATGTGGCACGGCTCGCTGTCCTTCGAGACGCCGATGCTGTGGGCCACCGGCTTCCTGGTGAGCTTCCTGTTCGGCGGGCTGACCGGCGTGATCCTGGCCTCGCCGCCGCTGGACTTCCAGGTCACCGACACCTACTTCGTCGTCGCCCACTTCCACTACGTCGTCTTCGGCACGGTCGTCTTCGCGATGTTCGCCGGCTTCTACTTCTGGTGGCCGAAGTTCACCGGGAGGATGCTCGACGAGCGGCTGGGCAAGCTGCACTTCTGGACGCTGTTCGTGGGCTTTCACACCACCTTCCTCGTCCAGCACTGGCTGGGCGTGGAGGGCATGCCGCGCCGGATCGCCGACTACCTGGCGGCCGACGGCTTCACCGTGCTGAACACCGTCTCGTCCATCGGCGCCTTCCTGCTCGGCCTGTCCACGCTGCCGTTCCTCTACAACGTCTGGAAGACGACGAAGTACGGCACGAAGGTCGAGACGGACGACCCCTGGGGCTTCGGCCGTTCGCTGGAGTGGGCCACCTCTTGTCCGCCGCCGCGCCACAACTTCCTGACCATTCCGCGTATCCGCTCGGAGTCGCCCGCCTTCGACTTGCACCATCCGGAGATCGTCCGGCTCACTCCGCCGGACGCGCCGGTGCCGGAAGGGTCCCCGCGGGAGGCGGAGCCGAAGCCGGGTGCAGGGCCCGGGTCAGCCGGTCCCTGATCTCCTCGATCCGCCCGGCCAGTTCGGGCGGATCGAGGACCTCGAAGTCGAAGCCCATCAGGACGACGTGGATCACCAGCACGTCCAGATGGTGCGCGCCGGTGCGCAGCAGGCAGCGGTGGTCGTCGAGCGGCTCGATGACGCCGTCGGCCGGGGTGATCCGCCGGCCGGCCTCCTCGGCGGAGGCGTGCAGCACGACGGTGGCCCGCTCGGCGTAGGCCCGGGTGGACACGCCCTGCGAGACGTAGGCGGCGAGGTCGTCGGCGGGGGCCGGGCGCGGGGTGAAGCGCGGGCCGTGCGGCGGGGTGGGGGTGATGCGGTCGGCGCGGAACGTCCGCCAGTCCGCGCGGTCCACGTCCCAGGCGACGAGGTACCAGCGGCGCTGCGCGGACACCAGGCGGTGCGGCTCCACGGTGCGGCGGCTGACCGTACCGTCGTGTGCCGCGTACGCGAAGCGCAGCCGCTCGCTGTCCCGGCAGGCGTTGGCCAGTTCGGTGAGGACCGCGGCCTCGACCCGGGGTCCGTCCGCGGTGCCGAGCATGGGGACGGTGAAGGTGGTGAGGGCGCTGACGCGGCGGCGCAGCCGGTTCGGCAGCACCTGCTCCAGCTTGGCCAGGGCCCGTACGGAAGTCTCCTCGATGCCCTCGACGCCGCCGGCGGCCGCGGTGCGCAGCCCGACGGCGACCGCCACCGCCTCCTCGTCGTCGAGGAGCAGCGGTGGCAGGTCGGCGCCCGCGCCCAGTTGATAGCCCCCGGCGGTGCCGGGGGCCGAGTGGACGGGGTAGCCCAGTTCGCGCAGGCGGTCGATGTCGCGGCGGACGGTGCGCGGCGTCACGCCGAGCCGGTCGGCGAGGTCCGCGCCCGTCCACGCGCGGTGTGCCTGCAGCAGGGAGAGCAGGCGGAGCAGTCGTGCCGAGGTCTCCAACATGCCGGGCAGTCTGACAGCCCATGCGGACAGCTACGGTCCGTATCTCATGGGGTCACCACCTGTACCAGCGGGTACGCCCTCCGCCCGCGCTCGTCGTACGGAACAGGAAGCCGAGCAGCCACACGACCAGCACCGCGACGGCCACCCACCACAGGGCCTTGAGCGCGAAACCCGCGCCGAACAGGATCAAGGCCAGAAGCAGTACCAAAAGAACAGGAACCATGTGATTCGCACCTCCGCTGCTCCGAGTGCCCACAGCGCGGGGGGTTATGCGCCCTGCCTGACGGGCCC
Source organism: Streptomyces albofaciens JCM 4342 (assembly GCF_008634025.1). Lineage (NCBI taxonomy): Bacteria > Bacillati > Actinomycetota > Actinomycetes > Kitasatosporales > Streptomycetaceae > Streptomyces > Streptomyces albofaciens. Next base: position 2,888,022 of record NZ_PDCM01000001.1, on the reverse strand, counting down.
CGGTCAACAGCCGGTACGGTCCGGCCCGTCCGGCCCGTCGTCCGTGACCCGGATCGTCAGATCGTTGTCGAGCGTGTAATACGGCCCGATGCGCAGCTGTCCGGCGGGGCAGCCGACGGGCAGCGCCGGATGCACGAAGATCGCCTTCTTCTCCGGCACGTCGTCGAGCAGCCGGGCGATGCGCACCGGCTCGGCCCCCTCGGCCGCGCGCAGCCACAGGTCCCAGCGTTCGTTGCCGCCCTCCCAGCGCTCCGCGAGCGGCACGTACGGCAGGGTGAAGGTGAATTCGCAGCCGTCGCCGGTGAGCGGGACGGTGATGACGGGGGCCGCGCCGTCCGCTTCCGGGGCGCCACGGAGCCTGGCCTCGGCGCACGCGCCCGGCCCGAGGACGGCGCCGTACAGCCGGCCGGTGACGGTCGTGCCGCCGGCGTCGACGACGATGTCCGCGGCCTCCGCGTGCGGTCCGCGCAGCCAGCTGCGCAGCGCGAGGCTGCCGGACCGGGTGGTGTACGGGATGCGCACGCCGAGCCGGCCGATACCGGCCAGCGGGCGGCGGTCCACCAGCGAGCGCAGGTCGTTGTCGCCGGGCAGCAGCCGCTGCGGCTCGCGGCCGTCGCCGAGGTCCGCGTAGACGTTCCAGCGCCCTTCGGGCAGCGCGACGGTGCTGGGCAGGACGGCGCGCAGCCGCCCCGAGCCGTTCGGGCCGAGCGGCAGTCGCAGTTCCTCGCCGGCCGCGCCGTCGCCGCGCGGGCGCAGCACGAGCGCCGCGCTCCATACCGGGCGGGTGCCCTGGGGCGTGGTGATGTCGAAGGTCAGGCCGCCGGCGGAGTCCGCTATGCAGTCGGCACGCAGCGGCTGCGCGGCCGGGGCCGGTTCGCCGTCGCGGTGCTCGGCCGCCGTGGTGTCCGGGGTCTCGGGACAGGCGGCCGGGGCTTGGGTGATCACGGGAGCGACGGCTTCGGTACCGGCCGGACCGGCGCCCGTCGCGGGCAGTTGCGTCGACGCGTTCATACCGTCCGCACCCCTCTCACAGCGGCTCGTGCCGCGTCCTTGGTTGCGTACGCCCCGTGCCCCGGAGCCGGGTTGTACGTCGTCCGGATCGTCCCCCCGACGCCATCGGCCTGGTGAAACAGGAATGAGCTGTGCATCCGTCCTGCGTTCCGTCCCCGTGTCCTCGGTCATCGGCGGACGAGTCCGGTTCGTCCGTCCCTTGAACGGGTAGACCACGGGGCGCGGTTCCGGGTTGAGACCTTTGGCCAACTTGTTCCGAAAGAGTTAGGACATCGGTAGCGACATCACGGAACTTTCCTGGATCACTGTTCGTCGTTTCCGTGCCGTGCCATGCCGTGCTGTAACGCCACAAGCTAGGCCGTCCCGGGGCGTCCCGTCACGAGGTGTGCGTCCTTCGGCCCGGCACACCGTGCCGCGCGACACCGGCGCGCCGGGCCGCGGGCCCCGGCCGGGCGCTCAGGGGCGGTACGGCAATTGCGGCACGGTGAAGCAGGTGGTGTCCATGTCGCCCTGAGTGACCCAGCCGCCCCTGCCGCCGTGCGCCCCGTCCCGCCAGCGGGCGACCGACAGGCAGGTGCGATCGGTGGCCGGCGGCTCGGGCCGCGGCCGGAACGAGGCGGGAAGCAGCAGGCCGCGGGCGGTGTAGGGCGCGCCGTCGGCGACGAAGTGCTCCACGCACGCGCGGGTGAGCCGCGCCCCGCAGGAGCGCGCCGCGTCGGCGAACCACATCGCCGCCGCCCAGCCCTCCAGCTGCCACTGCGACAGCGGTCCGCCCTTGGCGTACCGGGCCATTCCGGCACGGAATTCCCGTACCGCCGCGCTGCCCGGCCCGCTCCCCTGATCGTCGTAGTTGCGGCTGGCACCCGTGGCCCACAGAACGTTGCGGCAGCCCGGCGAGTCCTTGTAGTCCTTGGCGACCGCATCCGACCAATTCTGTACGTTCGTGACTTTCGCGGTCGGCCGGACGCCCGCCGCGTCCATCGCCTCGCACAGCCGCGCGTTGCCGTGCGTGTCCAGCGCGTCGAAGACCAGGTCGGCGCCCCGGTCGCGCAGCCCGGCGGCGACCGCCGGGAAGTTGGGCAGCGCGAAGTCGACCTGCTCGGTGGTCACGTCGTACCCCTCGGCCTCCAGGCCGCGCACGATCAGCCGGGCGTACGCGGCGGACGCCGCCTGGTTGTAGGAGACGACCGCGGCGCTGCGGGCCTTCTGCACGCGCTTGAAGTAGCGGTAGACCTCCGTGCCGCCGTACAGCGTGCCGCCCCAGCCCGGCGCCCTGCCGTCCCGCGGCGCCTGGCTGCCGTAGATCCCGTACAGGTGCGGGTACGTGTCGTACGCGGCGCCGACCGGCTGCCCGCCGATGTCGGGGACGCCGGCGGCGGAGACCCGGGGCGCCCCCGCGTAGTCCAGCGCGGTGGTCGCGACCAGCGCGAACACCTTCTTGTCGGTGAGCAGTTCGCGCACGCACTCGTTGTTGCCGACGCCACTGCCACCGTCGTCGCAGGTGACCGGGCGCACCGGCCGCCCGTTGACGCCGCCGTTCCGGTTCAGCGCGGCGAAGTACGCCAGCGCGCCGTCCCGCGGCCCGGTGAACGCCTCGCCGCCCACCGGGCTCGTCGCGCTGGTGATGATCCCGACGGTGATCGGCTCGCCCGCCGCGCCGGTCGCCGGCGCGCCCCCACGGTCCTCGAAGGCGCTCTCCGGGAGCCGGCTGCCGCAGGCCGCGGTCAGCGCGAGCAGCAGCGCCGACGCGGCGGCACCGGCCGCCTCAGCAGCCCGGCGCGCTCGCATTGCCGCTCATGCCCACCAGCGCGCACAGGGTCTTGAGGGAGACCTTCCACACCTTGTCCTGGTAGACGGAGACGCCCTTGGCGTTCGGCAGCGCGGTGGCCTTCTTGAGGGTGAGGCTGTACGTCACGTCGGCCTCGGTCGCGGAGGTGAACCGTACGGCGGACACCTGCGCCCCGACCTGCCTCCCCCGCTGATCGCCGTTGAACGCCTCCAGCAGCAGGCGCAGTTCCTCGCCGTTCTGGAGGTACTTGGCCTTCTCCGCGTTGGACAGCTTCGGGTCGAAGAACTTCCGCCAGTTCTCCTTGATCTCCCGCTCGGCGGCGGCAGGGTCGGCCGGGGCGTTGCCCGAGGACGGTGTACCGGCGGTGTTCGTGCCCGTACCCGGACTCCCCGGACCCGAGGTCGCGCCGCTCGGCGCCGGCTGCCCGCCGTCGTCGGCGTCCCCGCACCCCGCGGTCACGGGCGCCACCAGCAGCGCCGCCGCCACCAGCGCCGGAACCCGCCGCGCGGGCCCCCCACGGAACGTCATGTACACCACCGCCTGTCGTCGCGACCGCCCGAGCCGGTCTGGCACAAGCCTTCTGGGTGCTGTTCCCACAGGGCATAGTGGCGCTATTCGCCGAAAGTCGCGAGGGGGCGTGATGCGCAACGCGCGAACACGGTCCGGCGCGCGCCTGGTGCCGTGGGGCGGCTGGGCGGCGCTGGCGGGCGGGGCGGTGCTGTGCGCGGTCGGCTGGTACGGCGTCTCCGGCGAGCGGTTCGCCGAGCGCCAGATCCCGTTCCTGGCGTCCTGCACGATCCCGGGGGCCGCGCTGATCGTCGCGGGCGCGGTGCTGGTGGCGCGGGGCGAGACGGGCCTGGCGGCGGCCCGGGTCGAGGAGTTGTACGGGCTGCTGGTCAGGTACGGGGCGGACGGGACGCCGCCCGGCGCGTGCGGGGCCCCGGCCGCGCGGGAGGCCGTGCCGGACGACGCCGGGCCGCCGCTCGCCGTACCCGGCGGAACGCTCCTGCACCGGCCCGGCTGCCCCCTCGTGGCGGGCCGCCCGGACGCCCGGCCCGTGGACGGGCCACCGGAAGCGGAGGCCGCGGGGCCGCTGGCGCCCTGCCCCGTCTGCGAGCCCGGCGGCCCGCGCCCCGGCACCCGCCGGTGAGCTCGCTCTCGTACGACCTCACCCTGGCGGGCCTCGCGGTGGGCAGCGCCGCCGCGCTCACCGGCATCGGCCTGATCGTCACCTACCGGGCCACCGGCGTGCTGAACTTCGCGCACGGCGCGGTCGCCATGGTGTGCGCCTACGTCCTGCGGCAGCTGGCGACCGGCTGGCACTGGCCGCTGCCGCTCGCCGCCGCCGTCACCCTCCTCCTCGTCGCGCCCGGCATCGGGATCGCGCTGGACCGGGCCGTCTTCCGGCCGCTGGCCGTCGGCGCCGCGGGACCGGCCCGCACCCTGGTCGCCTCGCTCGGTGTCTTCGTCCTCCTGGTCGGCGGGGCGGGCCTGCTGTGGGGGCCGGGGGCGCGCGCGGACGCGCCCGCGCTGCTGCCCGACGACCCCTGGGTGCAGCTGGGCACCGCCGTCACCCTGGCCGCCGGGGTCGCCGCCGTCACCCGCTGGACCCGATTCGGGCGCGAGCTGCGCGCCGTCGTCGACAACCGGCCGCTCGCCGTCCTCGGCGGCATCGACGCCGACCGGGTCGCCGCCGCCGGCTGGGCCTTCGGCACCTTCACCGCCGGACTGACCGGCATCCTGCTGGCCCCGCTGCTGCGCCTGGACCCGTACGGGCTGCCGCTGCTGGTCATGGAGGTGATGGCGGTCGCGGTGGCCGCCGGGCTGCGCAGCCTGCCGGTGGCGGTGGCCGTGGCACTGGGCATCGGCGTCGCGCAGAGCCAGCTCACCCGGCTGCACCCGGGCGGCAGCCTGGAGCCCCTGGTGCAGGCCGTGGGCGCCAACCTGTTCGTGGTGGCGCTGCTCGTCGCGGCCCCGGCCCTGCGCGGCCTCGGACCCGCCCGTACCCCGGCGGCCGCGTCCGACGGCGGCGGCGCGGCCCTGCGCACCGGCCCGCTGCCCGACCACGACGGCCGCGCCTGGCTGGTCGGCGGCATCCTCTTCCTGCTGCCGCTCGGCTTCGCGGGCGGCGACCTGCGCACCGCCGTCCAGGTACCGGCGCTCGGCGTGGTGCTGCTCTCCCTGGTCGTGGTCACCGGGCGCGGCGGCCAGCTCTCGCTGGGGCAGGCCGCGTACGCCGGGCTGGGCGCCCTGTTCACCGCGCTGCTCGCGGCCGGCCGCTTCCCCGGCGTCCCGGCCGTCCCCGGACTGCTCGCGCTGCTGCTGGCCGTCCTGCTGACCGCGCCGCTCGGCCTGCTCACCGGGCGGCCCGCGCTGCGCGGGCACGGCCTGGCGACGGCCCTGGCCACCCTCGCCTTCGGTGTCGCGGTCAGCCGGTTCGTCTTCGACCAGCCGTACGCCACCGCGGGCCTCACCCTCGACCGCCCCGCCGGCTTCACCGCCGACCGCGCGTACTACGTCCTGGAACTGGTGCTGCTGGGCCTCGCGCTGCTCGCCGTGGCAGCGCTGCGCCGCGGCCGCACCGGGCGCGCGCTGGCCGCGATGCGCGACCACGAGCCGGGGGCGGCCGCCGCCGGGGTGCCCGTACCGGCGCTGAAACTGGCGGCCTTCGTGGTGGGCGCCGCACTGGCCGCGCTGGGCGGCGGCATGCTCGGCATGGCGCTGCGCACCTTCGACGCCGCGTCCTACGACCCGGTGCGCGGCCTGCTGTGGTTCGCGGCCGTGGTCGTCCTCGGCGCGGACAGCCTGCTGGGCGCGCTCACCGCCGCGGTCCTGCTGGTCGGCCTGGACGCGGGGGCCGCGGGCGGGGCCGCCGCCGCGGTGATCGGCGTGCTCGCCGTCCTCGCCGGCCGCCTCCCGCACGGCCCGTACGCGGCTCTGCGCGGCGCCGCGGCACGCGTGTTCGCGGCCCCGGAGGTGCGGCTGACTCCGCTGGGCGCGCGGGTGCGGGAGCGGCTGGCGGTGGTGCGCGGGCCGTTGCGTACGGACGCCGAGGGGCCCACGTCCGAGAGCCGCGCCCCAGACCCCCACCTTCCCGAACCCCGCGCCCCCGAGCCTCGCGCGCCGGAGCCCAGCACCCCCGAGCCTCGCGCGCCCGAGCCTCGCGCGCCCGAGCCCCGCGCGCCCGAGCCCCGCACCTTCGAGCCCAGCGTCCCGGATCTGCGCCACCCGCTCCCCCACACCGCGCCCTCGCCCGTCTCCCCCGCCCCCTCCGGCCGCCGCGCCCCTTCCGGCCGCCTCACCGCCCGCGCCGTCCGGGCCCGCTACGACGGCTTCACCGCGCTGGACGGGGTGGACCTGACCGTGGCTCCCGGCCGGATCACGGCGCTCATCGGGCCCAACGGCGCGGGCAAGAGCACCCTGTTCCACTGCCTGTGCGGCACCCTGCGCCCGGCCGGCGGGCGGGTGCTGCTCGACGGCGCCGACATCACCCGCAGGTCCGCCCACGCGCGGGCGCGCCTCGGGCTGGCCCGGACGTTCCAGCAGCTCGCCGTGTTCGAGGGGCTGAACGTGGCCGAGAACGTACGGGTGGGTGCCGAGCAGAGCGGCGTACGCGATCCGGCCGCCGCCACCGCGCGTGCGCTGGACCTGTTCTCCCTCGACGGGCAGCTGCGCACCGCGCCCGTCGCCGGGCTGGACACCGGCACGCTGCGCCGCGTCGAGCTGGCGCGCGCCGTCGCGGGCCGTCCGCGCACGCTGCTGCTGGACGAGCCCGCGGCGGGCCTGGACAGTGCGGAAGTCTCGGCGCTGGCCGACGTGCTGCGCACCCTGGCGGCCGACGGCACCGCGCTGCTCGTCGTCGAGCACGACCTCGACCTCGTCGCCGGACTGGCCGACACGGTGTACGCGATGGCGGCCGGCCGGATCGTGGCCCGCGGCCCCGCCCACAGCGTGCTGGCGGAGCCGGGCGAAACTGCGGGACCGACAGAGCCGGGCAAAGCAGCGGGACCGGCGGAGCCGGGCACATGAGCGTCGAAGCCGCCCTGTACGCGGCCCGCGTCCGCTACGGCTCACTGGAGGCCCTGCACGGCGTCGACCTGCTCATTCCGGCCGCGCGCGTCACGGTGCTCCTCGGGCGCAACGGCTCGGGCCGCACCACGGCCCTGCGCGCGCTGGCGGGCACCGTGCCGCTCACCGCCGGGCGTGTCGTGTGGCGCGGTACGGACATCACCCGGGTCCCCGCGCACGCCCGCGCGCGCCGTGGGCTGACCCTGGTGCCGGACCGCGGCGCGGTGTTCGGTTCGCTCTCCGTCGCCGAACAGCTCGGACTTGCCGCGCCGAACGGAGTCATCCGCCCGGCCCTGGAGGCCTACCCGGAGCTGCGCGCGCTGCTCGGCCGCCGGGCGGGCACGCTGTCCGGCGGCGAACAGCGGATGCTCGCCGTGGCCCGCGCGCTGGTCGGCACCGCCCGGCTGCTCCTCCTCGACGAGCCCACGCAGGGCATGTCACCGGAGGTCACGGCACGTACGTACGCGCTGTTCGGCGGCCTGGCAGCCGCCGGGCGCACGGTCCTGGTCGCCGAGCAGGGCCTGCCGCCCGGCCTGTGCCGGGCGGCCACCGTGGCGTACGTCCTGCGGCGCGGCGGCGTCGCCTTCTGCGGCGAGCCGGCCGAGGCCGCCCGCTTCCCGGGGCCCGGCGGCCCGCTGCCCTCACCCCGGTGGTGATCCGCCGGGCGCCAGGCTCCGCTTGCCGAGCCCGAACCGCTTGGCGCAGTACGGCCAGGCCGACCAGCCCTGCGCGCGCAGCACCCGCCGGGCGACGGCGATCTGCTGCTCGCGGGTGGCGAGGTCGGCGCGCGGCGCGTAGGCCAGGCCGCCGTGCTCCTTCCAGGTCGACTGCCGGAACTGCAGTCCGCCGAAGTGGTTGTTTCCGGTGTTCTTGCGCCAGTCGCCGCCGCTCTCGCACTTGGCGATGCAGTTCCACACTCCCCGGGACAGGGAACAGCCGGCCGGGGACGGCAGGTGCTGCTCCGTGTCCCGCGCCTGCGCGCCGGCGGGCACGCACAGCAGGACGACGGCCGGAACGAGGGACAGGACGGCCGCTCTGAGACGGCCTGCTTTCGCGAGACGCTCGGGCTTCAACGCCCGAAAAGTACGGGACATCGGCTCACGCTAGGCACGGGTCCGGGTGTGTCGCCTCCGCCGCGCCTCCAATGGTGTGACGCCCCGTCCGGCCGGCGGGCGGCCGGACGGGGCGCTCGGCTCGTCCGGGGCGGGGAGCGGGGCCGTGCCGGTTCCCGCGGGCGCCCGCGGGAACCGGGCCGCGTTCCCCACGGCTCAGACGCTGAGCCGCTGCCCCGGGACGATCAGGTGCGGGTTGCCGCCGACGACGCTCCGGTTCGCGTCGTACAACTGGCGCCAGCCCACCTTGTGCGCGGCCGCGATCGAGCTGAGCGTGTCGCCCTGCCGCACCGTGTACCCGCCGCCGGCGGCCCTGATCCGGCCGCGGTCGGCGTGTCCGCCCGTGCCGCGCGCCTGCTTGCCGACCTTGGCGCGAACGTCCCGCCGGACGTCCTTGCGCACGTACTGCCGGCCGCTGTCGTGGCCCGACCGGTGGGCCTTCGGCGCCTTGGGGGCGCTGCCGTGGGCGCCGGCGCGGGCGGCGCAGGTGGGCCAGGCTCCCCAGCCCTGGTTGGCCTGGACCCGCGAGGCCACGGCGATCTGCTGGGCGCGGCTGGCCTGGGCGGCGGTCGGCGCGTAGGCCGTACCGCCGTGCGCGCGCCAGGTGCTGTGGGTGAACTGCAGGCCACCCGAGAAGCCGTTGCCGGTGTTGATGTGCCAGTTGCCGCCGCTCTCGCAGCGGGCGATGCGGTCCCACACTCCGGCGTCCGCCGCCTGCGCCGGTCCGGCGGTGGCGGCCACCAGCGCGAGCGGGGCGATCAGTGCCGCCCCTGCCAGCGCGGCGATGTCTCGACGTATGACGCCCTTCGTGAAAGGCATGGAATCCCTCTCCACGGCCCCGGGTCTCCCCCGGGTGCCGCGGCGCCGGCGCATCGGGCGCCCACGGTCCGCGGCACCCCGCCCGCCACGGGGTGGTGCCGGTGGTGCTCGGTGGTGCTGCGTGCGGTGCATCCGGTGCCACACGACGCGGCTCTCGTGCCGTGCCGTGCTCGGCGTACCGGCCGTGGTGCGGGCCGGTGGTGGAAGCGGACGGCGGGCGTCCCCGGGTGGTGCTCGGTGCACACGGCCGGAGAATGTAGGAAGGCTGACGCCCCGTTATCAACCGCGCCGCCGTCCCGCCTGGCCAGTCGGGCGTTACCGGAGGTATCAGCCAATTCAGGCCACCCACTTGATTCGCTGATTTCCGCATATGTCCGCCAGCCGCTCCGACGATCTGTGACCCAGTTCACCGCCGGAACTTCCGTGCCCCGCACACCGGATGGCAGGGAGTGAATGGTTCCGGCCCGCATCTCACGCTGCGCTTCGAACGGTTCGATTCCGCACCCGGCCGCGCGTGACCCCGGCCACAGATCGCCCGTTGTCCAAGTACGAGCCGGGGACCGCCCGGCAAGCCCGCGCAACGATCGAGGAGCCATCCGTGCCGCGCATGCTCGACGTCAGTGACGACGTACGCGCCGAGATCGGTGACGAAGAAGCCGACCGCCTGCTGGCCGGTGGCAACGCCCCCGGCAACTACGACTGCACCTCCTGCCGCACCCCCGGCGACAGCGACCAGGAGCGCACCAGCACCGTCCTGTTCGTGGGCGAGGAGACGGCGGTGCTCGCGTTCGCGCACGCCTCGTGCATCCCCTCGCAGGTCGTGCCGGTCGCCGAGGAGCAGCTCCAGGGCGCGGTGCGCTCCATCACCGGCGCGGACGGGGCGCAGGCGGCACCCTCGGCCCGCCCGCCCGCGACCCCGTTCGCCGCGCTCCCGGGCGAGCCCCGGCAGGCGACACTCGGTGTCACCTGCGGTCTGGTCCTGGTCGAGAACGACCTGCGGCCGGCGCTGGTCGTCGAGCCCGCCGGCCCCATCGCCCGCCCCGGCTCCACCGAGCCCGGCGACGCGTTCCTCCCCCTGCTCCTGGAGCACGGCTTCGCGCCGGTCACGGACATGTCCGTCCTCCCCGCGCCCGACCCGGGCTGGTCGGTGCTGCTGGCCGCCGGGCGGCTGCACGCCATCCTCCAGCCCGGCAACGACGGCGGCCAGCCCGTCTCCTGGTGGCAGGCGCACCAGCCGCTGCCGGTCTCGGAGGGCTGGCGCGCCGCCGCCGGCAAGGCGCGGACCGTGCTGGTGTACGCGGCACCGGTCGGCGCCATCGGCCACCAGCCGCGTGAGGACCTGATGCGCGAGGCCATGGAGAAGGCCGCCGCCGAGGGCAAGCTGGTGGCCGCCGCGATGCCGCTGGCGGGCACCTGACGCGGCCCCGGGCTCCCGGCCGCGCCGGAAGGCCGCCCCGCGCCGCACTCACCCGAGCGGCACGGGGCGGCCTTTCCGTGCGGGGCGGCCTTCCGCTGCGGGACCGCCTTCCGGTACGGGACGACTTTCCGGCGCGGAGCGGTGGCCCGGTCCGGCCGGGCGCCGGTCGGCGAGCCGGTCGTGAGCCGGTCGCGCGCTCCCGCCGATCAGCCGATTCTTCGCCAAGACCGCATCCCGGGAGCATCCGGGTCGTTGGCAGAGACGTGCATCCATACGACCCGTCCACCCGCGTCCCGTATCCCTACCAGATCCCCGGCATGCGCCCGTCGCACGACGCGACCACGGCGACCGTGACGGCCCCCCACGCCGCCCCCGTGTCGGCCACGCCGATCTACGACTCGCTGTACGCCGAGTACCGCCGCTCGTTCCGGGCGCTGCCGGGGGACCGTTCGGGCGAGGAAGGGCTGAGCGCCGAGGCGATGCGGAGCATCTGGGGCCGTACGACCACCGCGACCGGTCACCTCCCGGCGGCCGGCCACTGGGAGCCCGCCTCCCGCCAGCCGTACCACGGCCACCCGCAGCACGCGGGCGGCCCCGTGCGGGGCCACTTCCCCCCGGCGCTGCCGCCGGCGCCCCGCGAGTACCGGCCACACGGGCACTGACCGGTCCGTACGCGAAAACGACGGCGGGGCGGCCCGGAAGAGCCGCCCCGCCTTCTTCTCACCCGCTGTTACTTCTTCTTGCTGCGCTTCTCGCGCACCCGCACCGAGATGTGGATCGGCGTCCCCTCGAAGCCGAACTCCTCGCGCAGCCGGCGCTCGACGAAGCGGCGGTAGCCGGCCTCCAGGAAGCCGGAGGCGAAGAGCACGAAGCGCGGCGGCTTGGTGCCCGCCTGGGTGCCGAAGAGGATGCGCGGCTGCTTGCCGCCCCGGATCGGGTGCGGGTGGGCGGCGACGATCTCACCGAGGAAGGCGTTCAGACGGCCGGTGGGCACCCGGGTCTCCCAGCCCTCGATCGCCGTCTCGATCGCCGGGACCAGCTTGTCCATGTGGCGGCCGGTGCGCGCCGAGACATTGACCCGCATCGCCCACGGGATCTGCACGAGGTCCCGCTCGATCTCCCGCTCCAGGTAGAAGCGGCGCTCCTCGTCCAGCTGGTCCCACTTGTTGTACGCGATGACCAGCGCGCGGCCCGCCTCCACGGCCATCGTGATGATCCGCTGGTCCTGGACGCTGATGGACTCGCTCGCGTCGATCAGGACGATCGCGACCTCGGCCTTCTCCACGGCGGCCGCGGTGCGCAGCGAGGCGTAGTAGTCGGCGCCCGCCTGGAGGTGGACGCGCTTGCGGATGCCCGCGGTGTCCACGAACTTCCAGGTCTTGCCGCCCAGCTCGATCAGCTCGTCGACCGGGTCGCGGGTGGTGCCCGCCATCTCGTTGACGACCACCCGCTCCTCGCCGGCGAGCTTGTTCAGCAGCGAGGACTTGCCGACGTTCGGACGGCCGATCAGCGCGATCCGGCGCGGCCCGCCGACCGGGGTGCCGAAGGTCTGCTCGGGCGCCTCGGGGAGCGCTTCGAGGGCGGCGTCCAGCATGTCGCCGGTGCCGCGGCCGTGCAGCGCGGAAACCGGGTGCGGCTCGCCCAGGCCCAGCGACCACAGCATGGCGGCGTCGGCCTCGCCGGACGGCCCGTCCACCTTGTTGGCGACCAGCACGACCGGCTTGCCGGCCCGGCGCAGCAGCTTGACCACGGCCTCGTCGGTGTCGGTGGCGCCGACCTTGGCGTCCACCACGAAGACCACCGCGTCGGCGGCCTCGATCGCGAACTCGGCCTGCATCGCCACCGAGGCGTCGATGCCGAGCACGTCCTGCTCCCAGCCGCCGGTGTCGACGACCTTGAAGCGGCGGCCGTTCCACTCGGCCTCGTAGGTGACCCGGTCGCGGGTGACGCCCGGCTTGTCCTCGACGACCGCCTCGCGGCGGCCGATCATGCGGTTCACCAGGGTCGACTTGCCGACATTGGGGCGGCCGACGACGGCGAGGACGGGCAGCGGGCCGTGCCCGGCCGCGGCGATGTCGCCCTCGACCTCCTCCAGGTCGAAGCCCTCCTGGGCGGCGAGCTCCATGAACTCCGTGTACTCGGCGTCACCAAGCGCACCGTGCTCGTCGCCGGTGGGGATCTGGTCGTTCATGAAGTCCGTTCCTCGTTCTCCGTCAACGGCGCCCGCTCGTGCACGGGCGCCCTACAAGTCTCGTTCAGTGCCCGGTCAGGCGCCTGGCCTGGGCAAGGTGAGCGGTCAGCCGCTCCTGTATGCGCGTCGTGGCCGCGTCCAGCGCGGTACGGGTGCGCCGGCCGCTGCCGTCACCGGCCGCGAACGCGTCGCCGAAGACCACGTCCACGCGGCTGCGCAGCGGCGGCACCGCCTTGACGGCCCGGCTGCGGCGCTCCGCGCTGCCCAGCACGGCCACCGGCACCACGGGGGCGCCGGAGCGCACCGCGAAGTACGCCAGGCCGGCCCGCAGCGAGGCGAAGTCGCCCTCGCCCCGGGTGCCCTCCGGGAAGATTCCCAGCACGCCGCCGTTCGCCAGCACGGCCAGCGCGTCGGTGACGGCCTTGCGGTCGGTGCCGGAGCGGTCCACCTTCAGCTGGCCGATGCCGCGCAGGAAGGGGTCCAGCGGGCCGACGAACGCTTCCTTCTTGATCAGGAAGTGCACCGGCCGGGGCGCGGTGCCCATCAGCATCGGGCCGTCCAGGCCGTGGGTGTGGTTGACCGCGAGGATCACCGGCCCGGTGGCCGGGACCCGCCAGGCGCCCAGCACCCGCGGCTTCCACAGCCCGTACATCAGGCCGATGCCGATCCGCCGGCCGACCGCGGCACCGGCCGCGCTGGGCGTCCGGTCGCCGGCCGCCGCCGTCCGTCCGCCCTGCGTCACCGCGCCGCCTTCGCGGCCATCGCCGCCTCGGTGAGGGTGACCACGCACTCGACGACCTGGTCCAGCGTGAGGTCGGTGGTGTCCACCTCGACCGCGTCGTCCGCCTTGGCCAGCGGTGAGGTCTTCCGGGAGGAGTCGGCCGCGTCCCGCTTGGCCAGCGCGGCCTGGGTGGCCGCCAGGTCGGCGGCGTCCTTGCCGGACAGCTCGCCGCTGCGGCGGGCCGCGCGGGCCTCCGGCGACGCGGTGAGGAAGATCTTCAGGTCGGCGTCGGGCAGCACGGTGCTGCCGATGTCCCGGCCTTCGACGACGATGCCGTCCGGGGCTCCGGCCGCGATCTCGCGCTGCAGCTCGGTGATGCGGGTGCGCACCTCGGGGACGGCGCTGACGGCGCTGACCGCCGAGGTGACCTGCTGGGTACGGATCGGGCCCGCGGCGTCCAGGCCGTCCACGGTGATGGTGGGCGCGGCCGGGTCGGTGCCGGAGACGATCACGGGCTTGGCCGAGGCGTCCGCCACGGCGACGGCGTCGTCCACGTCGACGCCGTTGCTCAGCATCCACCAGGTGATCGCGCGGTACTGGGCACCGGTGTCCAGGTAGCCCAGCCCGAGCTTGGCGGCGACGGCCTTGGAGGTGCTGGACTTGCCCGTGCCTGCGGGGCCGTCGATGGCGACAATCACTGCGGCCGGGGCGGTCCGGGCGGGGGTTTCCACGGTGTCGGGCACCTTCCTCGATCACGGGGCGGGACGGGGGCCGCCGCACGGGGCCCCGCACAAGGTTACTGGCAAGCAGGGGCGCCCCGTGCAGCCCGTGCGCCCCTGCCCGGGACGGGCCCGGGCACCGGACGGCCCGCCCTACTGCCGTATCGACCAGCCCCGCTCGCGCAGCTCGGCGGCGAGCACCGGCGCCGCCTGCGGCTCGACCATGAGCTGGATGAAGCCCGCCTGCTGGCCGGTGGCGTGCTCGATCCGTACGTCCTCGATGTTGACCGCGGCCCGGCCGGCGTCCGCGAAGATCCGGGCCAGCTCGCCGGGCTGGTCGCCGATGTGCACCGAGACGATCTCGTACGCGGCCGGGGCGGCGCCGTGCTTGCCCGGCACCCGCTCGCGGCCCGCGTTGCCGCGGCGCAGCACGTCCTCGACGCCGCGGGCGCCCGCGGCGCGCGCCTCGTCGTCGGCGCCCTCCAGCGCGCGCAGCGCCGCCACCGTGCGCTCCAGGTCGGCCGAGACCTCGCTGAGCACGTCGGCGACCGGTCCCGGGTTGGCGGAGAGGATGTCCATCCACATCCGGGGCGCGGACGCGGCGATCCGGGTCACGTCCCGGATGCCCTGCCCGCACAGCCGTACGGCGGTCTCGTCCGCGCCCTGGAGGCGGGCGGCGACCAGGCTGGAGACCAGCTGGGGCGTGTGCGAGACCAGGGCGACGGCCCGGTCGTGCGCGTCCGCCTCCATGACGACGGGCACCGCACGGCACAGCGCCACCAGCTCCAGCGCTATGTTGAGGACCTCGGTGTCGCCGCCCTCGGCCGGGGTCAGGACCCAGGGCCGGCCCTCGAAGAGGTCGGCGGTCGCGGCGAGCGGCCCGGAGCGCTCCTTGCCCGCCATCGGATGGGTGCCGAGGTACGCCGACAGGTCGCAGCCCATCGCCTCCAGCTCGCGGCGCGGGCCGCTTTTGACGCTGGCCACGTCGAGGTAGGCGCGGGCGGCGCCGCGCCGGATCGCCGCGGCCAGGGTCGGCGCGACGTGGGCGGGCGGCACCGCGGCCACCGCCAGGTCGACCGGGCCCGGCGGCTCCTCGGCCGTGCCGGCGCCGAGCGCGGCGGCGGTCTCGGCCTGCGCCGGGTCGTGGTCGGCCAGGTACACCTGGATGCCGCGGGACTGCAGCGCGAGGGCGATGGAGGTACCGATCAGGCCGGTGCCGATGACGAGCGCGGTCCTCACTGGGCGATGTCCTTCCGCAGGGCACCGGCGGCACCGAGGTAGACGTGGGCGATCTCGGCCTTGGCGCGCCCGGTCTCGACGTGCGCCAGGACGCGCACCACGCGCGGCATGGCGCCCGTGATGTCCAGCTCCTGCGCGCAGATGAGCGGCACGTCGGTGATGCCGAGCTGCCGGGCGGCCACCGCGGGGAAGTCGCTGTGCAGGTCGGGGGTGGCGGTGAACCAGATGCTGATCAGGTCGTCCGCGGTCAGGCCGTTGCGCTCCAGAATGGCGGTCAGCAGCGCGGACACCTGCTCGTGCATGTGCTCCGCTTCGTCCCGTTCCAGTTGCACGGCTCCGCGCACCGCTCGTACCGCCACGTCACCGCTCCCCTGGGTTCCACCTGCGGCGCCTGCCGCCGACTCCTGGGCGCAAGCCTAGCCAGATCCGGGCGCGGACCACGAAGCCGGCCGGTCCGCGGGACACGGGCCGGCCGGTGGTGGAACGCGGACGCCGGCTCTCAGGGCCGCCCGACGGCCCGGGGGCGCCGGGCGACGAGGTCCTGGAACACCGGGTCCTGGGGTATCTCGCCGTCCGGCGTCAGCCGGTCCACGGCCTGCGGCAGCGCGTGCGCGAGCTGTTCCGCCGCCTCCCGGGCGCTGACGCCGTTCTCGTCGGCTATCCGCTGGAGGGTCTCGCCGGGCAGCGCCTTCTCGACCTGTTCGGCGGTGACCGGTTCGTTGGCGCCGCGCCCCACCCAGGAGTGCGCCTGCCGTCCCAGCTCTCCTTGCAGGAGCTTGCCGAGCACGATCTGTATGCCACCGCGGCCGCCGGGACCGCCTCCGTGGCCGGGGCCGACGCCGTACCCTCCCGGGCCGGTGCCGCCGAGCGCCCCCAGCAGCGATCCGACGAGGCTTCCGCCCACGCCGCCCTGGCCGCCGCCGGGCAGCCCGCCCATCAGTCTCCCGAGGTCTGGTGATCCCGTCATGTCCGTGCTGCCTTTCCGCGCCTTACGCATAACCGGCAATTCCGCTGAGGACCGCGCGACGAGTGACTTCATTCAAACGTACCGACGCCCGGGGTTTCCGCCACCCGAAACCGGCTGGCGCCGGCCTCTCCCACCAGCCACAATCCCCCTCATGCCGACCTCCGCCGCAGGCCACGCCCTGGTCACCGGCCACACCGTCTACGCGTGCGTCATGGGCTCGCGCGCCTTCGGGCTCGCCACCGACGCCAGCGACACCGACCGGCGCGGGATCTACCTCGCGCCCACCCCGCTGTTCTGGCGCTTCGAGAAGCCGCCGACGCACGTGGAGGGGCCGCGCGAGGAGGAGTTCTCCTGGGAGCTGGAGCGGTTCTGCGAACTGGCGCTGCGCGCCAACCCGAACATCCTGGAGTGCCTGCACTCCCCGCTCGTCGAGTACGCCGACGCCACCGGCCGCGAACTGCTCGCGCTGCGCGGCGCGTTCCTCTCCCGCGAGGTGCACCGCACGTTCACCCGTTACGCGACCGGCCAGTTCAAGAAGCTGGAGGCGGACGTACGGCAGCACGGCGCGCCCCGCTGGAAGCACGCCATGCACCTGCTGCGGCTCCTGCACAGCGTCCGCGACCTGCTGCGCACCGGCGTACTGACGCCGGACGTCGGCGAGGCGCGCGAGGACCTGCTCGCGGTCCGGCGCGGCGAGGTCCCCTGGCCCGAGGTCGAGCGCCGGACGGCCGCCCTGGCCGAGCAGGCCGCGGCGGCGGAGTCCCGCTCCCCGCTGCCGCCGGAGCCGGACCGCCGCCGCGTCGAGGACTTCCTGTTCCGTACCCGGCGCGCGTCAGCGCTGCGCTGCGCCGAGACGGGCGCGTACGAGGAGGTCGTGTAGCGCGTCGTGGCCGCCGGGGGCGTCCGGCAGCGCGGAGGCGGCCTGCGCCGCGTCCAGCCGGCCGTGCAGCTCCGCCACGTCCGCCCGCAGCCGCTCCGGGTCCACCAGCCCGGCGGCGGTCCCGTGCTCCGCCTCGGACTTGGCCGCGACCAGCTCCGGTACGTACGAAGGCGCCGCCACCAGCCCGGCCAGCGTGGGCAGATGGGCCAGCACCTGTCCACTGCCCATCAGGTGAATGCCGGTCAGCAGCACCCGCAGCGTGTACAGCAGCGGCTTCAGCTCGCCGGTCTTCTCGAAGAGGCGCCACTGCGTGTTCGCGAAGCCCCGGTAGTGGTGGGCGTGGTGGCGGGTGAGGACGGCGGGCGCCAGCGCCACCAGTTCCGCGTGCAGCGCGCTCGTGCGCACCACCAGCGGCGAGAGCAGCTGCTCCAGCACATAGCCGTTGCGCCGCAGCATCAGCCGCGCGAACTTGCGCAGGTCGTGGGTGACGAGATCGACCTCGACACCGTCCCGGTCCGCCATCCAGGAGCGCGTCTCGTCCGGCTCCCGCAGCCCGACCAGCGCGGCGGCGGGCAGCAGGTGCGCCCCGCGCAGGTCCACGTCCGAGTCGCGGGACGGGAAGCCGTAGAGATGCGCGCCGCTGACCGTCGCGAAGACCAGCGGATCGCCCTCCCCCGCCGTCACCTCGCCCAGATCGAGATCGGGCAGCCCGGCCGCCCGCAGCTCCGCGCCGTTCCGCGCCCCGTCAGACATCCCACACCTTCCCCAGTGCCAGCAGCTGGTCGCGGTACTCGATCCGCTCCGCCCACTCCTCCGGCCAGGCCCCCGCGCCCAGGCGGGCGCCCGCGAAGGCGCCGGTGAGGCAGGCGATCGAGTCGGAGTCGCCGGACGAGCAGGCGGCGCGGCGCAGCGCGGTCAGCGGCTCGTCGGGGAAGAGCAGGAAGCACAACAGTCCGGTGGCGAGCGCCTCCTCGGCGATCCAGCCGGCGCCGGTGGCCAGGCAGGGGTCGGCCTCCGGGTCGGGGGCGCGCAGCGCGGCGTCCAGCCGGTCCAGCACGCCGAGGCAGTCGTCCCAGCCGCGCGCGATGAAGTGCTCGGGGGACGGGTCCTGGGCGTGGCGCCACAGCTCCCCCAGCCAGTCGTCCCGGTAGACCGTGCGGCTGCCGACCGCGTACGAGCGCAGCAGTCCGGGCAGCTCGTCCGGCCGGGCGCCCTGCGCGAGCACGTGCACGGCGTACGCGGTGAGGTCGCTGGCGGCGAGTGCGGTCGGGTGGCCGTGCGTGAGCGCGGACTGGAGCTGCGCCGCGCCGGAACGCTGCTCCGGGCTCAGCTCCGGCACCAGCCCCACCGGGGCCACCCGCATGTTCGCGCCGCACCCCTTCGAGCCGATCTGACCGGCCTGCACCCACGGCCGCTCGGGCTCGCTGAGCAGCTGGCACGCCCGGAGGCAGGTGTTGCCCGGCGCCCGGTTGTTGTCCGGCGAGCGCCACCACTCGACGTACCTCTCCCGTACGGGCGGGACCAGGTGCGCGGCGTCCAGCCCGCCGACGCCGCCCGCGGCCGCCACGGCCGTACGCAGGGCCCGCCCGAGGGCGATCGTCATCTGCGTGTCGTCGGTCACGTACGCGGGCGCCGGCAGCGCCAGCTCCCGCCACGGCCCGCACCGGGCCAGGATCGCGGACACGTCCAGGAACTCGGTCGGATACCCGAGCGCGTCACCGAGCGCGAGCCCGATGAGCGAACCGGTAGCGGCGGACGCCATGAAAAGAACCACCCCTTAATCGTCACAGTGACAATAAGAGGTGGTCCCACGACCTCGCAAGGCCGGCGCCAGCGTCCGGCGCTTACAGATCGACCTCCCGCATCAACATCCCGACCTCGGTGTTCGTCATCCGGCGCAGCCAGCCGGACTTCTGGTCGCCCAATGCGATCGGCCCGAAGCTCGTCCGCACCAGCTTCTCGACCGGGAAGCCCGCCTCGGCCAGCATCCGGCGCACGATGTGCTTGCGGCCCTCGTGGAGGGTCACCTCGACCAGGTAGTTCTTGCCGGTCTGCTGCACCACCCGGAAGTGGTCCGCGCGCGCGTAGCCGTCCTCCAGCTGGATGCCGTCCTTCAGCTGCTTGCCCAGGTCGCGCGGGAGCGGACCCTGGATCGCGGCCAGGTAGGTCTTCTGCACGCCGTAGCGCGGGTGGGTCAGCCGGTGGGCCAGCTCGCCGTGGTTGGTGAGCAGGATGATGCCCTCGGTCTCGGTGTCCAGCCGACCCACGTGGAACAGCCGCGTCTCGCGGTTGGTCACGTAGTCGCCCAGGCACTGCCGCCCGTCCGGGTCCTCCATGGTCGAGACCACACCGGCCGGCTTGTTCAGCGCGAAGAAGAGGTACGACTGCGTGGCGACCGTCAGGCCGTCCACCTTGACCTCGTCCTTCTCCGGGTCCACCCGCACACCCTGCTCGGTGACGATCCGCCCGTTGACCTCGACACGCGCCTGGTCGATCAGCTCCTCGCACGCCCGGCGCGAGCCCATCCCGGCCCGGGCCAGCACCTTCTGCAGCCGCTCGCCCTCCTGGTCGCCGAACGTCTTCGGCGTCTTGATCTGCGGCTTGCTGTGCCGGGCGCGATTGCGCTCCTCCACCTGCGCGTCGTACTCACGGGGCCGCGCCGGAGCCTGCCCCCGGCCGCGCTGCTGCTGGCCCTTGCCGCCGCCCTTCGGGCTCGTACGGGGACCGCCCTTGGCGCCGCCGCGGGCCGCCGCGCCGCGGCCCTTGCGCTCGCCGCCGCGCTCCGGGGCGCCGGAGCCACCGCGTCCGCCGGAACCGCCCTGGCCACCGGAGCCGCCCCGGCCCGCGCCCTCGCCCACGTCGTAGCGGCGCTCCTCGGGACGGGGCCGGCCGGCGCGCTGCTGCCTCTCGTCCCTCTTGTTGCCCGCACCCCGGTAGTTGCCCCTACCGGCGTCCCTGTTGTTCCTGCCGCTGCTTCGCATCAATGATCCGTCTGAGAGTCGCCGCTGTCGTCTACGTCGAACGACGGAACACCTTCCCGGGAATCGCCCTCGACCGCCTCCGCCTCCGGGAGGAAGGGAGCGAGCTCCGGGAGCTCGTCCAGGCCGCGCAGGCCCATCCGCTCCAGAAAGTAGTTCGTCGTCCTGTACAGGATCGCACCTGTTTCGGGTTCCGTCCCCGTCTCCTCCACCAGACCCCGCTGGAGGAGGGTGCGCATCACGCCGTCACAGTTCACACCACGTACGGCCGAGACACGCGAACGGCTGACCGGCTGACGGTACGCGACCACGGCCAGAGTCTCCAGCGCGGCCTGCGTCAGCCGGGCCTGCTGCCCGTCCAGCACGAAGCTCTCCACCGCGTCCGCGTAGGCAGCCCGGCTGTAGAACCGCCAGCCCCCCGCCACCAGCCGCAGATCGAAACCGCGCCCCTGCCGCGTGTAGTCCTCCGACAGCTCCCGCAGCGCCAGCGCCACCTCACGACGGGGCCGCTCCAGCACCCTGGCCAGGTGCTCCTCGGTCACCGGCTCGTCCACGACCATGAGCACCGCCTCCAGCGCGGGCCGCAGCTCCAGCTCCGCGACACCCAGCGCGCCGACCGGTGCGTCCTGCCCGTCAAGGCCGCCGCCCACGATCCCCTGCGCCTCGCTCACTCCGCGTCCCCGCCTTCCTCGCCCGCCGCGGCCTGCGGCCCGGCCTCACGATCGAACTCGTCCGTGACCACCGGCTCGGCCTCCGCACCGCCCGTCCACCGGACCGTCAGCACCCCCAGCGCCTGCTCCTGGTCCAGCTCCACCACCCGCTCCCGGTACAGCTCCAGCAGCGCCAGGAAGCGCGCGACGACGGTGAGCGTGTCCGGCGCGTCCTCCGCCAACTCCGCGAACGCGGCCGAACCGGCCGCGCGCAGCCGCGCCACCAGCACCTCCGCCTGCTCCCTGACGCTCACCAGCGGCGCGTGAATGTGATCCACGTACACCTGCGGCTTCGCCTTGGGCTGCATGGCCTTCACGGCCAGCCTGGCGAACCCCTCGGCCCCGATGCTGATCACGACCTCGGGCAGCAGCTCGGCGTGGTGCGGCTCCAGTCCGACGGTGCGGGGGTAGCGGCGCCCCTCGTCCTCCAGCCGCTCGCTGAAGATGTCCGCGACACGCTTGTACGCCCGGTACTGCAGCAGCCGCGCGAACAACAGGTCACGCGCCTCCAGCAACGCGAGATCCGCCTCGTCCTCCACCTCGGCCGCGGGCAGCAGCCGGGCCGCCTTCAGGTCGAGCAGTGTCGCCGCGACGACCAGGAACTCGGTGGTCTGGTCGAGGTCCCAGTCCGGCCCCATGGCCCGGATGTACGCCATGAACTCGTCCGTCACCTTGGACAGGGCGACCTCGGTGACGTCCATCTTGTGCTTGGAGATCAACTGAAGCAGCAGATCGAACGGCCCCTCGAAGTTCTCCAGCCGAACGGTGAACTTCCCGTCACCGGCCTCACCGTCCGCGAGTGACGGGGCGTGGTCTTCGGTGGTGGGCATCGTGATCCAGGGGAAGGCGCGGGCTCGACCCCAAAGCGTAGCGTTCCCGGGGGCAGCCGAATCTCATAGCGCGCCCACTGGTGGGGCGCGCCTTGGCGCCTAGGGTTCGGTGGGTGGGGGCTCGGGGCCCCGCAGGGGTCACTCCTCGGCGCCGGGAGTCAACCCTGTGGTCATTCGTAACCGGGGTCTCGGCCGTCCTGCGGGGAGACCCCTACGTGTCCCCGAGCCCGCGCCGTTTGCGGCTTTCCCGCCACCGTGGCTGGGGTCTTACAGACCCCCGGCGCGGGCTTACGCACGACGCGGAGGCGCCCCCGGCCCTGCGCTTACGTACCGTGAATGTGACCACAGGGTGGGCGCGCACCAAGGTCATCTTTCACCTCCCCCCACCGGCCCGCACCCGCCAAACCGGCGGGAGGGGGTGTGCAGGGGGACACTCCCCGCAGGACGACCGTAGCCCCGGTCACCAATGACCACACGGTTCACTCCAGGCGCCGAGGAGATGGCCCCCTGCGCACCCCCGCCCCCACAAACAAAGCAAACGCGTATCCGCGCGAAGCGCGGGCCCGGTACCCCCCACCCGCCGTGTCAACGGCCCCGCAACCGCCGCACCAAAATACTCGCATCCCCCCGAGACTCCAGGTCCGCCAGAACCACCGCCACCGCCTCCCGCACGATCCGCCCACGATCGACCGCGAGCCCGTGCTCGCCACGAAGCACGAGGCGGGCGTGTTCCAGGTCCATCAGTTCCTCGGCGGACACGTACACGGTGATCTTCTCGTCGTGCCGCTCCCGCCCACTGGGCCGCCGGTTCGCGCCGCGCCCCCGGCGCCGAGCCGGAACCGTGCCGCCGTCCGTCGCGTCGGCGGATGCGGATTCCTGCCGGCGGCGCCCCTTCGGGACAGCCGCCTCCGCGCCGCGGCCGCCGTGCTCGGCCGGCGCCGAGCCATCCGGCTCGCCCCGCCGCGGGTTCGTTTCCTCGGCCCGCGAGGGCGCCGAGGGCACCGAGGACTCCGAGGACCCCGAGGGCTCCACCGTCTCCGCGGGCCCCACAGGCCCGCCCGGCGCGGGCACCCGCGGCGCATCCCCGTTGACGGCGCCTCCGGGGCCACCCCCGTTCGCCGCGGCCGGACCATTCGTCTTGCGGGGCGCCGGGGACTGCAGCCCCGACCCCCCGGTCGTGCGGAACAATTCGTCGGCTCCGGGCAGACTCACTCGGCGTGACACCGGGCGAGCACCTCCCTGGCCAGCTGACGGTAGGCGGCGGCGCCGACGGAGTTGGACGCGTACGTGGTGATGGGTTCACCCGCGACGGTGGTCTCGGGGAAGCGCACCGTACGGCCGATGACGGTGTGGTAGACGTGGTCGTCGAACGCCTCGACGACGCGTGCCAGGACCTCTCGGCTGTGCACGGTCCGCGAGTCGTACATGGTCGCCAGGATGCCGTCGAGTTCCAGGTCGGGGTTGAGCCGCTCCTGGACCTTCTCGATGGTCTCGGTGAGCAGTGCCACACCGCGCAGTGCGAAGAACTCGCACTCCAGCGGGACGATGACCTTGTGAGCCGCCGTCAGCGCGTTGACGGTCAGCAGACCGAGGGACGGCTGACAGTCGATGACGATGTAGTCGTAGTCGGCCATCAGCGGCTTCAGCGCGCGCTGGAGCGTCGACTCGCGCGCGACCTCGCTGACCAGTTGCACCTCGGCGGCTGACAAATCGATATTGCTGGGGAGCAGGTCCATGTTCGGGACCGCGGTCTTCAGCAGCACCTCGTCGGCCGACATGCCCCGCTCCATGAGCAGGTTGTAGACCGTCAGGTCCAGTTCCATCGGGTTGACGCCGAGCCCGACGGACAGTGCGCCCTGCGGGTCGAAGTCGACGAGCAGTACCCGCCGTCCGTATTCGGCGAGTGCGGCGCCCAGATTGATGGTCGAGGTGGTCTTTCCCACCCCGCCTTTCTGGTTGCACATCGCGATGATTTTGGCGGGGCCGTGGTCCGTCAACGGTCCTGGAATCGGGAAGTAGGGAAGCGGGCGTCCCGTGGGGCCGACGCGCTCGCGGCGCTGCCGGGCGGCGTCCGGAGCGAGCGTGGCCGCGTATTCGGGGTCCGGCTCGTACTCCGCGTCCGGGTCGTAGAAGTGCCCCTCGGGCAGGTCGTCGTAGTCGGCGAGCCGGGTGGGTTCGGAGCCGCCCCGGTCGCCGGCCATGGCGTTCACGTGATGGCCGTCCATGCTCTGGTGGGCTGTCGTCGTGGTGCTCTGTTGGGTCGCGAAGGTGTGGACAGCGACGGAGCCGACAGCCTGGAGCCCCGAGGGACCCTGGCCCCGTGCAACCGCTCCTGGTCGACCACCTCCGGGAGTAAATGTCGACTCATTCACAAGTCGTCTTACCTCCTTGGATGTGACCAGGAAACTTATCGATAGGTCAGCGTGGCACTATGCCGACGGTTGGCGACTCTATGGCGTGTCGGGCGTTCGCAGCAACACAATCCGCCGGACCCGGCCCGATGTGTCGGCAATCGAACATGCCGATGTCAAGGGTGCAGGCAGCATCAGCGCAAGGTTTCGAGGGTGTGCGAATCGGTTAAACGGTTACGTTCTCGGCGAGTTGAGGACCGCCCGTGCGGTTTCGGGCGTGCGGCGTGTCGGCGAACGGCCGCGGCCGGGCCTTGCGGACAAGGCCCGGCCGGCAAGTGCGTCATTGACGCGTGCTATTGACGCCTCAGCCGAGGAGCGTGGTCAGGTCGGTGGCCTCCAGGCCGTGCGCCTCGGCGACCGGGCCGTAGACGACCTTGCCGTCGTGGGTGTTCAGGCCCTTGGCGAGGGCGGCGTCGCGGCGCAGCGCCTCGACCCAGCCGTTGTTGGCCAGCGACACGATGTACGGCAGCGTGGCGTTGGTCAGCGCGTAGGTGGAGGTGCTGGGCACCGCGCCGGGCATGTTGGCCACGCAGTAGAAGACCGAGTTGTGGACCTGGAAGGTCGGCTCGGCGTGGGTGGTGGGACGGGAGTCCTCGAAGCAGCCGCCCTGGTCGATGGCGATGTCGACAAGGACACTTCCGGGCTTCATCTTGGCGACCAGCTCGTTGGTGACCAGCTTCGGGGCCTTGGCGCCCGGGATGAGCACCGCGCCCACGACGAGGTCGGCCTCGACGACGGCCTTCTCCAGCTCGTAGGCGTTGGAGACGATCGTCTGCACCTTGGTGCCGAAGATCCGGTCCGCCTCGCGCAGCTTGTTGATGTCCTTGTCGAGCAGGGTGACGTGGAAGCCGAGGCCCACGGCGATCTGCACCGCGTTCCAGCCGGAGACGCCGCCGCCGATGACGACGGCCCTGCCCGCGGCCACGCCCGGCACGCCGCCCGGCAGCACACCGCGGCCGCCGGCCTGGCGCATCAGGTGGTAGGCGCCGACCTGCGGGGCGATGCGGCCCGCGACCTCGGACATCGGGGCGAGCAGCGGCAGCTGGCGGCCCGCGGTCTCCACCGTCTCGTAGGCGATGGCGGTGGTGCCGGACTCCAGGAGGGCGTCGGTGCACTCGCGGGAGGCGGCCAGGTGCAGGTAGGTGAAGAGCGTCTGGTCCTTGCGGAGGCGGTGGTACTCCTCCGCGATCGGCTCCTTGACCTTCAGGAGCAGGTCAGCGGTGGCCCAGACCTCATCGGCGGTGTCGAGGATCTCGGCGCCGGCCGAGACGTACTCCTCGTTCGGGATGGCGGATCCGAGGCCGGCGTCCTTCTCGATGAAGACCTGGTGGCCGTTGCGGACCAGCTCGTGCACACCGGCAGGCGTGATCGCCACCCGGAACTCGTTGTTCTTGACCTCGCGGGGGATGCCGACCTTCACGTCGATCACGGTCCTTGTAAGAGAGCTTGCAGGAAAAATCCATGCATGCGAGGCATGCCGGGACTGACCGCGGTGTCCGCGGCCTGGCCAGTCTATTTAAGGATTCTCTGTTGTCTAGCCTTGCAAAGCATCAATTACTGAGAGGAGCACCACCGATTTCGTAGGTCACTGTGGGTGATCTGAGAGGAGACGTTCCCCTATACCCCGATGCAGCCGTGCGGCGGCGGGGTCGCCGAGCCGGTCGAGGGTGTCCGCGATCCGCAGCTGGAGGGCCGCCTCCAGGCGGCCGTCCCGGGCCTCGGCGGCCAGCGAGAGGGCCGCGGTGCAGGTCCGCAACGACTCCTCGGGCCGCCCCGCGTACTCCTGCACCCGCGCGACCTCGCCCAGCGCGCGCGCCTGGCCCGCCACATCCCCCAGCCGCCGGTACGCGCCGTAAGCCGCCCGCCATTCCTTGAGTGCCGCGCCCCACCGCGCCGCATAGGTGTGCACCGCGCCGATCCGGCCATGCAGCCGCGCCCCGTCCGCGTTCTCGCCCCGGGTCAGCCGCAGCTCCAGCGCGCGCCCGTACCAATCGGCGGCTCGCTGCCAGTCCCCCAGCTCCGTGTACGTGCCGCCCAGCGACTCCAGTGCCCGTACCGTCGCGATGGGGTCCCGGACCTCGCGCGCCGCGTTGAGCGCGCCCCGGTAGCGGGCCATCGCGTCCGTGGTCCGCCCGGCCTGCGCGTCGAGGTCGCCGAGGTTGAGCAGCGCGGCGGCCTGTTCCCGCGCCAGCCCGCGCCGCTCGGCGACCTCCAGGACCAGTCCGTGCAGCCCGTAGAGATCGGGTGCGGCGGCCTCGGCGCCCTGGTGGGCGATGAGCGTACGGACGATCGCGGCCATCAGCCGCCGGTCCAGGGTGTCCAGCTCGCCCTCCTCGACGGCGATCCGGGCCGCCTCCAGGAGGGCGGGGCGGCGGCTGCGCAGCCAGGCGGCGGCGGACGCGGCGGAGGCGAAGCGCAGCGAGCGCGGCAGCCCGGCGACCTTCTGCCGGGCCGGTGATCCGGCGGGCTCCCCGAGCGCCCGGCAGGACTGGAGCAGCCGTACGGTGCGCTCCAGCATCCGGGCCCGGGCGAGCTGGATCTCGGCGGGCCGTTCCTTCGCGTCGAGCGCGGCGCGCACCAGGGGCGCCAGGCAGCCGGGCAGCGCGTACTGCGCCTGGAGCCCGGCGCTCCCGGCGTACCCGGAGCCGTGTCCCCGCGGGTCGGGCTCCGCGGCTTCCGTCCCCTCTTCCGGGACCGGCCGCATCAGCCCCCGGGCGGCGAAGTCCCGCAGGGCCGCCTCGGCGGCGGCGACCGAGCAGCCGGCGAGCGCGGAGGCGATGTGCGCGTCGGCCAGTCCGGCCGGGGCGAGGCTGAGCAGCCGTAGCGTACGGGCGGCGACCGGCGGCAGGGAGTCGTACACGAGGCGGAACGCGCGGGCCAGGGGCCGGCCGCCGGCCGGTTCGCCGGCCTGTTCCGGCACCTCGCGCAGCGCCTGGAGCAGGTCGGCGACGGAGGACTTGGGCCGTTCGGCGAGCCAGCCGCCCGCCAGCACCAGCGCGGCGGGGCGGCCGCCGCACTCCTCGGCGACGGCGTCGGCGGAGCGCGGGTCGACGGTGATGCGGGTGGGGCCCGCGTACCGGCTGAGCAGGGCGACGGCGGACGCGTTGTCCAGGCCGCCCAGGGTGCACGGCCGGACGTCCGTGATGCCGGTGAGCGGGCCTTCGGAGACCGCGACGACCAGGCAGCCGGCGGCGTCCGGCAGCAGCGGTTCGACCTGCTCGGCACCGGCCGCGTCGTCCAGCAGGAGCAGCGCGCGGCGCTCGGCGAGGGCCGCGCGCAGCGCCTCGGTCAGCTCGTCCTCGGCGGCGCCGGGCTGGACCGGGGCGCCGAGTTCGGTGAGCAGGTCGCGGGCGACGAGGTCGAGGGGGACGGGGCCGCCGCCGGGGGTGGTCAGGGCGGCGCGCAGTACTCCGTCGGGGTAGTCGTCGGCGAGTTGCCGGGCCAGTTCGGCGGCGAGGGCGCTGCGTCCGGAGCCGGGCCGCCCGGCGATCAGCAGGACGCGGCTGCGGGCGCCGCGACGGCCGGAGAGGGTGTCCAGGCCGGTCCGGGCGATGTCGGCGCGCAGGGCCTGCAGCTCGCGGCGGCGGCCGATGAAGCCGCCGGGCGCGGTGGCGGCGGCCGGCACGGTCCGGCGGGTGGGCGGGCGGCGGGTGCCGGGGCGGCCGGCGGCGCGCCCGGCGGCTTCATCGGCCGCGCCGTCCGCGTCCGGCCCCGGACGCTGCCGTGCCGCCGTCGCGGGGCCGCCCGCCTTCCCCGGCGGGACGTGTCCCCCGCCCACCGCCTGATCCGTCACGGGTCGCTCCCGTCCACCTGCGCTAAGAGCCCGCCGCGGTCGCCAACGGGAACGCTGTCGAGCGTAGTTCACGACCCGTCACACGCCCGGTGGAGCACGGCGGCGGGGTCACCCGTCCGGATCAGATCATCATCGGACCGCGCGGGTACGGACGGGTGAACGCGGCGTGCCCGGGGTGTACGTCCGGGCCCGGGGTCATGCCTCGAACGGGCGGGCCGGCCAGGGCGCGTCGGCCGGCCGCAGCGCGTCCAGGCCCTCCCCCGCGCGGGCGGCGGCCAGCGCGAGCACCCCGACCACCAGGCAGTTGTTGTGGAGTTCGCCGGCGAGCGCGCCGCGCACCAGGTCGGCGACCGGGACCCGTGCCAGCTCCATGTCGGCCTCCTCCTCGGACGCCTCGAAGCGCTCGCCCTCCACCTCGGACAGGTCGCGGGCCAGGAAGATCCGTACGGCCTCGTCGCAGCCGCCGGGGGTGGTGTAGACGTCGGTCAGCACCCGCCAGTCCTCGGCCTTGACGTGTGCTTCCTCGTACAGCTCGCGCTGGGCCGCGCGCAGCGGGTGCTCGCCGGGGACGTCCAGCAGTCCGGCCGGGACCTCCCAGAGCTTGTGGCGCACGGGGTGGCGGTACTGGCGCAGGACCAGCACCCGGTCCTCCTCGTCGAGCGCGACGACGGCCACCGAGCCGGGGTGGACCTGGTAGTCGCGGGAGACGGTGGAGCCGTCCGGCATGACGACCTGGTCCGTGCGCATGCTGGTCTTCTTGCCGGTGAAGGGCGTCGCGGTCGCGGTGACCCGCCACGCTTCCGGGGTGTCCTGGATGGCCATGTACGTGTATGTCCTTCCGCAAAGCAGTCGACCGGGGTACCCGGTCCATGACGGACCGGGTACCCCGGTCAACGGTACCCGTCGGCGATCGGCTCATCCGTGCCCGTCCGCAGGTGGGAGGGCCGGCCGCCTAGGGGGGTCACGCCTTGGCGGCGCCCTTCTTGCCGGCGGCCGCGCCGGTCTTGCGCTCGACGGCCGCCTTCACCAGACCGGCGAAGAGCGGGTGCGGGCGGGTCGGGCGGGAGCGCAGCTCCGGGTGCGCCTGGGTGGCGACCAGGTAGGGGTGCGTCTCGCGCGGGTACTCGACGTACTCGACCAGCTTGTTGTCCGGGGAGGTGCCGGAGAACAGCAGGCCGGCCTTCTTCTCCAGCTCGCCGCGGTAGGCGTTGTTGACCTCGTAGCGGTGGCGGTGGCGCTCCTCGACGTACGGCTGGTCGCCGTAGACCTCGCGCACGATCGAGCCCTCGGCCAGCTTGGCCGGGTACATGCCCAGCCGCATGGTGCCGCCCATGTCGCCCTCGCCGGCGACGATGTCCATCTGCTCGGCCATGGTGGAGATGACCGGGTCGGCGGCGGCCGGGTCGAACTCGGTGGAGTTCGCGCCCTCGATGCCGGCCAGGTTGCGGGCCGCCTCGATGACCACGCACTGCAGGCCCAGGCACAGGCCGAGCAGCGGCAGCTTGTTCTCGCGGGCGTAGGTGATGGCGCCGACCTTGCCGTCCACGCCGCGGTCGCCGAAGCCGCCGGGGATGCAGACCGCGTCGCAGTCGGCGAGCTGCTGCTTGGCGCCGGCCGGGGTCTTGCAGTCGTCGGAGGTGACCCACTTGATCTTCACGCGGGCCTTGTTGGCGAAGCCGCCGGCGCGCAGCGCCTCGGTGACCGACAGGTAGGCGTCGGGCAGGTCGATGTACTTGCCGACCAGCGCGACCTTCACCTCGTGGTCCGGGTTGTGCACCCGGTCCAGCAGGTCGGCCCACACGGTCCAGTCCACGTCGCGGAACGGCAGGTCCAGCTTGCGCACGACGTAGGCGTCCAGGCCCTCGGCGTGCACGACCTTGGGGATGTCGTAGATGGAGGGGGCGTCCGGGCAGGCGATGACGGCGGCCTCGTCCACGTCGCACATCAGCGAGATCTTGCGCTTGATGGCGGTGGGCACCTCGCGGTCGGCGCGCAGCACGATGGCGTCCGGCTGGATGCCGATGTTGCGCAGCGCCGCGACCGAGTGCTGGGTCGGCTTGGTCTTCAGCTCGCCGGAGGGGCCGATGTAGGGCAGCAGCGAGATGTGCACGACGAAGACGTTGTCCCGGCCGACCTCGTGGCGGACCTGGCGGACGGTCTCCAGGAACGGCAGCGACTCGATGTCGCCGACGGTGCCGCCGACCTCGGTGATGACGACGTCGACGTCCTCGTGGGCCAGGCGCCGGATGCGGTGCTTGATCTCGTTGGTGATGTGCGGGATGACCTGCACGGTGTCGCCGAGGTACTCGCCGCGCCGCTCCTTGGCGATCACGGTGTTGTAGACCTGGCCGGTGGTGACGTTCGCGGAGCCGTCGAGGTCGACGTCCAGGAAGCGCTCGTAGTGGCCGATGTCCAGGTCGGTCTCGGCGCCGTCGTTGGTGACGAAGACCTCACCGTGCTGGAACGGGTTCATGGTGCCGGGGTCGACGTTCAGGTACGGGTCGAGCTTCTGCATGGTGACCCGCAGGCCCCGCGCCTTGAGCAGCGCACCCAGGCTGGAGGCGGTCAGGCCCTTGCCGAGCGAGGAGGCGACGCCCCCGGTGACGAAGAGGTGCTTGGTCGTCGTGGATTTGGGCGGCATGGCCAAGAGGGGGCTCCCGTGGTCGCGTGGTGAAGAGGTGCGAGTCGGCCGCGCCCTGCGCTGGTCAGGGGTGCCTTCGCTGCGGTCGGGGGTGCCGTGTGACTTGCGCCGGGCCCACCGGTCCACGGGGTACCAGGCTATCAGCGCCCGGGCATGGTCGCGCCCGGCGACGCTCCCGGCGCCCGGCCCGCGCCGCTCACCGCGGGGTTCCGCGGCGCCGCACGTGACCGAGGCCACCCGTTCGGCGCAGTGCCGTTCTCCCGCAGCGGCAAGCGGATCACTGTCCTCCGTCGTATCCTGCTCGGACACTCGCTAGGGCCGTCCGGCAAGGCACCACCCCCGCCCGATTTCCGGACTCGCTGCTCGGCGGAGTTTCATGGGCAGGACGGACAAGATCACACGTCCCATGGGGGGCGTCACTCCAGTTCGACGGGAGATGCACGTGGCCGGGCGCATCGAGGACTACGCACTCATCGGCGATATGCAGACCGCCGCTCTTGTGTGCCGGGACGGCACGGTGGATTGGCTGTGCCTGCCCCGCTTCGACTCACCCGCGGTCTTCGCAGGACTGCTGGGCACGGAAGAGAACGGTTTCTGGCGGCTGGGGCCCGCGCACGGGCCCGACGGCGCGCCGGTGCCCGCGGACCGCCGCCGCTACCGGGGCGACTCGCTCGTCCTGGAGTCCGAGTGGGACACCCCGCGCGGCACGGTGCGGGTGATCGACTTCATGCCGCCGCGCGAGGACGCGACACCGCAGCTGATCCGTATCGTCGAGGGCGTCAGCGGGCGGGTGCCGATGCGTTCGGCGCTGCGCATGCGGTTCTCGTACGGCTGGGTGGTGCCGTGGGTCCACAAGGTCGACGAGCGCACCGTCGCGGTCGCCGGGCCCGACTCGGTGTGGCTGGACACGGACGCCGAGACGTACGGCAAGGACCTGACGACGTACGCGGACTTCACCGTCGGCCCGGGCGAGCGGATCGCCTTCACGATCAGCTGGCAGCCCTCGCACAGCCGCCCGCCGCACGTCCCGGAGCCGGAGGCGGCGCTGGAGGCGACCGAGGACTTCTGGCGCGAGTGGGTGGACCACTGCACGTACCACGGCCCGTACCGGGACGCGGTGGTGCGCTCGCTGATCACGCTCAAGGCGCTCACGTACGCGCCGACCGGCGGCATCGTCGCCGCGCCCACCACCTCGCTGCCCGAGGACATCGGCGGCTCGCGCAACTGGGACTACCGCTTCACGTGGCTGCGCGACGCGGCGATCACCCTGTCCTCGCTGCTGCGCACCGGCTACCGGGAAGAGGCCCGCGCCTGGCGCGAGTGGCTGCTGCGCGCGGTGGCCGGCGACCCGGAGAACCTCCAGATCATGTACGGGATCGCGGGCGAGCGGGAGCTCGGCGAGAACGAGCTGACCTGGCTGACCGGCTACGAGGACTCGCGGCCGGTCCGGGTCGGCAACGGCGCCGCCGGACAGCTCCAGCTCGACGTGTACGGCGAGGTCACCGAGGCGCTGCACCTGGCGCACAACACGGGCCTGGCCCGCAACGACTACGCCTCGCTGCTCCAGCTCAAGCTGATCCAGTGGGTGGAGAAGCACTGGGACGAGCCGGACGAGGGCATCTGGGAGGTGCGCGGCCCGCGCCGGCACTTCGTGCACTCCAAGGTGATGACGTGGGTCGCGGTGGACCGCACGATCAAGCTGATCGAGTCCGGTGACGTGGACGGCCCGCTGGACCGCTGGCGGCAGCTGCGCGAGACGATCCACCGGGAGGTGTGCGAGAAGGGGTACGACAAGGAGCGCAACACCTTCACGCAGTCCTACGGCTCCAAGGAGCTGGACGCCTCGCTGCTGCTGATCCCGCAGATGGGTTTCCTGCCGCCGGACGACAAGCGGGTGATCGGCACCATCGAGGCCATCCAGCGGGAGCTGGGCACCGAGGACGGCTTCATCCTGCGCTACCCGACCTCGGGCGAGGACGCGGGCGTGGACGGCCTGGAGGGCGACGAGGGCGCGTTCCTGGCGTGCTCGTTCTGGCTGGCCGACGACCTGGCGATGATCGGCCGGGTCGAGGAGGCCCGCATCCTCTTCGAGAAGCTGCTCTCGCTCCGCAACGACCTGGGCCTGCTGGCCGAGGAGTGGGACTCCCGGCTCCAGCGCCAGGTGGGCAACTTCCCGCAGGCGTTCAGCCACGTTCCGCTGATCGACACGGCGCTGCGGCTGACGGCCAGCGGGGCGTACGGCGGGTAGCCGGGCTCCACGGACGAGGGGTCACGGCACCGGCCGTGACCCCTCGTCCCGTTTCCGCGTCCGCGCCGGTCAGAACGCCGTCAGCGTCAGCGTCATCTCGCGCGGCGCGCCGTCCTCGATGTACGAGGCGAAGTTGCCCACGTCGTCGAAGGCGAAGCCGTAGGCCTTGCCGTCGGCGGACTGCTCGTGCAGTACGCGCGCGTAGTGGTTGGCGAGCTGGCCCTTGTAGAAGGTGCCCGGGTCGGTGGTGGGCTGGGCCGCGTGGTCGGCGAGGGTGGCGCGGTTGAGGGCGGCGCCCAGCACCGCGGCGACCGGGCCGCGCAGACCGTCGTTGGGGGCTTGCAGGGCGCCGTGGCAGAAGAGCACGTCGCGGGTGGAGGGCTTGGCGATGGAGAACTGGGCGGGGCCGCGGAAATGGAACTGGCCGCCGCTGACCCGGCCGGTGAAGGTGCCCCTGTTGGTGGTGACCTTCAGGTCCTTGGCCGTGTACGCGTTCCAGGAGCGGTCGATGTACGGCGCGAAGTAGTTCCCGTCGAACAGCCCGGCGTCCAGGCCGTGGCTGGGGGCGATGACGCGCTTGTCGCCGACGACGAGCCTGCCGAAGCCCGGCGTACGGCCGATCTCCGAGAAGATGCGGGAACGGGCACCGGCCTTGAGCGCCCCGGCCGTCTGGTCCCGGGTGCCGACGAGGCGGATGGACATCGGGACGCTGAACATGTCGACGGCCGTGGTGTTGCAGTGCATGCCGGCCTGGTCGTACGTGAACTCCGCGCAGTCGTGCACGATCTGGTAGTTGGGGTCGCCGGACACCCAGCCGGCCGGGTAGGCCAGCGCGGGCCTGCCGTTGCCGTCCTTGACGGCCTTGAACTTGAGCTTGCTGCCGAGCGACGCGTAGATGCGGCCGGACATCCGCGGGATGCGCAGGGTGGTGTCGCCGTTCGCGGCGAGCGGTATGCCGTAGTCGGTGAAGCCGTCCGGGCGGTTGTCGGAGAGCGCGATGGGCTTGATCTCGCCGTTGGCGGTGACCCGTACCTGCTGGCCCCCGGTGTTGCCGACGATGTAGATCCAGATGGCGTTGTTGGCGTAGCGGCCGGTCCGGTTGACGACGTGCAGCGGCAGTCCGGCCGCCGCCGTGCCGATGACCGGTGCGGCCCCGGCGGTGCTGTTCAGGAGGACGCTCGCGCCCGCTCCGGCGGCGGCGCTCGCGGCGAGACCGCCGAGCAGGGTACGACGGGAGATCATGCGGTGGCTCCTTGCTGTACGGAGACGGACACGTGGTCGACGAGCAGGGAGCCGCCGGGGCGTGTCGCGTCGGTGGGGGTGGCACGGCCCGCGACGCCGTCCGGGAAGGCGCCGCCCATCGCGAGGTTGAGCAGGATGAAGTGGCCGTGGTGGGTGGTGTTGGCCCAGGTGGCGGCGTCCATGTCGGCGGAGCTGACGGTGTGGAAGCGCTGCCCGTCCACGGACCAGTGCAGATATTCGGTGGGGCCGGTGCGGTCCAGCTCCAGGGCGTAGGTGTGGAAGCCGGCCTGGCAGGAGGCGCCCGGGCAGACGCGTGAATTGCCGCGGCCCTGCGACTCGTTGCAGGGACCGCCCGGGTTGACGCCGCAGTGCAGCACGCCCCAGACGCGGTTGTGCCCGTTGACGTTCTCCATGATGTCGTACTCGCCGATGCCCGGCCAGTTCCAGTAGTTGCCGCGGAACTGTGCGCCGAGGGTCCAGAACGCCGGCCAGTAGCCGAGCGCGGCGTCACCGGAGACGTCCGGCATCTTGATGCGCGCTTCGATGCGCAGCTTGCCGCGGGCCGGGGCGGCGAAGTCGGTGCGGCGGGTCTCGATGCGGCCCGAGGTCCAGGTGCCGTTCTTCTTCAGGGCGGTGATCTTCAGGTGTCCGGCGCCGTCGAGCTGGAGGTTCTCGGGGCGGTCGGTGTAGGTCTGGCGTTCGCCGGTGCCCCAGTTGGCGGGGCCGCCCGGGTAGCCCTTCCCGGTGTCGGTGATCCAGTCACCGGACGGCGGGCGGGAGCCGGCCGGGCCGTTGAAATCGGTGCGCCAGACCTCGGCGAACTTGGCTGCCGGTTCGCCGGCCGTGGCGGTGGGCTGGGCGGCCGGCCAGGCGACGACGAGGGCGAGGGCGGCGCCGAGCGAACCGAGGACTGCCGCGGTTCTCGCCCGCAGCCGCCTCCCTGTCGGTATTTTCGTGGTCATGACATGTGCTCCTCGACGGGGTGGGGGTGATGAGGAGTTCCGTTCACGCACGCGGCCTGAAAGGATTGAGAGCGCTCTCATGCCGTGTAGGGGCACACAGTGCCGACTTCCCGGCGAGCCGTCAAGGCTTGGCATCGCCACAGGAGTTGGCCCGATTTCGACTTCGGGGGTTGAATGGTGCACGCATCAAATGAGCGGCGGCCGACGCTGGAAGCCGTCGCCGCCCGGGCCGGCGTCTCGCGCGCCACGGTCTCACGGGTGGTCAACGGCGGTGCCGGAGTACGCGGTGAGGTGCGCGAACGGGTCCGGCGCGCGGTCGCCGACCTGGGGTACGTACCGAACAGCGCGGCCCGCTCGCTGGTGACCCGGCGCACCGGCGCGGTCGCCGTGGTGATCGCCGAACCGGAGACCCGGATCTTCGCCGACCCGTTCTTCGGCCGCCAACTGCGCGGCATCAGCCGGGAACTGTCCGCCGCCGACACCCAGTTGCTGCTCCTCCTCCAGGAGACGCGCGCCGACCACCAGCGCACCGGCCGCTATCTGTCCGCCGGGCACGCCGACGGTGTGCTGATGTTCTCGCTGCACCGCGACGACCCGCTGCCCGCGATGGCCGAGGCGTCCGGCCTGCCCACGGTCTACGGCGGCCGCCCCGGCTGGGCCGGCGCCGAGCACGCGCTGTACGTGGACACCGACAACCGGGACGGCGCCCGGCAGGCCGTACGCCATCTGCGCGACCGCGGCCGCCGCCGGATCGCCGTGATCACCGGCCCGCTCGACCAGACCTCCGCCCAGGACCGCCTGGACGGCTACCGCGACGCCCTGGACCCCGCGGCGGCCGACCCCCGGCTGATCGCGGACGGCGGCTTCACCGCACAGGGCGGCGAACGCGCCATGGCCGAACTGCTCGCCGCCGCCCCGGACCTGGACGGCGTCTTCGTCTGCTCCGACCTGATGGCCTCCGGCGCCCTGCGGACGCTGCGGGCGCACGGGCGGCGGGTGCCGGAGGACGTGGGCGTGGTGGGCTACGACGACCTGGACCCGGCGGCGTGGACGGACCCGCCGCTGACCACCGTGCGCCAGGACGTGGAGGAGATGGGCCGCCTGATGGCGCGGCTGCTGCTGCGCCGCCTGGCGGCCGGGCCGGGCGCGGCGCGGGACGAGCCGGCCCCGGTGGTCACACCGGCGACGCTGGTGGTGCGGGAGTCGGGGTGAGCCGGGGTCCGGCTCCCATGGCCCGGCCCGCGGCCCGGTACGTCCGAATAGCGGACTGCGGGTACCGTTCGACGCCATGGGGCCGGAAGCGAAGATCGAAGCGGTGATCACGGTACGCAGGGCACTGGAGCTGCCCGCGCTGCG
The DNA here is from genome assembly GCF_008634025.1 of Streptomyces albofaciens JCM 4342. Taxonomy (NCBI): domain Bacteria; kingdom Bacillati; phylum Actinomycetota; class Actinomycetes; order Kitasatosporales; family Streptomycetaceae; genus Streptomyces; species Streptomyces albofaciens. The sequence continues at coordinate 2,851,918 of NZ_PDCM01000001.1, read as the reverse complement.
GCGCGGGCTGCCCGAGGTGGTGGCCGGCGAGGACCGTCTGGACCGCGCCGTGCGCTGGGTGCACGCGGGCGAGGTGCCGCACATCGCCTCGCTGCTCAAGGGCGGCGAGCTGCTGCTGACCACCGGCCTCGGCCTGGGCGCCCGCCCCTCCGAGCAGCGCGCCTTCGTCCGCGAGCTGGCCGACCGCGACATCGCCGCCCTCGTGGTGGAGCTGGGCTCCCGCTTCGACGCGCTGCCGTCCGCCGTCGTCGACAGCGCGCGGGCCTGCGGCCTGCCGCTGGTGCAGCTGCACCGCGAGGTCCCGTACGTCGTCGTCACCGAGGAGATCCACACCGAGCTGGTCAACAGCCACTACCTGCTGCTGCGCCAGGCCGACGAGCTGCTGCGCAGCTGTACGGACGTCCTGCTGCGCGGCGGTGGCGCCCCCGAGGTGCTGCGGCGGCTGGCCGCCTTCACGGGCAACCCGCTGTGCCTGGAGGCCCCCGACGGCAGCCCCCTCTACGCGGCGGGCCCGGACGACGGCGGTGCCGCGGACGCCGACCCCCTCCAGGCGTGGGAGGGGCTGCGGGAGACCGGCCTGCGGGTGGACGTGCCCGGCGGCGGGCCCGGTCCGGACGCCGTACGGGCCCGGCTGGTCCTGCTGCCCGTCAACGGGCCCGTGGCGCCGGTGCACCGGATCGCCGCCGAGCGCCTGGCCGACCTGCTCGCCGTCGTGATGCTCCAGTCCCGGCAGGAGGAGGTGCTGGCGGCGCGCGGGCGCGGCGACTTCCTGGCCGACCTGGCGGAGGGCCGGATCACCGCGGGCGAGGCCCCGGCGCAGGCCCGTCTGCTGGGCTTCCGGCCGGGTGCCGAACCGATCGTGCCCGTGGTCATGCGGCTGCCGTCGCAGCTGCCCGCGCCGGGCAGCTGGGCGGTGCTGGCCCGCGCCCTGCGCGAGGCACTGTCCGCCCTGGGCGTGCCCGTCCTGCTGGGGGTACGGCCGGTGGAGGGCCGGGTGCCGCTGCTCGTGGCGCCGCGCGCGGGCCAGGACCGTACGGCCGTCGCCGACCGGGTCGCCGAGGCGCTGCGCGCGGGTGTCGTACGGGCCGGGGCCGACCGCCCGGCGGCGCGGCGCCCGGTCGTCGTGGTCGGCGCGGCGGGCGACTGGGCGGCGGCGGGCCCCGGGCTCGCGCACGCGACGGAGGCGGCGGCCGCCGCGCAGGGCCTGCCGGAACAGCCCTGGCACGACGCGCGCCGCCTCGACATCGAGCTGCTGCTCTGGCGGATGCGCGAACACGGCGAACAGGACGTGCTGACGGACTTCGTGGACCGTGCCATCGGTCCGCTGCTCCTCCACGACCGCTCCGCCCGCCAGCCGCTGCTGCCGACGCTGGAGGCGTACCTGGCCAGCGCCGGACGCAAGGCCGAGACGGCACGCGACCTCAACGTCAACCGGCAGACGCTGTACGACCGGCTGGCCCGGATCGCGCAGCTGCTGGGCACGGACCTGGACGATCCGCAGACTGTGCTCGGGCTGCGGCTGGCGCTGCGGGCTCGGCGGCACACGGATCGGGGGTGAGGGCCCCCGGGAAGTGAGCGCTCAGGCGCGCAGCGTCTCGGCCGCCGTGCCGATGCCCAGCGCCAGCAGGACGCCGCCGGTGCCGCGCTCCAGGTTGCGGTGCACCTTGGGCCGCCGCAGCCACTCCAGCAGCCGTCCGGCGCACACGGCGACCAGCAGCAGCCAGGTACCCGCGATCACGGCGTCGACCGCTCCGAAGAGGAGCGTCACCGCGAACGCCGAGTGCCCCTCCGGCAGGAACTGGGGGACGGCGGCGACGAAGAAGATCCCGACCTTGGGGTTGAGCAGGCAGCCGAAGAGCCCCAGCCGGAACGCGCGCAGCGGGCCGAGCGCCGCCGCGTCGTCTCCGGTGTGCTCCCTCACCGCCTCCGTCGCGCCCGTGGCCGCCTTCCGGTACGTCCACAGGGCCTGCGCGCCCAGCACCACCAGGTAGGCCGCGCCCACCAGCCGTACGGCCATGAAGGCCGCGTCCCAGCGTTGCAGCGCCGCCGCCAGCCCGGCCGCCGCGGTGGCCGCCCAGACCAGCGAGCCCGCCGCGGAACCGAGCGCGGAGGCCGCCCCGGCCCGTCTGCCGCCGCGCAGGCAGTTGCGCAGCACCAGCAGGGTGTCCGGCCCGGGGGCCATCGACACCAGCAGGGCGAAGAGCGCGAAGCCGAGAAGAGCGGCGGTCACTGGGGCCTCCTGTCGTACGGGATGTACCGGACCGCGGCCGATGATCATCCGCGGTGCCGGGCGACTCTACCCACCGCCGCCCTGCGGGGGCGCCCCGTTTTTTCGCGGGCGCTCAGCCCTCCCGCCGCTGCATCAGCTCGTCGTAGACGCTCAGCACCTGCGCGACCGTGGCGTCCTCGGTCGGCCAGCCGGCGGCCTGCGCGCGGCCGGCCGCGGCGAGCGCGTCCCGGCGGGCGGGGTCGGCGAGCAGGCCGAGGACCGTACGGGCCAGGGCGGCGGCGTCGCCGTACGGGACCAGTTCGGCGGCGCGGCCGACCAGTTCACGGGTGCCGCCGACGTCGGTGGCGACCAGCGGCACCCCGGCCCGCAGCGCCTCCTGGGCGATCAGCGAGCGGGCCTCCCAGCGGCTGGGCAGCACCAGGAGGTCGGCGGCGGCGAGGAGTTCGGGCACGTCGTCGCGGCGGCCGAGCAGACGCACCGGCAGTGCCTCGGTGTCGATGCGCCGCTGGAGCGTCGCCCGCAGCCCGCCCTCCCCCGCGACCACGACCGTCGGCTGCGGGTCCAGGGCGCACCAGGCGTGCGCCGCGTCCAGCAGCAGGTCGTGGCCCTGGTGGGTCTCCAGCCGGCCGACGACGAGGAGCAAGGGGCGGTCGACGGCGCCCAGTTCGGCGCGCAGTTTGTGGGCCGGACGGTCCTCGGCGGTGAGCGGGCGGCCGCCCGGCCGGGGCGCCGGAACGGCGACGGGGGCCAGGCGCGCGTCCCGGGCGCCGCGCTCGCGCGCCCGGTCCACCAGGTCGGAGCAGGCGCCCAGGACGACCGCGGCGGCCCGTGCCACACGCCGCTCCAGCAGGCGCACGAGGCGGGCGCCCGGCCCCTCCGCAGGCGCTTTGGTGTGCCAGGTGACCACAAGGGGCACCTGGCGGCCGCGGGCGCCCTGGAGGGCCAACGAGGCGTGCAGGCCCGCCCGGAGGCCGTGCGCGTGCACCAGGTCGGCGTCCCCGCAGGCGGCGCGCAGCGAGGTGACGCTCGCCGGGTCGGCACGCGGCGGTACGGGTACGAAGCGGGCGCCCGCGTCCGTGTAGTCGTACGCGCCTTCCGTGTCGGGCGGGGCGCACACCGTCACCCTGACCCCACGGGCCACCAGCCCGGCGGCCAGCGAACGGACGTGGGCGGCGCTGCCCGCGCCGCCGCGGCCCAGCACCTGGACCGTGCGCAGCGGCGACCGTCCGTGCGGCGGGGCCGGGATGCTGGTCACGTGGGCGGGGCTCCATGGTCGGTGGCAGATCGGGCGGCGCCGCGGGGCCCGCCGCCGTCCGGAGCGAGGCCCGTGGGGCGGCGCGCGGCCGTGCCCGCCGTACGCGCTGGGCCCAGGATGCCAGCCCCGACGGTGCATTCGGCACCGCCGACGGGCCGTCCCAAAGGCGCACATCGCCCATACACTCACGTGACCACCCATATGGGCGACAAACCGGCCACTCCTCTGGCCCAGCGGCAGTGACCTGGTGCGGGGGCCGGCCGTTACGCGCCGACGGCGCCGGCCGCCCGGCTGATCCGGTCGCCGGCCGCGGCGGCCACGACCAGGGCGGCGGCGTGCGCGGCCAGTCCCGTACGGCCGTATCCGGCGGCGACGGCGAGGCCGAGGCCCGCCCCCAGGGCGTGGGCGCCCGCGTCGCCGATCATGCTGCGCTCCCGCAGGTCGTCCGCGAGGACCGCCGCCGCGGCCCCTGCCGGGGCGGCGGACAGGGCCCCGGCCGGTCCGCTCCGCAGCAGCCCCGGAGCCGCGGCGGCGAGCACGGCGGCGGGCGCCCGGCCCGGCCGTACGTCCACCAGGTTCACGACGTGCGCGGCGCCCGCGATCACCACTCCGGCCAGCGCCTTGTCCAGCGGCCGGTGCTTGAGCAGTGCACCGGCGGCCAGCCCGGCCGCGCCGATGCCGAAGAGCTTCACCGCGCCGCTGGTCAACTCCCCGTCGCGCAGGGCCGACAGGTGCGCCCGGAAGCCGCGCCGCGGATCGCCCGCCCCGGCGAGGTCGTCGTACGCGCCGCAGCCGCCCGCCGCCAGGACGGCCAGCGCCGCCGCGCCGCGCGTACGGGCGGACAGCCCCGGCGCGGTCACGGCAGCGGCGGCGGTGCCCAGCACGACGGCCGGCCCGCCGTACAGGCCGACCGTACGGCCCGCGTAGTTCGTCCGCTCCCAGCGTCCGCGCCCGCCGGGCGCCCGGCGCCGGAGCAGACCGTACGCGGCGCGGGTGACGGCCGCGGCGGTTCCGAGGGGAAGGGCCTCGGACAGCGTTGCGATCATGATCGTCAGGCTAGGGGTGGGCGGCCGGGCCTGTCAGGGGGACGCTCTCACCTGCCGGATCAGCGCCCCGCGCGGGCGGTTTCGAGGAGTTCCTCCGCGTGTGCCCGGGCCGTCTCGGAGTCCTCCTGGCCCGCGAGCATGCGGGACAGTTCGCGGACCCGCTCCTCGCCCTCCAGGACCGTGACGCCGCTGCGGGTCACCGAGCCGTCGTGGGTCTTCTCCACGAGCAGCTGACGGTCGGCGAACGCGGCGACCTGCGGGAGGTGGGTGACCACCACGACCTGCGCCGACCGGGCCAGGCGGGCCAGGCGGCGGCCGACCTCCACGGCGGCCTTGCCGCCGACGCCCGCGTCCACCTCGTCGAACAGATACGTCGGCACGGGGTCGGAACCGGCGAAGACGACCTCCACCGCGAGCATCACACGGGAGAGTTCACCGCCCGAGGCGCCCTTGGCGATCGGGCGGGGCGGGGTGCCGGGGTGCGGCGCGAGCAGGAGTTCCACCTCGTCGGCGCCGGTGGGACCGAAGGCGACCGTGCGGCCACCGACCTCGATGCCGTCGTCCTCGCCGGTCTCCGTCTGGGTGATGCGCACACTCACCCGGGCGTGCGGCATGGCCAGCTCGGCCAGCTCGGCCGTCACCGCGTCGGCGAATCGCTTCGCCGACGCCTCGCGGGCATCGGTCAACGCCTGCGCCAGACGGCCCAGTTCCGCGCGCAGCTCGTCCCGCTCGGCGGTCAGTTCGCCGATCCGGTCGTCGTCGCCGTCCAGTTCGGCGAGGCGGGCCGCGCCCTCCTCGGCCCAGGCCAGCACGGCGGCGACGTCCTCGCCGTACTTGCGCGTCAGGTGCGTGAGGGTGGCGCGGCGCTCCTCCACGGCCGCCAGCCGCAGGGGGTCCGCGTCCAGCCCGTCCGCATAGCTGGCCAGTTCGCCCGCCACGTCCGCCATCAGGATGCCGATCTCGCCCAGCCGCTCGGTGAGCGCGGACAGCGCCGGGTCGTGGCTGCGTACGGCGTCCAGCGCCCGGTGCGCGCCCGCGACCAGGGTGGTGGCGTCCACGGCCTCCAGGTCCTCGGGGTTGCCGGCCAGCGCGGCGTGCGCGGCAGCGGCGGCGGAGGCCAGGGCCTCGGCGTGGCCGAGCCGTTCGGCCTCGGCGGCCAGCTCGGTGTCCTCGTCGGGCTGCGGGTCGGCCGCGGCGATCTCCTCCAGGCCGAAGCGCAGCAGGTCGGCCTCCTGCGCGCGCTCGCGGGCCCGGGTGGTCAGCTCGTCCAGCTCGGCGGCGACGGCGCGCAGGCGGCGGTAGGCGGTGGTGTACTCGGCGAGCGGCACGGACACCGCGTCGCCCGCGTAACGGTCCAGGGCCTGCCGCTGGCGGGCCGGGCGCAGCAGCCCCTGCTGGTCGGTCTGGCCGTGCACCGCGACCAGGTCGTCCGCCAACTCCCCCAGCAGTCCGACCGGTACGGAACGCCCGCCGACATGGGCGCGCGAGCGGCCCTCGGCCGAGACCGTGCGGCTGATCAGCAGCGTCCCGTCGTCCAGCTCGGCGCCCGCCTCCTCGGCGCGCACCGCGGCGGGGGCGGCGGGGCCGACCGCTATGCGGCCCTCCACGACCGCCGACTTGGCGCCGATCCGCACCAGGGCGGGGTCGGCGCGCCCGCCGAGCAGCAGCCCGAGGCTGGTGACGACCATGGTCTTGCCCGCGCCCGTCTCGCCGGTCACCGCCGTGAAACCCGGCGACAGCTCGACGACGGCATCGTCAATGACGCCCAGGGACCTGATCCGCATCTCCTCCAACACGGATACGACCTTACGAGGTCCCGGGCCCGCCCCGCGACGGCCGCCCCTCGCCCCGGCCCTCCGTACTGCGGAAAACCCCACCCCGGGAACGGGTGGGTGCCTCATGGCGGAGCCCCCGCCCCGCCCGTCACGCTGGAAAGAGAACACGATCGGAAGGGTGTGCAGATGTCCGGGGAAGGTGGGGCGGGGGTCCGTGCGGAGGCGGGGACCCGCGCAGGGACCCGCGGTGCTGCGGGGGCCGACGCCGGGGCGGGGGCTCCGGCGCCCACGGGCCGGGCGACCAGCGGGCTGGCGCGGGCGGCCCTGCGCGGGCACCGGGCGTCCTTCACCGGCACGGCCCTGGCGGCCCTGTTCGCGGCCACCGTGGTCAGCGCCTCGACGATGCTGCTGGCCACCACCGGCGCGGCGGGCGTCCCGGCCGCCGCCCGGCGCGCCATGGCCTCCTCCGAAGTGGGCGTCATGGCCGCCGGTTTTCTGATCGTCTCGATCTATCTGTCCGTGTTCGTGATCGCCTCGACCATGGGCACGGCCGTGACCCAGCAGCATCGCGAATTCGCGATGCTGCGCGCGATCGGCGCCCGGCCGTGGCAGATCCGGCGCGCGGTCGCGGCGCAGGCCGTGGCGGCGGCGGTGCCGTCGGCGGTGGCCGGGTTCGCGCTCGGCGGGGCGGTGGGGCGCTGGTGGTTCACGGGGATGGCGGACCACGGCCTGATCCCGCCCGGCGTCGGCTTCACGTTCAGCTGGGTGGCGCTGCCCGTGTGCGTGGCGGTGGCGACGCTCACCTCGGCCCTCGCGGGCGTGCTCGCCGCGAGCCGTTTCGCCGGGCTGCGTCCCGCGCGCGCCCTGGAGGAGGCCGCGGCGGGCCGGCGCGAGCTGGGGCTGCTGCGGCTGCCGCTGGGCCTGGCGGCGGTGGCGGGCGGCGTGGTCGTCTCCTCGGTCCTGGCCGGGCGGCCGGAGAAGGCGGGCCAGGGCGCGTTCCTCGTGCTGCTGCTGTTCTGCTTCGGCGTGGGCCTGCTCGGGCCCCGCATCGTCGGGCCGGTGGCCTGGCTGGTCGCCCGGTCGGCGGGCCGCCTCGGCAGCGCCGCCGAACTGGCCATGCTGAACGTGACGACCCAGTCGCGCCGCTTCTCCGCCGCCGTGGTCCCGCTGGTGCTGGTCGTCGCGTTCGGCACGACGAAGATCGCGACGCACACCACCGCCCTGCACCACACCGGCTCCGCGGGGCCGCCGCAGTCGGTCTGGATGGACTACGCGGGCACCGCCCTGTACGCGGGCTTCGCCGCCATCGCCGCCGCCAACACCCTCGCCATGATCACCGCCGAGCGCCGCCGTGACCTGGCGCTGCTGCGGCTGATCGGGACCCATCCGCTCCGGCTGCGGGCGATGGCCGCCTGGGAGTCGGCCGTCGTCGCGGCCACGGCGCTGCTCCTGGGCACCGCCATCGCGCTCTGCACCCTCGCCCCGCTCCTGCGGTCCGCGTACGGAAGCGCGCTGCCGTACCTCCCCTGGACGGCGGCCCTCGGCATATCCGGCGGCGTGCTCCTGCTGGCCCTGCTCGCCACCGGCCTCCCGGTCCACGCGACCCTGCGCCGCCGCGCGACGGAGACGCTCGCGGCGGCGTGAACAGCCGGGCGCCTCACCGACGAACGCCACGCAGCACCATCGGGGGACGACATCATGACCAAGCGCCCACACCGGCCCGAACCGGCGGCGGCCACTCGCCGCCCCGCCCGCCCCGACCACCGGGGCCACCCTGGCCGCCCTCACCGCCGTTACCGCCCCACCGTTCCGACGACCGTGACCACCCTCACCGCCGCCCGCGCGGCGCCCGCCTCGCCACCCGCAGACCGGCTGTCCGCCGGCCCGCCGGAGAAGCCATGCCTCCCGCGAAAGCCATGACCCGCACCCCGGCGACCGGCAGATCACCGCTGGCGTTCGTCGCGCTGCTGGCCGTCCTCTCCGTCCCGTTCTGGCTCGTAGGCGCCGTCTTCGACGGGACCGGCTCGCTGCCGACGGGCATGCCGGTGAGCGCGTTCCAGTTCGTCCCGCCGGTCACGGTGGCCGCGATCCTCGTCTTCCGGGAGGAGGACGGGGAGGGGGTGCGGCGGCTGATGAAGCGGGCCGTCTCCGGGGGCAGCACCAGGCGTCGGGCCTGGTGGGTCACCGCCGTCCTCCTGGTCCCGGTCCTGATGCTCATGACGTACGGGCTGATGGCGCTGGCCGGGAGGCCGCCCGGCGGGTCCCGTTCGCCGCTCGCGTCCGTGCCGCTGCTGCTCGCCCCGTACTTCCTTGCCGCACTGGCCGAGGAGGCGGGCTGGACGGGATATCCGCTGCGGCCCGTGCGGGAGCGCTTCGGGGCGCTCGGCGCCGGGCTGGTGATCGGGCTGATATGGGCGGCCCGGCACCTGGTCGCGTACGTCCAGGCGGGTCGCTCGGCCCTCTGGATCGCCGACCAGGTGCTCGGGTCGGTCGCGGTGCGGTTCCCGATGGTCCGGCTGGTCGCCGGCACCGGCGGCAGCGTGCTCGTCGCGGTCGTCGTGCACACCACGGTCAACCTCGCCCAGCCACTGTTACCCGGCTATCCGGAACAGCCCGCGCCCGCGCTGGTCCACGGCCTGCTGGCGACGCTCACGGCCGCGGCCGTGGTCCTGGGCCCCATGCCCAGGACCTCACCCCGTACGAAACCGCTGTGAAGCCCGGGTCCCGCCCCGTACGAAGCCCACGGGCCCCCTACTGCGGCGCCCCCCGCCACCCCGCCACCGGCAGGGCGAACTTGGCGACCAGGCGGTCCGTGAAGGAGGCGTGGTGCAGGCGGGCGAGGCGTACGGGGACCGCGCCGCGGCGGACCTCGACGCGGGCGCCCGCGGGCAGTTCGACGCTCCGGCGGCCGTCGCACCACAGCACGCCGTGCGGCGTCTTGGGCTGCACCTCCACCGCCAGCACCGAGTCCGGCGAGGTGACCAGCGGCTTGGCGAACAGCGCGTGGGCGCTGATCGGCACCATCAGCAGCGCCTCGACCTCGGGCCAGACCACCGGGCCGCCCGCCGAGAAGGCGTAGGCGGTGGAGCCGGTCGGGGTCGCGCACACCACGCCGTCGCCGCCGAAGCGCGAGACGGGCCGCCCGTCGACCTCCGTGACGACCTCCAGCATCCGTTCGCGCGCCGCCTTCTCCACCGACGCCTCGTTCAGCGCCCAGTCGGTGTGCGCGATGCTGCCGTTGTTGCGGACGAGCACGTCGAGGGTCATCCGCTCCTCGACCTCGTAGGAGCGGGTGACGACCCGGTCGACGACCTTGTCCAGGTCGTCGCGCTCGGCCTCGGCGAGGAAGCCGACCCGGCCGAGGTTGACGCCGAGCATCGGCACCCCGGACGTACGGGCGAAGTCCGCGCCGCGCAGCAGCGTCCCGTCGCCGCCGAGGACGACGATCAGTTCGCAGCCCTCGGCCGCGCACTGTTCGGACTCGACGCGTTCCACGGACGCCGGCAGCGGCAGGTCCGCGGCCTCCTCGGCCAGCACCCGTACGCCGATGCCGCTGCGCAGCAGCCCCTGGACGACGAGTTCGGCGCTGCGCACGGCCGCGGGGCGGCCGGTGTGCGCGAGCAGGAAGACGGTGCGCCGTCCGGTCGCCGCGGCCTGGCCGGTACCGTGCGCCGACGCCGCGGTACGCGCGTCGGCCGTCCCGGCCGTCCCGGCCGCTCCGGATGTTTCAGAACTGGTCAACGGGGCCCCTCCGCCACTGCTCGGTCGACATCCGCCGGGTCCAGTGCAGCCGCCCCGGCACGCAGCCACAGAAAGTACTCGACATTGCCGGAGGGGCCGGGCAACGGGCTCGCGGTCACACCGGCCACGCCCAGGCCCAGCTCGGCGGCCCGCTCCGCGACGCCGCGCACCGCCTCGGCCCGCAGTTCGGCGCTGCGCACCACGCCGCCGCTGCCCAGGCGCTCCTTGCCGACCTCGAACTGCGGCTTGACCATCAGCACCAGGTCGGCGTCGGGCGCCGCGCAGCGCACGAGCGCGGGCAGCACCAGGCCGAGCGGGATGAAGGACAGGTCGCCGACGACGAGGTCGACGGGCACGCCGTCGATCTGCTCCAGCGTCAGTTCGCGGACGTTCGTACGGTCCTTGACGGTGACCCGGTCGTCGCTCTGCAGCGACCAGGCGAGCTGTCCGTACCCGACGTCCACGGCGACGACGTGCCCGGCCCCGGCACGCAGCAGTACGTCCGTGAAGCCGCCGGTGGAGGCGCCCGCGTCCAGCGCGCGGCGCCCGGTCACCTTCAGGCCGAGCGGGGTGAACGCGGCGAGCGCCCCGGCCAGCTTGTGGCCGCCGCGCGAGACGTAGTCGGGGTCGCTGTCGTCGGCGCGCACGACCAGGGCCGCGCTGGTCTCCACCTGGGTGGCGGACTTGGTCGCCGTCGCCCCGGCGACGGTCACCCGCCCCGCGGCGATCAGCTGGCTCGCGTGCTCGCGGGACCGGGCCAGCTTGCGGCGCACCAGCTCCGCGTCGAGTCGGCGTCGTGCCACACCTGCCACCTGTGGTTCAGCTCCTGTTGTCGTACGTTGCGGACGGCTGCGGGGACCGGGGCGCGCCGGACGGGCCGGCGGGACCGGGGCGCTGGTCGAGAGCGGCCAGCGCGTCGCGCAGTCCCCGGTGCACATCCTCGTACACCTCCAGGTGCCCGCTCGCGGCGAGGTGGTCGGCGTCGGCCAGGCGCTCCAGCTGGGCGTCGACGTCGGGGTTCCCGGTGGGCGTGACCACGACACCGAGCGGCCGCGGCCCGGCGGGCCCGTCCGCGTCCGGACCACCCGAGTGCGTACCGTCCAGGTCCGTACCGTCCGGCACCCCGTCCGCCACCGGCTCTCTCGGCTCTTGCATGCCTTGACGCTACCTCGAACCGGCCACCCTCCGGGCCATCGGACGCCCGCCCGCGGCGGCGTATCGTCGATCGCGATGGCAACCCTCGAAGAGTGCCGCGCCGCCCTCGGCCGGCTCGCACAGAACCTTTCCACCGCCAACGGCGCCGTGCGCGGTGCCGCCGCCCTCGACCGGTCGCTGAGCTGCTGGATCACCGACCTGGACGTGACCTTCGTCGGGCGGCTGGCGAACGGCGCCCTGGAGGACGTCACCAGCGTCCCCGGCCCGCCGCCCGACCGGGCCCAGATCCGCCTGTCGATGCGCGGCGACGACCTGGTGGCCCTGGTCGACGGCGAACTGCACTTCGCCAAGGCGTGGGGCAGCGGCCGGGTCAAGCTGGAGGCGGGCTTCCGCGACCTGCTGCGCCTGCGGACGCTGCTGTGACGGCGGGCCCGGCCCGCACGGCGGCCGGGCCCGCCGCAGGCCTCAGGACGCCGCGGCCACCTCGGCCGCCGCCTTCGCACGCGCCGTGCGCGCCGCCGGGACCACCAGCGGGGTGCCCGTCTCCGGGTCGTCGATGACCTGGCACTTCAGGCCGAAGACCCGCTCGACGAGGTCGGCGGTGACGACCTCCTGCGGCGTCCCCTCGGCGACGATCTCGCCGCCGCGCATCGCGATCAGGTGGGTGGCGTAGCGCGCGGCGTGGTTGAGGTCGTGCAGGACGGCGACGAGCGTACGGCCCTGCTCCTCGTGCAGTTCGGCGCACAGGTCCAGCACCTCGATCTGGTGCTGGATGTCCAGGTACGTGGTCGGCTCGTCCAGGAGCAGCAGTGGCGTCTGCTGGGCGAGCGCCATGGCGATCCACACGCGCTGCCGCTGGCCGCCGGAGAGTTCGTCCACGTAGCGCTCGGCCAGCTCGCCGACGCCGGTCGCGTCCATCGACTCCCGGACGATCCGCTCGTCCTCCCCCGACCACTGGCGCAGCAGTCCCTGGTGCGGGTAGCGGCCGCGGGCCACCAGGTCGGCGACGGTGATCCCGTCGGGCGCGATGGAGGACTGCGGCAGCAGCCCGAGCGTACGGGCGACCTTCTTGGCGGGGAGCGAGGAGATGGCCGCGCCGTCCAGCAGCACCGAGCCGGCGGCGGGCTTGAGCATCCGCGACAGCGCGCGCAGCAGCGTGGACTTGCCGCAGGCGTTCGGTCCGACGATCACCGTGAAGGACTGGTCCGGTATGGCCACCGAGAGGTCCTCGGCGATGACCCGCTGGTCGTAGGCGAGGGTCACGTTCTCGGCCGTGAGACGGCTCACTGCGTTGCTCCTTGTCGGGTCTGCGCCGTGGGGGCCCGGTGCGGCGCGCTCGGGGTCGTGCGGTGGCCGGTGGCGGTTCGGTCCGTGTCCGGCGCGCTCATATCCGGCCCGCCTTGCGCTCGGAGGCCAGCAGCCACAGCAGGTAGCAGCCGCCGAGTACGCCGGTCAGCACGCCGACCGGCAGCTGGTCGGCGCCGAAGACCTGCTGCGAGATCCAGTCGGCGCCGACCAGGAGGGCGGCGCCCATGAGGGCGGCGGGCAGCAGGTTGGGGCCGGGCGAGCGGGTCAGGCGGCGTGCGAGCTGCGGCGCGGTCAGCGCGAGGAAGGCGATCGGCCCGGCCGCCGCGGTGGCCGCGGCGACCAGCACCACGGCCGCCGCCAGCAGCACCACGCGCACCCGGTGGACCCGCACGCCCAGCGCGTACGCGGCGTCGTCGCCCATCTCCAGCATGCGCAGCGGCCGTCCGTACAGCAGGGCCAGGGGGATCAGCAGGGCGCACACCAGGGCCAGTGGCCACACCTGGCCCCAGTCCCGGCCGCTGAGGGTGCCGACCATCCACGTGGTGGCCTGGGACGCCTCGACGATGTTCGCCTTGGTCATCAGGTAGAGGACGATCGCGTAGAGCATCGCGGCGGCGCCGATGCCGACGAGCACGAAGCGGTAGCCGTGGATGCCGCCCTTCCAGGCCAGCAGGAAGATCGCCAGTCCGGTGACGACACCGCCGACGACCGAGCCGGCCGCGATGGCGAAGGTGCCGCCCTGGAAGAAGACGATGACCAGCAGCGCGCCGACCGTCGAGCCCTGGGAGAAGCCCAGGACGTCGGGGCTGCCCAGCGGGTTGCGGGAGACCGCCTGGAAGACCGCGCCGGACACCCCGAAGGCGGCGCCGACCAGCAGCCCGACCAGGACCCGCGGCAGCCGCAGGTCGTTGACGATGAACTCCTGGGCGGTGGTGCCGGAGCCGGTGAGGGTGGCGAGGACGTCGCCGGGGCTCATCGGGAAGTCGCCGGTGCCGATCAGCAGCACGCTCGCGGCCAGCGCCACCACGGCCAGCAGCACGGCGACGACGAGGGTGCGCACGTCCAGGCGTACGGACAGGCCGCCGGCGGTGCGCACCGCCCGTACGGGCCCGCCGGTCCGCGCGGCCGCCGCGCCGGGTGCCGTGCCGGTGTCGGTCTTGACGGTGGAACTCACAGCTGGGCCATCCTCCGGCGCCGTACGAGATAGATGAAGACCGGGCCGCCGATGACGGCCGTCACGATGCCGACCTGGATCTCCCCGGGCCGTGCCACGACGCGCCCCAGGACGTCCGCGCCGAGCAGCAGGACCGGCGAGAGCACCGCGGAGTACGGCAGGATCCAGCGCAGGTCGGGGCCGGTGACGGCGCGGACGATGTGCGGGACCATCAGGCCGACGTAGACGATCGGGCCGCAGGCGGCGGTCGCGCCGCCGCACAGCAGCGTGACGGCGACCATGGCCAGCACCCGGGTGCGGGTCAGCCGCGCGCCCAGCGCCCGGGCCTGGTCGTCGCCGAGCGCGATGGCGTTCAGGGGCCGTCCGACGGCGAGCGCGACGACCGCGCCGGCCGCGAGGAACGGCGCGACCTCCCCCACCGTGGTCATGGTGGCGGAGGCCAGCGAGCCGACCGTCCAGAAGCGCATCTTGTCCAGCGCCGCGGTGTCCATGATGTTGACGGCGTTGATGTAGCCGATGAGCGCGGCGGTCAGGGCGGTTCCGGCGAGCGCGAGCCGTACGGGTGTGGCGCTGCGGGTGCCGCCGAGCACGTACACGGCGACCGAGACGACCGCGGCGCCGAGGAAGGCGAACCAGACGTATCCGGCCAGTGAGGTGACGCCCAGGAAGCTGATGGCGGAGACGACGGCCGCGGAGGCGCCCGCGTTGATCCCGAGGACGCCGGGGTCGGCGAGCGGGTTGCGGGTGAGCGCCTGCATCACGGTGCCGGCCAGGCCGAGGGCCGCGCCGGCCAGCAGGCCGAGGAGGGTGCGCGGCAGGCGGACGTCCCGTACGACCACGTCGGCGTCGTCGCCCGTGTAGTGGAAGAGGGCGTGCCAGACCTGGTCGAGGGGTACCTGTTTCGCGCCGACGGCGATGCCGAGGACGGTGACGACGGCGAGCGCGCCGACGGCGGCGACGAGCCCCGCCGAGCGAGTGAGCTGCCGCCGTTGCGGTGCCACGGGGGCGTTTGCTGCTTCGGGGGGACTGTCAACCAACACGGGAGTTAGGTTAGCCTACCCTCACGATCAGACATCAAGTCGTTCCGCCGGGCCTTTTACCGGTCCTTTGCGGTACGTCCTGATGTCCGGCCGAAACCGTACTGAAGACCGTGAACGACCGGCTGAAGTCCCGTCAAGCCTTGCCGGCCGTGCCGAGGCCCAGCCCAGAGAGAAGCACAGCAGCCATGAGCACCTCCCGAAGCGTATCCCTCACCCGCCGCGGCGTCCTCGCCGCCGGTGGCGCCGTCGGCATCGGCGCCCTGCTGGCCGCCTGCGGCGGCAAGGAATCGGGGTCGAAGGGGGACGTCAAGGGCGGCGCCTGGTCCTTCACCGACGACCGCAAGAAGAAGGTCTCCCTCGACCACACGCCGCAGCGCATCGTCGCCTTCACCGGCACCGCCGCCGCCCTGCACGACTTCGGCATCGACAAGCAGGTCGTCGGCGTCTTCGGCCCGACCAAGCTCAAGGACGGCAAGCCGGACCCGCAGGCCGGGGACATCGACGTGGACCGGGTCACCATCATCGGCAACGCGTACAACCAGTTCGCGGTCGAGAAGTACGCGGCCCTCAATCCCGATCTGCTGATCACCAACATGTACGAGCCGGGCGCCCTGTGGTTCGTGCCGGAACAGAGCAAGGACAAGATCACCAAGCTGGCCGAGCAGGTGGCCATCACCTCGGCCCGGGTCCCGCTGGTGAAGATCATCGAGCGGTACGCCGAACTGGCGCAGTCCCTCGGCGCCGACCTGAAGGCCAAGAAGGTCACCGACGCCAAGGCCCGCTTCGAGAAGGCCTCGGCCGAGCTGCGCGAGGCCGCCAAGTCCAACCCGGTGCGGGTGCTCGCCTGCTCCGGCAGCGCCGACCTCTTCTACGCCTCCAACCCGGGCATCAACTCGGACATCATGTACTACAAGTCCCTGGGCGTGGACATCATCGTGCCGGACAACCTGGACAAGGGCGGCTACTTCGAGAACCTGAGCTGGGAGAACGCCGACAAGTACCCGGCCGACGTGCTGATGCTGGACAACCGCACCTCCGCCCTCCAGCCCAAGGACCTCGCCGCCAAGCCCGCCTGGAACAAGCTGCCCGCCGTCAAGGCCGGCCAGGTCACCGGCTGGTCCAGCGAGCCGCGCTTCTCCTACGCGGGCGCCGCCCCGCTGATCGAGGAGCTCACCAAGGCCATCAAGAACGCCAAGAAGGTCGCCTGACGCGACGCCGGGCCGGCCGCCGCACCGGCCGGCCCGGCCGAGCTCCCCGCCCCCACCGCAGTCACCGAGTCACGGTTCCGGGAGGTTCCTCCGCATGACCACGACCGCCGCACCCGCCACCACCCCGTTCCGCTTCTTCGACGTGCACGTCGTGCGCGCCCGCCGGCTCGGGCCCTCCATGGTCCGGATCACCTTCGGCGGCGAACGGCTCGGCGAGCTGGTCTCCGGCGGCCGTGACCAGCGGTTCAAACTGTTCCTCCCGCAGGCCCACCAGACCGAGCCGGTCTTCGCCGACCAGAGCGAGAACTGGTACCCGGCCTGGCGCGCCCAGGACCCCGCCGAGCGGCCGCTGATGCGCTCGTACACGATCCGCGAGCAGCGCCACGAATCCGCCGAGATCGACGTGGACTTCGCGCTGCACGGCGCGGACGCCCCGGGCGGCGCGGCCGGCGGCCCGGCCTCGCGCTGGGCGGCGGCCGCCCGGCCCGGCGACCGCGTCTCGGTCCTCGGGCCGGCCGTCGAGGACAACGGCGGTGTCGACTTCCGCCCGCCGCCCGGCACCGACTGGATCCTGCTGACCGGCGACGAGACGGCGCTGCCCGCGGTGGCCGGGATCCTGGCCTGGCTCTCCCCCGGCACCCAGGCCAAGGTCTTCCTGTCCGTCGCCCACGCGGCCGACCGCCAGGCCCTGCCCACGTTCGCGGACGCCGACATCACCTGGCTCGCGGCCGACGAGCGGCCCGCGGACGGATCGGACGCCCTCCTCGAAGCGGTCCGCGCCGCCGAACTGCCCGAGGGCACCCCGTACGCCTGGATCGCGGGCGAGGCGGGCAACGTGAAGGCGCTGCGCCGCCACCTCGTACGGGAGCGTGGCTTCGACCGCCGGGCCGTGAAGTTCACCGGCTACTGGCGGCGTGGCGCCAGCGAGGAGGACCTGCTCGCGGAGTACGTGGCGGGCACGGCGGCCGCCACCGACGAGGACTGAACCGGTCCGGGACCGGCCCCGGTCTCCCCCATACCGTGCGTGTACGACGGTCCGTACCCGCACCCGGGGAAGGGCCCCGCTCGTCACCGAGCGGGGCCCTTCCCGTCTTCTCGGAAGCTCTGCCTACATCCCGAGCCGCGCCAGCGCCTTGCCCGCGTCCGCGCCGCAGCTGCCCTCGCCCGCCGCAGTCCAGGCGGCCGCGCACAGCGCCCGCAGACCGTCCAGCGCGGCGCCCTCCCCGTCCAGCTCCAGTACGCCGTCACGTACGGACGCCGTCCAGCCGCCGCACCGGAAGCCGCCGTCCACGTCCCCGGAAACCTCCGGCTGCGGGGCGAGGACACCGCGCAGGTCCGCGTCCACGTACGTCGGACGGTGCTGCGGCGGCGCGGCCAGCAGCTCGGCGGCGGTCGTCACGCCGGTCAGCACCAGCAGCGAGTCCACGCCGCCGTTGTAGGCACCCTCGATGTCCGTGTCCAGCCGGTCGCCCACCACCAGCGGCCGCCGCGCACCGGTGCGCAGCACCGTCTCCCGGTGCATCGGCGTCTCCGGCTTGCCCGCCACCTGGGGCCTGCCGCCACCGGTGGCGGTCCGTACGACCTCCACCAGCGCCCCGTTCCCCGGCGCGATCCCGCGCTCCTTGGGGATGGTCAGGTCGGTGTTGGAGGCGAACCAGGGCACACCGCGCTGGACGGCGTAGGCGGCCTCCGCCAGCCGTTCCCAGTTCAGCTTCGGGTCGAATCCCTGCACCACGGCCGCTGGGCCGTCGTCCGCGGACTCCACCGGCTCCAGGCCGCGCTCGCGCAGCGCCACCCGCAGCCCCTCGCCGCCGATCGCCAGTACCCGCGCGCCCTCCGGAACCTGTGCGGCGATCAGCCGGGCGACCGCCTGCGCCGAGGTGATCACGTCGGTCGGCGCGGTCGGCAGCCCGAACCCGGTGAGCTGATCGGCGACCGCGTCCGGCGTCCGGGACGCGTTGTTGGTCACATACGCCAGATGCATCCCGGCGTCGCGGGCCGTGGTGAGCGACGCGACGGCGTGCTCGATCGGCAAGCCGCCGGCGTACACGACTCCGTCCAGGTCCAGCAGCGCCGTGTCGTACGCCTCGCGCAGTGCCCGGTCGCACCGTCCGGGCCGCTCGCGCAGCACCCGCTCGCTCATGCCGTTTCGCTCCCTATTCACACAGGTACAGAAGTGGTATCAGCGGTACGCGAAGCGGAAGCCCGCGTACCGATATATCCAGCAGGACAAGGGTTTCCCCCCGATCATCCCGCACTCGGAAAGGCGGCATAGCATTCCCCAATGACCACCGACGGCCTTCGCCTCCACCCTTTCCGCGGACTGCGCTACGCCACGGACCGCGTCAGCAGCCTCACGGCCGTCACCTCGCCGCCGTACGACGTCGTCGTGCGGCCGGACGGCGTGCGCCACCTGGAAACCGCCGACCCCTACAACATCGTGCGGCTCATCCTCCCGCAGGCACCCGACCCCGCCACCCGGCACCTCCAGGCCGCCGAGACGCTGCGCCGCTGGCGCGCCCAGGGCGTCCTGGCCACGGACGACCGGCCCGCGCTCTACGTGTACGAGCAGAGCAAGGGCGGCCTCCTCCAGCGCGGGCTGATCGGCGCGCTCGAACTGGGCGGACCGGTCCTGCCGCACGAGGACGTGATCCCCGAGGTCGTCGAGGACCGCGCCGCCCTGATGCGCGAGGCCGCCGCCAACTTCGAGCCACTGCTGCTCTCCTACGTCGGCCAGGGCACCGGCAACGGCGCCACCGGCGTCATCGAACGTACCGTCCTGACCACCCCGCTGCTCGCCACCACCACCGAGGACGGCTTCTCCCACCGGCTGTGGGCGGTGACCGACCCCGGTGAGCTGGCCGCCGTCAACGAGGACCTGGCCCTGCGGCACGCCCTGATCGCCGACGGGCACCACCGCTGGGCCACCTATCAGCGGCTGCACGAGGAGCACCCCGGCAACGGCGCGGCCAGCCCCTGGGCCAGCGGTCTGGTGCTCCTCGTGGACTCCGCCCGCCACCCGCTCCAGGTACGGGCCATCCACCGCGTCCTGCCGAACCTGCCGCTGGACGACGCGCTGGCCGGGCTGGGCGGCGCGTTCCGCGCCCGGCCGGTGGAAGGCCCGCTCGATTCGGCGCTGGCGGAACTGGAGCGGACGCCCGGCAGTGCCTTCCTGCTGGCCTCGGGTCCGGAGCGGTTCTGCCTGCTGGACCGGCCCGACGCGGACCTGCTCGACCGTACGATCCGCCGCGACCGTCCCGAGGCGTGGCGCGAGCTGGACGCCACCGTGCTGCACTCGGTCCTGCTGGACGAGGTGTGGCGGGTGCGCGACCACCCGTCCGAGATCAGCTATCTGCACCGTGCCGGGGACGCCGTCGAGCAGGCGGCGAAGCACGGCGGCACGGCCGTCCTGCTGCGCCCGGTCCTGGAGCAAACGGTGCGTCAACTCGCGCTGAAGGGCGTGACGATGCCGCGCAAGTCGACGTCGTTCGGCCCCAAGCCGGCCACCGGTCTGGTGCTGCGCGTCCTGGACGAAGAGGCCTGATTTCCGGCCTTACGGCCACTGATGCCCGATGACGGCCCGGCGCGTGTGTCCCGCGCCGGCGCCTCGGCACCCCCTGCCCAGCCGCCACACAAGTTAGGTTAGGCTTACCTCACATCACGTAAGCGGATGGAGCCGTTCCCCCTGCGCCGACGGGTCTCCTGCCCAGGCGCGGGCGTTCCATGCGCATCCCCCCACGTGAGCAAGTCCGCATCAGGGAGGACACGTTCATGAGCCCCCTCGCGCGCTCCGCCGAGGACCCGTCACCCGCCGCAGAAACCGGGACCCAGGACAGCCGGTCCCAGCTGCTCAACAACGGCACCGCCGAGCGCTACCGCCGCTCCGTCGCCGACGGCGTCGACCGCATAGCCGACAAAATATCCCGTACCGAACGCCCCTTCACCGGCGTCACCGTCGACGGCCTGACCCCCACCGTGGCCGGTATCGACCTCGAACAGCCGCTGCACGACCCCGCCGCCGCGCTGGACGAGCTCGAAGAGGTCTACCTCCGCGACGCCGTCTACTTCCACCACCCGCGCTACCTCGCCCACCTCAACTGCCCGGTCGTCATCCCGGCCCTGGTCGGCGAGGCGGTGCTGTCCGCGGTCAACTCCTCGCTGGACACCTGGGACCAGAGCGCCGGCGGCACCCTCATCGAGCGCCGCCTGATCGACTGGACCGCCCGCCGCATCGGCCTCGGCGAGCGCGCCGACGGCATCTTCACCAGCGGCGGCACGCAGTCCAACCTCCAGGCCATGCTGCTGGCCCGCGACGAGGCGTGCCGCACGGCCCTCGCCCGCGAGAACGACCCGGGCGAGAGCATTCCGGGTGCGGCGCCCCAGGACGCCACGGCTCCGGTACGCCGTACCGACATCCTGCCCCGCCTGCGGATCCTCGCCTCCCAGGTCGGCCACTTCAGCATCGAGAAGGCGGCCACCCTGCTCGGCCTCGGCGCGGAAGCCGTGATCGCGGTGCCCTGCGACGCGGACAAGCGGATGCGGACCGACGCGCTCGCCGACGAGCTGGCGCGCTGCGCGGACGAGGGCCTGATCCCGATGGCGGTCGTCGCCACCGCGGGCACCACCGACTTCGGCAGCATCGACCCGCTGCCCGAGATCGCCGACCTGTGCACGCAGTACGGCACCTGGCTGCACGTGGACGCCGCGTACGGCTGCGGCCTGCTGGTCTCCCGCCGCCGCGCCCTCCTGGACGGCATCGAGCGCGCCGACTCGGTGACGGTGGACTACCACAAGTCCTTCTTCCAGCCGGTCAGCTCCAGCGCCGTGCTCGTCCGCGACCACGCCACCCTGCGGCACGTCACGTACCACGCGGACTACCTCAACCCGGCGCGGATGGCCGAGCGGCGCATCCCCAACCAGGTCGACAAATCGATCCAGACCACCCGCCGCTTCGACGCGCTCAAACTGTGGCTGACGCTGCGCACCATGGGTGCCGACGCCATCGGCGAGCTCTTCGACGAGGTCGTGGACCGCGCCGCCGACGCCTGGAAGCTCCTGAACGACGACCCGCGCTTCGAGGTCGTGGTCGAGCCGCAGCTGAGCACCCTGGTCTTCCGCTACCTGCCGTACGCCGACGACCGGGACCCGGTGCTGAGCGACGAGGTCAACCTGCACGCCAGGGAAGCGCTGTTCGCCTCCGGCGACGCCATCGTCGCGGGCACCGTCGTGGACGGCCGCCACTACCTGAAATTCACCCTGCTCAACCCCGAGACCACGCTGGCCGACATCGCCACGGTCCTCGACCTGATCGCCGAGCACGCCGGCGCGTACCTCGCCGCACGCCCCGAACCGGCCCTCAGCGCCGCGAGCTGACCGTCCCCGCCGACCGGCCCCGCGGCCCCGCCCCGACGGGCCGACCGTCCCTCGGCCGACCGACACCCGCAAACGGAGACCCCACGTGTCCGCCCCTCACGATTTCCTGGCCATCGGCCTCGGGCCCTTCAACCTCGGCCTCGCCTGTCTGACCGAGCCGATCGCCGAGTTGGACGGCCTGTTCCTGGACGACAAGCCGTCCTTCGACTGGCACCCCGGCATGATGCTGGAGACCAGCACCCTCCAGGTGCCGTTCATGGCCGACCTGGTCACCCTCGCCGATCCCACCTCGCCCTTCTCCTTCCTGAACTACCTGAAGGAATCGGGCCGGATGTACTCCTTCTACATCCGCGAGAGCTTCTACCCGCTGCGCGCCGAGTACAACGACTACTGCCGCTGGGCCGCCGCCAAGCTCGACACCCTCCGCTTCGGCCACCGGGTCACCACCGTCGAGTACGACGAGGCCGAGCAGGTCTACGTCGTCCACGCCGACCACCTGCCCACCGGCGAGAAGAAGACCTACCGCGCCCGC
Organism: Streptomyces albofaciens JCM 4342; assembly: GCF_008634025.1. Lineage (NCBI taxonomy): Bacteria > Bacillati > Actinomycetota > Actinomycetes > Kitasatosporales > Streptomycetaceae > Streptomyces > Streptomyces albofaciens. The sequence goes on along the minus strand of NZ_PDCM01000001.1, from coordinate 2,830,081 downwards.
AAGCTCGTCCTCGGCACCGGCACCCCGCCGCACATCCCCGAGGCCTGCCAGGGCCTGGGCGGCGACTTCCTGCACAACGCCGACTACCTGGAGAACAAGGCCGCCCTCCAGGCCAAGGACTCCATCACCATCGTCGGCAGCGGCCAGAGCGCGGCGGAGATCTACCACGACCTCCTCCAGGACATCGACAGCCATGGCTACCACCTGACCTGGGCCACCCGCTCCCCCCGGTTCTTCCCCCTCGAATACACCAAGCTCACCCTGGAGATGACCTCTCCGGAGTACGTGGACTACTTCCACGCGCTGCCCGCCGCCACCCGCGACCGGCTCAACGCCTCGCACAAGAACCTCTACAAGGGCATCGACTCCGAGCTGATCAACGAGATCTTCGACCTGCTCTACCAGAAGAACCTGCACGGCCCCTGCCCGACCCGGCTGCTGACCAACACCGCCCTCCACGGCGCCGGTTACGACGCTGCCTCCGGCACGTACACCCTCCAGCTGCGCCAGGAGGAACAGGGCCAGGACTTCACGCTCGCCACGCAGGGCCTGGTGCTGGCCACCGGATACCGCTACGCCACACCGGAGTTCCTCGCTCCGCTCACCGGCCGCATCGCCTGGGACGACGCCGGCCGCTACGCGGTGAACCGCAACTACAGCATCGACACCGCCGGCCGCGAGATCTTCGTCCAGAACGCCGAACTGCACACCCACGGCTTCGTCACCCCGGACCTGGGCATGGCCGCGTACCGCAACTCCTGCATCATCCGCGAGCTGCTCGGCCGCGAGTACTACCCGGTCGAGAAGTCCATCGCCTTCCAGGAGTTCGCCGCCCCGGCCGGACCGCACCACCCCGTGGAGGTCTCCCCCGTATGACCGCGACCGTCTTCACCCGCACCCACGCCTCGCTCGGCGAGTTCGCGCTGCGCCCGGTCGACCCGGCCGGCGACGCGGAGCTGCTGCACGGCTGGGTCACCCACCCCAAGGCCGTCTACTGGATGATGCAGGACGCGGACCTCGCGGCCGTGGAGAAGGAGTTCGCGCGCATCGACGCCGACCCGTACCACGACGCCTTCATCGGCCTGCACAACGGCGAACCGGCCTTCCTGATGGAGCGCTACGACCCGGCGCACCGCGAGGTCACCGAGGTCCACGAGGCGGCGCCCGGCGACGTCGGCATGCACTTCCTGACCGCGCCGACCGACGCCCCGGTGCACGGCTTCACCCTCGCCGTGATCACCACCGTGATGGACATGCTGTTCGCCGAGCCGGGCAACCAGCGCGTCGTCGTCGAGCCGGCCGTCGGCAACACGGCGGTGCACGCCCTCAACAAGGCCGTCGGCTTCGAGATCGTCCGTACCGTCACGCTGCCCAAGGGCGAGGCGTACCTGAGCACCTGCACCCGCGGCCAGTTCCTGGCCGCCCGAGGAGAAAACCCATGCTGAACCCCACCGCGGACACCTCCGGCGCCGCGGCGCGCGACGCCGTCCGCCACCTCACCCCCGAGCTGTGGGCGCGCGCCAACCGCCTCCTGGTGCGCAAGGCCCTCGCCGAGTTCGCGCACGAGCGCCTGCTGACGCCACAGCGCCTGCCCGAGGACGGCCACTACGTCGTACGCAGCGACGACGACCGCGTGGAGTACCGTTTCACCGCCCGCCGGCTGAGCCTGGACCACTGGCACATCGACGCCGACGCCATCACCCGCCACCGCGACGGCGCCGAGGTCCCCCTCGACGCGCTGGACTTCTTCATCGAACTGCGCCGCACGCTCGCGCTCAGCGACGACATCCTCCCGGTGTACCTGGAGGAGATCAGCTCCACCCTCTCCGGTACGGCGTACAAACTGGCCGCCGGGCCCGCGGCCGCCGCCGAACTGGCGAAGGCCGACTTCCAGACCATCGAGACCGGCATGTCCGAGGGCCACCCCTGCTTCGTCGCCAACAACGGCCGCCTCGGCTTCGGCGTACACGAATACCACTCCTACGCCCCCGAGGCCGCGAACCCCGTGCGCCTGATCTGGCTGGCCGCGCGCCGCGACCGCGCCACGTTCACCGCGGGCGAGGGCCTGGACTACGACCGGCTGATCGAGGCGGAGCTGGGCGGCCCGACCCTGGACCGGTTCGCCACCACCCTGCGCGACCTCGGCCTGGACCTGGCCGACTACCGTCTCATCCCCGTCCACCCGTGGCAGTGGTGGAACAAGCTCTCCGTCACCTTCGCCGCCGAGGTCGCCCAGCAGCACCTGGTCTGCCTGGGCCCCGGCGACGACGCCTACCTGGCGCAGCAGTCGATCCGTACCTTCTTCAACACCAGCGACCCGACGAAGCACTACGTCAAAACGGCGCTGTCGGTCCTCAACATGGGCTTCATGCGCGGTCTGTCCGCCGCCTACATGGAGGCCACCCCGGCCATCAACGACTGGCTGGCGGGCCTGATCGAACGCGACGAGACCTTCCGGGCCGCCCGCTTCTCGATCATCCGCGAGCGCGCCGCCATCGGCTACCACCACCGCCAGTACGAGGCCGCCACCGCCAAGGGCTCCCCGTACCTGAAGATGCTCGCCGCCCTGTGGCGCGAAAGCCCGGTGCCCACCCTGGAGCCGGGCCAGCGGGTGGCCACGATGGCGTCGCTGCTGCACACCGACCCCGAGGGCGGTTCGCTGGCGGCGGCCCTCATCGAGGAGTCCGGCCTCGAACCGGCGGACTGGCTGCGCCGCTACGTCGACGCCTACCTCACGCCCGTCCTGCACGCGTTCTACGCCTACGACCTGGTCTTCATGCCCCACGGCGAGAACGTCATCCTGGTCATCGAGGACGGCACCGTACAGCGCGCGATCTTCAAGGACATCGCCGAGGAGATCGCGGTGATGGACCCGGACGCGGTGCTGCCGCCGGCCGTCGAGCGCATCCGCGCCGACGTCCCCGAGGACAAGAAGCTCCTCTCCCTCTTCACGGACGTCTTCGACTGCTTCTTCCGCTTCCTCAACGGCATCCTGGTCACGAACGGGGTACTGGACGAGGACACCTTCTGGCGCACCGTCGCCGACTGCGTGCACGCGTACCAGGAAGCCAACCCGCAGCTCGCGGACAAGTTCCGGCAGTACGACATGTTCGCCGACGAGTTCGCGCTCTCCTGCCTGAACCGTCTCCAGCTGCGGAACAACAAGGAGATGGTGGACCTCCAGGACCCGGCGGGCGCCCTCCAGCTGATCGGCACGCTGGAGAACCCGATCGCGCGGTACGCGGGAGGCGGGGAGGCGTGACCTGCTGAGCATGAACGAGTGAAGGGCGGGACCCCGGTGGGGTCCCGCCCTTCAGCTATATGTATGTGGCGTCAGCCCTGTTCAGATTTCTCGCGTCAGCTCTGTTCGGGGCGGTCGTCGCGCGGGGTGCCTTCGTTCGGGGTGCCTTCGTTCGGGGTGCCTTCGCGCGGCGCGTCGGCGGGGGCGACGGGTTCGGCCGGAGCTTCGGCGGGGGCGGCCGGCGCGTCGGCGGGAGCGGCAGGTGCGGCCGGCGCGTCGAGTACGGTCTCGTCCTTACGCTCGCCGCCCTCGTTCACCTCCGTGTCCTCACCCAGATCCTCATCCGCGTCCTCGTCCTCGCCCGCGCCTTCCAGTACGTCCGTGAACTCCACGCCGTCCAGCTCGGCGAGCCGGTCCGAGGCGTTCGTGGTGCCGCCCTGGTCGGCCTCCAGCGCCTTGGCGAACCACTCGCGCGCCTCGTCCTCGCGGCCGACCTCCAGCAGCGCGTCGGCGTACGCGTAGCGCAGCCGGGCCGTCCACGGCTGTACGGAGTTCGACGCCAGCTCGGGGCTCTGCAAGGTCACCACGGCCGCGTCCGTCTGGCCCATGTCCCGGCGGGCACCGGCCGCGACCAGCCGCATCTCGACCTGGCCAGCGCGGTCCAGCTTCTGCACCTCGGGCTCACCGGCCATGGCCAGGGCCTTCTCGGGCCGGCCGAGACCGCGCTCGCAGTCGGCCATCACGGGCCACAGCTCCACGCTGCCGGTCATCCGCCGCGCCGCACGGAACTCGGCCAGCGCCTCGCCGTACTTCCCGACGGCGTACGCGGCGAAGCCGGCCGCCTCGCGTACGGAGGGGACGCGCGACGCCAGCCGCAGCGCCACCCGCGAGTAGCCGTACGCCTGCTCCGGGTCCTCGTCCAGCAGCTTCGCCACCATGACCAGGTTCCGGGCGACATCGTCGGCGAGCGTCTTCGGCAGGCTCAGCAGCTCCTGCCGCACGTCCTTGTCGATCTCCTCACCGGTGACGTCCTCCGGGATCGGCAGCCGCTTGATCGGCTCCCGGTCACGGCGGTCGTCCCGCCGGTCGTCGCGCCGGAAGCCGCCGCGGTCTCCGCGGTCACCGCGGTCGTCACGGCCGCGACCGGCACCGTACGGACGGCGTCCGCCACGGTCGTCGTCACGGCGGAAGCCACCACGGGCGTCGTCGCGACGGGGGCCGCGGTCGTCCCGGCGGAAGCCGCCGCGGTCGTCGCGACGGTCATCGCGGCGCGGGCCACGGTCGTCGCGCCGGTAGCCGCCGCGGTCGTCGTCGCGGCGGGGGCCACGGTCGCCCTCGCGGCGCGGAGCGCGCTCGTCGCGCGGGAAACCACCGCGGTCGTCGTCGCGGCGCGGGCCGCGCGGACGGTCGTCACGGCGGTCATCGCGACGGTCATCCCGACGGAAGCCACCACGGTCGTCACGGCGCGGGCCACGGTCGTCGTCACGGCGGAAGCCGCCCCGGTCATCGCGGCGGTCGTCACGGCGGGGAGCGCGGTCGTCGCGACGGAACCCGCCCCGGTCGTCATCGCGACGGAAGCCACCGCGGTCGTTGTCACGCCGGAAACCGCCGCGGTCGTCGTCGCGACGGGGGCCACGGTCGTCCCGGCGGAAGCCGCCGCGGTCGTCGCGACGGTCATCGCGGCGCGGGCCACGGTCGTCATCACGGCGGAAGCTGCCTCGGTCGTCGTCGCGGCGCGGGCCGCGCGGACGGTCGTCACGGCGGTCGTCCCGACGGAAACCGCCCCGGTCGTCGTCCCGGCGGAAGCCGCCGCGGTCGCGGTCGTCACGGCGGAAACCACCGCGGTCGTCGTCGCGGCGCGGGCCACGGGGTGCGCGGTCGTCACGCGAGAAACCGGGGCGGTCGTCACGGCGGAAACCACCACGGTCGCCCTCGCGGCGCGGAGCACGCTCGTCACGGGGGAAGCCGCCCCGGTCATCGCGGCGGTCGTCACGGCGGGGTGCGCGGTCGTCGCGGCGGAAGCCGCCGCGGTCGTCGCGACGGTCATCGCGGCGCGGGCCACGGTCATCATCCCGGCGGAAGCCACCACGGTCGCGGTCGTCGCGGCGCTCGTCGCGGCGCTCGTCACGGCGCCCGCCACCGTATCCACCACCGAAGGGCCGGCCGCCACGGTCGTCCCGGCGCGGACCACGGTCGTCACGTCGAAAGCCGCCTCGGTCACCGCCGTCGCGCCGCTGAGGCCTGCGCTCCGAGCGATCGTCGGAAGAGTTGGGGGACATCGACGTGACTCCTGTCTTCGGTACTGCAAACATTCTCGCGCACCGACCACTTCGGCGCGCTTCGGCAAAACAAAAAGGACCCTTGGTCCCAGCGTGAACGCTGGGACCAAGGGTCCTCCAAAGATTGTTCGGCGGCGTCCTACTCTCCCACAGGGTCCCCCCTGCAGTACCATCGGCGCTGAAAGGCTTAGCTTCCGGGTTCGAAATGTAACCGGGCGTTTCCCTAACGCTATGGCCACCGAAACCCTATCGGGTTCGAGCGAACAAGCACACTTTTCAATTAATGAAATAAATCAGTGGAACTTGGTTCACCGACGCTGCGACTGTTCGCAACCCGGGAACCACACAGTGGACGCGAGCAACTGAGGACAAGCCCTCGGCCTATTAGTACCAGTCAACTCCAACCGTTACCGGTCTTCCATATCTGGCCTATCAACCCAGTCGTCTACTGGGAGCCTTACCCCATCAAGTGGGAGGGAGCCCTCATCTCGAAGCAGGCTTCCCGCTTAGATGCTTTCAGCGGTTATCCTTTCCGAACGTAGCCAACCAGCCATGCCCTTGGCAGAACAACTGGCACACCAGAGGTTCGTCCGTCCCGGTCCTCTCGTACTAGGGACAGCCCTTCTCAAGACTCCTACGCGCACAGCGGATAGGGACCGAACTGTCTCACGACGTTCTAAACCCAGCTCGCGTACCGCTTTAATGGGCGAACAGCCCAACCCTTGGGACCGACTCCAGCCCCAGGATGCGACGAGCCGACATCGAGGTGCCAAACCATCCCGTCGATATGGACTCTTGGGGAAGATCAGCCTGTTATCCCCGGGGTACCTTTTATCCGTTGAGCGACGGCGCTTCCACAAGCCACCGCCGGATCACTAGTCCCTACTTTCGTACCTGCTCGACCCGTCAGTCTCACAGTCAAGCTCCCTTGTGCACTTACACTCAACACCTGATTGCCAACCAGGCTGAGGGAACCTTTGGGCGCCTCCGTTACCCTTTAGGAGGCAACCGCCCCAGTTAAACTACCCACCAGACACTGTCCCTGATCCGGATCACGGACCCAGGTTAGACATCCAGCACGACCAGAGTGGTATTTCAACAACGACTCCACAACCACTGGCGTGGCCGCTTCACAGTCTCCCACCTATCCTACACAAGCCGAACCAAACACCAATATCAAGCTATAGTAAAGGTCCCGGGGTCTTTCCGTCCTGCTGCGCGAAACGAGCATCTTTACTCGTAGTGCAATTTCACCGGGCCTATGGTTGAGACAGTCGAGAAGTCGTTACGCCATTCGTGCAGGTCGGAACTTACCCGACAAGGAATTTCGCTACCTTAGGATGGTTATAGTTACCACCGCCGTTTACTGGCGCTTAAGTTCTCAGCTTCGCCCCACCGAAATGGAGCTAACCGGTCCCCTTAACGTTCCAGCACCGGGCAGGCGTCAGTCCGTATACATCGCCTTACGGCTTCGCACGGACCTGTGTTTTTAGTAAACAGTCGCTTCTCGCTGGTCTCTGCGGCCACCACCAGCTCACACCGCAAGGGTGATCACCAGCAATGGCCCCCCTTCTCCCGAAGTTACGGGGGCATTTTGCCGAGTTCCTTAACCATAGTTCACCCGAACGCCTCGGTATTCTCTACCTGACCACCTGAGTCGGTTTAGGGTACGGGCCGCCATGAAACTCGCTAGAGGCTTTTCTCGACAGCATAGGATCATCCACTTCACCACAATCGGCTCGGCATCAGGTCTCACCCTCAAGTGCCATCCGGATTTGCCTGGATGACGGGCTACACCCTTACCCCGGGACAACCACCGCCCGGGCTGGACTACCTTCCTGCGTCACCCCATCACTCACCTACTACCACCTTGGGTCAGCGGCTCCACCACTCCCCTTTGTCCGAAGACTCCAGGGCGGCTTCACGGCCTTAGCATTAATGGATTCGATGTTTGGCGCTTCAAAGCGGGTACCGGAATATCAACCGGTTGTCCATCGACTACGCCTGTCGGCCTCGCCTTAGGTCCCGACTTACCCTGGGCAGATCAGCTTGACCCAGGAA